>JALHRF010000164.1 GCA_022841545.1 Bauldia sp. | reverse complement strand
CAGCGCAGCGGAGGACGGGGCTGGGAGACTTTCTTGCCTCGCGAGGAATGCGCGGCACGCGCAGGGGAAGAAAGTCGCACCGGCGCCGTTGCGGCCGAGGCGCCCGAGGCGTCAGCCGTTCCTCGGCCAGATCAGGCCATCCGAGGCAGCGTGGCAGCGCGACACCGGACGGACCACGGAGACAGCAGGCGACGCTCGCCGCGCCGGGCACAAGAGCGATGGACCAACCATCGCGGTCACGGCGCCCATGGCGTGCACAAGGGAGGATCCGGCCGGAACGGGGAAGGCGAGACGCTGGCCCTGCTACGCCTCATCCCGGCTGTACGGGTCGCGGCGCGGATGGTCCCGCCGAGGGCCGCCCTCCCTCGGCTCAGCCGCGCGAGCCCGATGACGGCGTGGGCAGGCGTGCCGTGGAAGGGGATGGCAGGCGAGGCTGATCAGGTCCCGCGTCTTCGGCGAACTCTGCGTCTGGACGGCCAGCGGTGGCCTGCCTCGGCTGGGCGCCGGCGCCCGCAAACGCAGCCAGCTGGACTGCCGCGGAGACACCCACGGCGAGACCGCCGATCGCCGCGAAGATGTGGCGCCAAGTTTCCGATGGCACGAGCAGCGCCGAGATCCCGAGCACCGCGTGGTAGCCGGCCACGGCAGCCGGTGCGGCAAACAGCAGCGCGATGACGGCCCTCAGGGCGAGTGAGCGCACCGAGGCGAAGAGCAGCTGCGCGGCGAACAGCGCGATCACGCCCGCGACGAGGCCGACTACCACGGCGCCGATCACGCCCGCGCCCGTTTCGAACGCCCACATGCCGACCGTCAGCCCGACGAAGAACGGCACGGCGTATATGGCGAGCGTGAACAGCAGCACGAGCATCGTGCCGAGGCCGAACAGGCTGACGATGATACCCAGCGTCATGCGACCCTCCCCGGTCGAGGCGCGATGATGCGCGGCGATTGTAGCGGATCGCGGGCGCGCAGCGGGTCGCCTTTGCGCGAGCGCACCGTCATGCGGGCGGCGCTACCCGCCGCCCCCGCGGAAGTCGAAGAGCGGGATGCCGAGGCGCTTCGCCTTGTCGGCCAGGTTGTCGGTGACGCCCGAGCCGGGGAAGACGATGACGCCGATCGGCAGCGTCTCCAGCAGCGCGTCGTTGCGCTTGAAGGGCGCGGCCTTGGCGTGCCGGTGCCAGTCCGGCTTGAAGACGATCTGCGGCACCTTGCGCTGGTCGGCCCAGCAGGCGGCGATGCGCTCGGCGCCCTTCGGCGTGCCGCCATGCAGCAGCACCATCTCGGGGTGCTTCGCGTGCACGCGGTCGAGTGCTGTCCAGATGCGCTGGTGGTCGTTCCACTCGACCCCGCCGGCGAAGGCGATGCGCACGCCCGGGGGCAGCAGCGGTTCGGTCTCGGCGCGGCGCCTGGCGGCGAGGAAGTCGCGGCTGTCGATCATCGCCGCGGTCATCGTGCGGCGGCTGACCATCGATCCCGCGCTCGGGCGCCAAGCAGAGCCGGTGTGGTGCTCGAAGTGCTCGGCTGCGGCATCGCGGAGGAACTCGAAGGCGTTGCGGCGCTCGATGAGCGTGAGGCCCTGGGCGAGAAGGCGTTCAAGCTCGACCGAGCGGACCTCGGAGCCGTCCTGCTCGCGCTGGGAGCGCTGCTGCGCGGCCTCGTTGGTGTCGAGCTCACGGCCGATGCGGTCGATGCCGCGATGGAAGAGGTTGACCAGCGACCAGAGCAGGTCGGGCAGGTCGGGCTCGAGCCGCGTCTCGCCGAGGCTGGCGACAAGAGCGTCGAAAATGTCGGCGACGGCGCCGGAGAGGCGGTCGGGATCGGGCAGCGACCGCGGGTCGGGCTCGTCGGCAAAGGGGCGGTAGCCGTGGAGCTGGAGCTCGTCGAGCAGGTGCGCGGTGGCGGAGGCGGCGTGGGTGGGTTCGGCGTCGTCGAAGCGGTCGGTCATGGCCGGGTCCTCGCTGTCACGGGCCGCGCCCATCGCGGCCTTCGTGGCGATCACCCGGCCGGGGGCGGGACGGCCCGGCACCCGCAGGCGAAGCCGGAGGGCCGTAGCGCAGCGGAGGACGGCGGCGCGCGGCTTTCTTGCCTCGCGAGGAAGCGGCCCGTCAGGGTCGCGGGGAAGAAAGTTGCGCGACGGCGTTGCGGGGAGGGACCGGCTCCGGCCCGATCGCGCACACGAAGGTCTTGGGCGCTGTGGCCAGCAAGGAGAATTGACCGACTTGCCGAATGCTCCTCCGCCTGCCTAGCCGTTGAATGACTTGCTCACGCCTAACGAACCCAGGTTAGCGGTACGAGCTTGATGCCGTCCCGCCAGCGCTCGACGGTCGCGTCCCGGAACCAGTCGTCGAGCACCTCGAAATGGTCCATGACAATGACCTGCATCGTGGGCGCGAGCTCCCGAGCGTAGTCCCAAAGCAGCCTGAACAGCCGCGCGACCGCGATCTGATCCTCGTCGTCCTGCCCCCCGACCTGTCCCACGTCCCGCTCGGGGGGATAGTGGGCCTGAGAAGGCTGGTCGAGAATCAGGAACGCCGGCACCGGCCTCCTGCGGAGGCGGAGGAGGCGGTGTAGGGCGAGGTGGAGCGCCACGTGGTAACCGACCCAATTCTCCCCGCTTCCCATCTGACCCAGCGGCAGCGGCCCTTCCGGGGACTCTGCAACGACCGTGAGATTTCTGCGGTCGAACCTGAGCGGGTGGTCGGAGTGTTCAAGGTCCAAGTGGCGGGCGTACTCCGCCAGGTAGCTCGCGATAAGGGACAGCGAACCGGCGAGGCGCTCTTCCGTGACCTCCGGGTCCACGAGCCGCTGCAATTCGGACACCTGCGCCCTGCACCTGGTCACGTCCTCCCTCAGCTGCGAGCCGACCGACACGGTCCGGGCGTTCTCCAGGAAGTAGGCGATCCTGCCCGCGACACGGGCTCCCTCGGCGAGGCGATCCTGCTGGACCCGCAGCCGCTCGTTCTCCGCGATCCTGCCGGCAATGCGGGCCTGCGCTTCCCTGATCTCGCGCTCCTTGGTGGACCTGCGAGTCTCGAGGTCGGCGAGGCGCGTCTGGAGGCGGGGGCTGTCCCGCCTCACCGACGCGAGTTGGCGCTCGACGACCGTCAGGGACCGCCTGATCTCCTCGACGGATGGCACGGCGACGGTCAGCCGGCTCGCGCATAGGGGACAGCTACCGTGGTCGGCGTCGGTTGCGCCCACCAAGCCTATCGAGACCAGCCGGGCCTCGTGCTCCTTGGCTTCGGTTTCGAAGCCCGCGGCCTCCTTCGAGAACCGCTTCACCTCGTCGATCTCCTCGCGGATGCCGTCCATTTCGACGCGTAGCCGTCGCCGGTTTTCCTCCAGTTCCGCGAGGTCGGTCCCGCTCTCTTCGAACTCGGCGAGGGTTGCAGAGCGAGGCGCGGAAGCGACCTCCAGCAACTGGCGGACGGCAGTGGGATCGGCGGGGGTCTCCCCGAATTCAATCAAGCCTGCCCGGCGCGCCTCGCCCAGGAGCCGATCTGCAGCGCCCGACGACTCACCCGCTGCGGCCTCCGCATCCGCCAGGTCACGTTCCAGCCGGCGCAACCTCGTCCGTGCGTCGGCCAAGCGGCGCTGGTTGAGATAGTGGTCCTCATCGACTGCCCCGACGAAGTAGGGCAGCACGTCCTTGATGTGCTGCGGGATGTACTGGTCGCCCTGCCTATGGAACAGCAGGCGGCGGTTCGCGATCTCGTCCTGCGCCTGCAGGCAGAAGAAGATCGCTTGGCCCGAGGTGGCGGCCAGCGGCTGGCGAGTTGCCCCGGGCTCCGGCACCTGCAGGTTCTCCGGGATGCCCAGGAGGATGGACAGTTGGAGGCGAAGGCCGTCAGCAGTGATGTTCTTAGTGAACCCGTCGTCTCGCTCAGGGAGGTCCTCCGCGTTCCGCTCGAAGTGGATATCGTCGCTCGTTGCCGCCGCCGGTCCGGGGTTGCGGCGTGCGACGAGAATGCCCTCGCCGTCGCGGTCGAAGAGGACAGCAAACCAGGATACCGACCGCCGGATTTCCCCCTGGGCTACGGTGCACTCGCTCCGCCCCCAGCAGTAATCGACGATGTCCAGAAGCGCTGACTTGCCCGTCTTCGACCCGCCCGCGACGATGTTGAGCCTCCCCAACGCAAACCGCACGTCGCGCCGCTCGCCGTCTAGAGAGTAGATCGCGATGGCACGAATCTGCATCGTCATGGTGTCGTCCCAAGGCCCTGCATGATTGCGGCGGGGTCGGCTTGCGCCCCGAACCAACGGCCGACCAGATCCGCCGCGCGGCGAATGTGGGTGGTCTCGTCCGTCGTTTTGGACGGCGACACGCCGAGGCGTAGCGGACGAGGTCCCGGGACGACGCCGTCGCCGTCGAGCGTCACTGCGCCCAACTGCGCCAGAAAAAGCAGCGCCTCGCGCGTTACTGGCCTGAGCCGGAGGATGCGGTCTGGGAGGTCCACAAGGCGGGGCGCGTTTATCGCGGTCCAAGTTCCGAAAGTCGCGTTCGCCCGCTTCGGCAGCAGGGCCCGAATGGCCGGGGGAAGGACAAGTGGCGGGACGAGGAACGCAAGGGGAAGCGGCAACGGACGCTCTCCCGACCGTCGGTAGCCTGTGACGACACGCGCCACGATCTCCCCGACGAAGGCCGGGTTGAGGAGGGCTGCTTGCTCGCCTGGGCGCTCGCGCCAGGGGCGCTCCCAAGCGCTCCTCGACGCAGAATCAGGCATCGTCGTCCTTGAACATGGTTCGGAAGTCGCGGTGCCATCCCACCCGGAGATGGTCTGCGAGCATGTGGTAGGAGCCTACGCACACGAACCGCGCGTCCGTCCCGCGGAAGGGGAAGCGCGCCTCGCTTTCCACCCATCGGTAAATCGCTGCCCCGGCGGCCTGGAGCGTCGCTGCCTCGCAGGTGGGGTCTGCGTGATCGTCGCACATCGCCTCGAACCGTGCCTCCCACTCCTCCGTCAAGGTCGCCTCGAACAATGCAACCTCGTCGTCTAGGGTGAGGTGGTCGCGCAGCCACTGGGACCGCTGAGCGAACGCGCGATAGTAGTCACGCTTCGCATTCGTGATCCTCTGTCGCCCGATCCCCACGCCCTGCAACTGACGGACGAACCTGAAGGCTTCGTACCCCGCCGCCTCCTCGTCCGACGGTACTGCATCGGCGAAGGTTATTGGGAGTGCGTCTCGCCGGAACCACTCCCTGACCTCTTCCAGCTTCGTCTCCAGGTCTGCAATCGCGATGCGCCCCGGAGGCTGCGACATCAAGGCCCGGCACACGCGCGGCCACCACCAGCCCTCCAAGAGTTCGCGGGCCGCGGACGCCTTGCCGCGAGGCACAGCGAGTTGGAGTTGCCTGTCGAGGACCCCCTCAAGGTCGCCCAGGGTCGGCTGATGGTCCAGTACCTCGACCGAGGTGAGGAGCGAGGCACGCATTTCAGGAGTCAGGGAGAGAAACGCCTCGAAAGCGGGTGCAAGGTCGCGGCTACGGGAGGTGCCAGCCACCTCGGTGAGCAGGCGAAGCGCCTCGTCCGGGTTGCGCCGCTGGGCTGAGAGCAGGCCGGAGGTGGGGCGCAGGCAGGATGCTGCCGACCCGGCGGGTGCTGTCCCGGTCGTAATGAGCACGAGCCGACAGCGTGTAGGTAACGACGGGTCTTCGGCTACCTGAGATGCCCAGACCCGTATGGTCTTCCACAAATCGCTGCTTGCGTCCGTCAAGCTCGCAGTCCGACTCAGGTGATGCTTGGTCTGCAGGAGCTCAATAGGGCTCCCCTCTCGTTCGAAAGCCACATCGTCCAGAAGCTCGATAGATATCTCAACGCCTGTACTTGCGTTGACGTGGGGCAAGGCAAGGGCGAGACCAAGGCGCGCTTGGTAAAGGTATCCGGCTGCCGAAGCAGCCGCGCTGAACTGCCCTGGCGAATCCAAGCACGATTCCTTTCGCTTATAGGATCACCATGGATGCCCCGGTTTGCAAGGCTTCGTGGCCCACTGCAGTGGCTGGAGTGGCCGGTAATGAGTCCGGCCTGATGAGCTGCTAGCCGGCAGAGTTCTACCGGCCGCTTTCGGGAGAGCGCAAAGAACTCGTGACCGACCGATCTGGGCGCAGCGCGGAGGCGGATGCAGGCGCCGCGCTAACCGCCCAGCCCGACATCAGCCGGCTGCGGCAACAGCAGGCAGGTTGCATCCTCAGGTGCAAGCTGGGCGCGTAGCCACGCAGCCGCCTCGGCAGAGCCCAGTTGGCGGAGATCGTCGTCGAAGTCGCGGGCGCGTGGGCGAAGCACGAACGGCTCGATGAAATGATAGCCTGCGCGGCCGGCCAGGGACTGCGCAGCATGCATGCCCGCGTCGTCGTTATCCTGGGAGATGTAGATGCGTTTGAGCCCTGCTTGCAGCACCAGGGCTGTGAGATGGCTTGCCGATAGAGCGGCGATCATCGGCATCTTGGGCAGGACACAGCGCAGGGCCAGCACGGTCTCAATACCCTCGCCGATAGCGACGACGTCCTGCACGAGGCCGAACCGTACGCCATTGCCGAGCAGCCGCCCCATCGCGCGCCGAGGCGTCGCGATCGGCGCCTTGCCACTGCCATCGCGGGCGAGCCACGTGCGGTGCACGCCGATGATCGTGCCATTGAGATCCGTCACCGCGGCGAGCATCGCCGGCCAAGTCTCGACCGGCGCGTTCTCGTCCGCGCGGTAGTAGCAGCGCGGGTGGAAGCGAAGCGCCGGCAGGTCGTCCAGGTACGTGATGCCGCGCGCGCGCAGATAGGTCTCGGCGAGCGTGCCCTTGATCGGCTGCCCGGCGTTGAACAGCCGACGCGCCGCATCCGGCGAGCCGGCCGCGACCGGCGCGCGCGGCTCCGGCCGCTGTGGCGTCGGCAGGCTCAGGAAACGCCGCGCCTCCTCCAGCACGTCGCGCATTCTGTCGAGGCCGCGCGCCCGGGCGATCAAGTCCAGCAGGTCGCCGTGCTCGCCCGTCGCGGCGTCGGTCCACTTCCCGGCGGCGCCGCGACCGGCCTCCGGCCCGTGCAGCCGCACGAACAGGCTGCGCCCCGGCGTGTTCGCGACATCGCCCGCGGTCCACCAGCGGCCCTCGCGCCGGCCGTTCGAGAGATAGTGGCGGCAGACCGCCTCGGCGTTGCGGGCCAGGCGGCGCGCAAGAGTCGCGGCATCCTCGCGCATCGGTCCCTCCATGAAGATGCGGGCCCGCCTTGCGACGGGCCCGCGAGGTGCAGGGAGGCCGGCTATTCGGCGGCGATCGCGGCGGTGGGGATCGCCGCGGCCTCAGTGTCCTCGGCCGGCGGCGCCGAGGCGATGGCCGGTTCCCCGCCGTCGGCCGCCGATTCCGCTTCGCCCTCCGGCGCGGCCTCGGTCTCCGGCTCCACCGTCGCGAAGACCTGGCCCGGCGTGCGCAGCGGCTCGGGCAACCAGCCCGTGCCGGCGAGCAACTCCTCGGCGGCCGTCGCCATCTCCACCTTCTTCAGGCCGGCGATGCGCTCCGCTGCCCGCGCGCTGCGCGCCTCCCGCACGGCGGCGAGGATGCGGCCCTTGGTGACGCGGCCGAGATAGGCCTCCGCCGTCGGCCGCCAGCCGACCGCGGCCATGTCGAGGCTGACCGCCTCGGCAATGCGGTCGGCATGCGCGATCGCCTTGGGCCGGCGGTTGTAGGCCTCGTGCACCGCGTTGATCGTCAGCCCGACGCAGTGCGCGAACAGCGCCTCGCGGCTGTCGGCGTCGAAGCCGGCGAGGGCCGGCCAGAGCTCCCCCGGCTCCTGCGGCATCTGCGCCTGCCAGCGCGCATGGCGGGCCTCGATGGCGCGTGCCGAGGCGGTGTCGGCGAGGCCCGGTGCCTGGGCCGAGAACAACGCGCTCTTCGGCTCGATCTCCAGGCAGGAGTCGAGGCCATAGCGGTAGAACAGCCGCAGGCAGAGCGCGTGCAGCGCGGCGAGGAAGGCCGTCTGCGGATCGGCGGCGAGCGCGTCGCGCAGCGCGAGGGTGCGGTGCGCGGTGAGCTCGGTTAGCAGCCGGTCGGGCAGCGGGCGGATGCCCTCGTCCTCCTCCGGCGGCTCTGCGGGCGGAGCGGCCGTGCCGGTGTCGGGCTCGGCCGTGGGCTCGCCCTCCGGCTCCGCACCGGCCGGGGGCTGGTCGGTCCCAACCTGCTCCCGCTCTGGCTCGGCCGTGATCGGCGGTTCGTCCTCCGGCCTGACGTAGCCGCGCTCGACGCGCAGCGCGCCCGAGCCGTCGATGCTGACGAAGACCCCGGCGCGCGCCATCTCGTCGGGATCATTGGCAACGGGCCGGTCCTCGAAGGCGGCGAGCGCCTCCTCGATCTCGGCCAGGCGCCGATCGGTCTCCTCCGGCACCTCGTCGGCCTCGGCGCATTCCTGCTCCAGCCGGTCGAACTCGGCCTGGAGTGCCTCGCGCCGCGTCGTCTCCTCCTCGCTCAGCGGTTGGGCCTCGCCGGCCAGGCGGCGCAGGCCGTAGGTGTGGCCGTAAGGGAAGTCGGGCGCGGCCTCGACCCAGCGCCAGCCCTCGGCGCGGATCGCCTCGGCCTCGCGCTCCAGCCGCTCGCACGCGAGGCGGTCGAGCAGCCCGGCGTCCTGCCACCAGCCGCCATCGTCGGGCTGGAACAGGTCGCGCAGGATCAGCCCGCCCGCCGCCTCGTAGGCCTCGGCGCCGACGAAGCGGGCGCGCTTGTCAGAGGCGCGGATGGCGCCCTCGGTCAGCAGGCGGCGGATCTGGTACGGCTCCCGCGTGTAGGAGCGCTGCAGCGCTTCCCACACCTGCTCCTGGCGCTCGTGGTCGGGGCTGACGGTGAAGGCCATCAGCTGCTCGAGCGTCATGCCGTCCTCGGCATAGAGGTCGAGGAGGCGCGGCGAGACGGCGGCGAGGCGGAGCCGCTGCCGGACGACGCCGACCGAGACGAAGAAGGCCGCGGCGATCTCCTCCTCCGAGCGGCCGCGCTCGCGCAGGGCCTGGAAGGCGCGGAACTGGTCGAGCGGGTGCAGCGGGGCCCGCTGCACGTTCTCGGCCAGGCTGTCCTCCTCGGCGAGGCCCTCGGTGCGGATGATGCAGGGGATCGGCGCGGTGCGGGCGAGGCGCTTCTGCTTCACGAGCAGCTCGAGCGCGCGGTAGCGCCGGCCGCCCGAGGGCACCTCGAACATGCCGGTCTCGCGGCCGTCGTCGTCCAGCACGGGGCGGACGGTGAGGCTCTGGAGCAGGGTGCGCCGGGCGATGTCCTCGGCCAGCTCCTCGACGGCGATGCCGGCCTTGATGCGGCGGACATTCGCCTGGCTGAGCACGAGGTGGTTGAAGGGGATGTCGCGCGAGGCGGAGAGCGCGACCTTCGGGGCGGACTTCGACATGGGGGGTTCTCCATGACGGGCGGGCCGGGAGCCTCTCTCCCGACCCTCAACCCGTCACGAAGACCGCCTCGGCCCTCTTACTCTCTCCGCGCCGCTATTACGGCAGGAGGCAGGTTCCACACCTCCGCGCCGGCCGCGCGATAGGCATCCGCGACAGCCGCGAGTGGCGCATAGGAGAAGGCACCCCAGGGCGGCGGGCTGGCGGGTTCACCGACCGCCACCATCGGGCCACGCACCGCGAGATCGCAGACGACCTCGAAGGGGAGTGCGCGGCTATCGATCACCGGCAGGCCAGCGGCGATGCAGGTCGTCTTGATGGCCTCCCAGTCGTGCCCGCTGAGATATGCACCGCGGGCGAAGTACAGTGTGAAGCCGCCGCGGCCGATGGCGAGGTGGCCACCCTCCGTGGTCAGTGCTTCGCGGATGTAGTGGCCGTAGCGCTCCTCCGCCTCTGGCAGGATGAGCGGGGCAGTGGCGTTGCGCCCGCGGGTCACGATACCACCTCTGGCGCATCCGCGTCGGCATTGACCGCTTCGGTCTCGGGCGCGAAGGCGAGCAGAAAGTCCGCCGCCTTCGACGCGGCACTCGCCGCGCGGACGATCGCGCGATTATCCTCGCGCAGCACCTCCAGCCAGGACCCGATGTAGTCGGCGTGGCGCACCGTCGGCACGATGCCAAGTGCGGCGCAGGTGAAGGCCGCGGTCATCTCGGCGACCAGCTCCTCCTGCGCATACTTCTTGGAGGCGAAGCTGTTGGCGATCTCGCGGCCGAGGCGAGATGAATGCCCCGTCCAGTGGCCGAGCTCATGCAGAGCGGTCCGGTGCCAGTCGATCGGCTGGAAATAGGCCTGCGGCGGCGGCACGCGGATGAAGTCGCCGAGAACGTCGTAGTAGGCGCGCTCCCCGCCGATGCGGAGGTCGGCGCCGGAGGTTCCGATCAGCGCCTGCACCCGCGGCTCGATGAGCGAGGTATCCGCCGGGGGCGCCGTCGCCGCCAACTCGGGCGGCAGTCCGTCGCACTGCTCGACATTGAACACGGTGAAGCGCTTGAGGAAGTGAATCGCGCGGGCGTCCTTCCCCGTCTCCTGCGCGCGCTGGCGCTCCTCGCCGGGGATGAAGCGGTCGGCGTAGACGACGGTCGTGCCGCGCTCGCCCTTGCGCACGCTGCCGCCCAACGCGAGCGCCTGGCGAAAGGTGAGCCAGCTCTGGCCGGCGTAGCCGCGCTCGACGACGGCGCCCCAGAGGATCAGCACGTTGATCCCGGAGTACCGCCGGCTGGTCGCCGCGTTCTTCGGCAGGGCGATTGGTGCGGCGACACCCGAGGTTCCCCAGGGCTGCACCCAGGGCAGGCGGCCGGCTTCGAGTTCGGCGATGATCCTGCCGGTGATCTCGTCGTAGAGGTTCGCGCGGTCACCCGAGGCTCGGCCGCTCGGGGCCGGCCGTGTCGCGGAGCGGGTCATGGCGGTTCTCCATGACGGGCCGGCCGCGAGCCTCTCTCTCGGCCCCGAAACCCGTCACGGCGACAGCCGCCAAACTCTCACCCTCTTCGGCGCGGTCAGACGTCTACGTCGCCAGCGGAACACCATCCGATTTGCGCGCAGCGACGCGACGCGGCACTACGGCACTCACTCTCGGCTTTTCTCTGCTCAATAGGTGCCGCTCGATGGCGATAGCGATCGTCACGGAGCGGCACATGTCCGAAAGCCAGCGCAGCGTCCCCGCCCTTCGCCGCACCCTTCGAAGGCACGAGCTGCGGGATCTCGTCCCGCTATCGGACACGACGATCTACGAGATGGAGCAGCGGGGCGAGTTTCCACGACGCTTCCATCTGACGCCGCGTTGCGTGGCTTGGGACTATGCAGAAATCGCAGCCTGGCTCGCGGAGCGGCGGCACGGCGCTGACAATGGCCAATCAACGCGCGCGCCAATACCCAATGTCAGGATGCGGCGGACACGGCCTGTGAAGGCATGACGTCAGTGGGCCCAAGCTGCATCGTCGGCGGATAGAGCGTGGGCACCCGCTTCTGGCCGCTGCACCATGCGTCGATCATGTCCGCCCACTCCTGGAGCATGTGTCGACGCTGCGGCTCATACTCCGCCTTGTTGTAGACACCGCGCGACGATCGATTGTCCTCATGGGCAAGGCTTTTCTCGATCCAGTCGCTGTTGAAGCCGAGCTCGTTCAGCAACGTCGCGCCAGTGCGCCGCAAGTCGTGCACCGTGAAGGCGCCCAACGGCAGCCCGCTGGTCTTCGCACGCCCAACAACAGCGTAGATGACGCGATTGAAGGTCGCACGAGACATCGGCTGGTCGGCCTCATAGCGGGACGGCAACACATAGGGTGAATTGCCAGCGCATGTTTTCAGCGCGACCATGATGTCGAGTGCCTGTCGCGCCAGATAGACGTTGTGCGCACGCGAGCGCTTCATCCGGTCCTTCGGAATGGTCCAGACAGCGTTCTCAAAATCTACCTCGTCCCAGGTTGCATCGAGCAGTTCGCTCTTGCGCACCATGGTTAGGAGAATGAGGCGGAGTCCGAGCCGTATGGTCGGCAGCGTTGCGACGTGCTCGATTTGGTCGAACAGAATGCGGATCTCCGACGGCGAAAGCGCGCGATCCTTTGGCACGAAGGTGGCGATTGATGCCGGCCCTACTTCGTCGGCCGGGTTCGCAATCTTCTCGCCATGCAGGATCGCGTGGCCGTAGATCTGCTTGATGATGTCGCGAACATGGATTGCGGTCGCGGGCGCGCCGCGCTCCTTCACTTTGGCGCAGAGCCCGCGCAGGTCGTCAGGCGTGATCTCCGAAAGGAACCTGTTCTTCCACGTTGGTAGGATGTCTCGGTCGAAGATTGCCTTGCGCATGGCCCTCGTACTCTCGGCCATTCGCGCGCCCTCGAACCAGCGCTTTCCGGCGGCCGCGATGGTGAGTGCTTCTGCCGCGCGGCGCTTCGCGCGCTGCTTCTCCTGCGCGGGCGACTGTCCGCCCGCAACGATCTTCCGAGCAATGAGGCAGCGCTCGCGGGCTTCGGCGAGCGTCAGTCCGCCAAGTCCGTAGGCGCCGAGGGTCAGCGTTTCGCGGCGCCCGTTCAGCCGATAGTCGTAGCGGAACGAGATCGCTCCTGACGGCAGGACCGCGACATACATACCGTCACGGTCAGCAACCTTGTACGATTT
>JALHRF010000163.1 GCA_022841545.1 Bauldia sp. | reverse complement strand
AGGTGCTCGACCCCAAATCCTGGCCGGACACGGCAGCCGGAGCGGTGCGATGAGTGAGGTGAAGACCCGCCCACGTCACAGCGTGGCCTACCAAACCGATTTCCACGCCTGGTCGAAAGACCAGGCGGCCCGTTTGCGCGAGCTGAGACCCAACAGCGTCGACTGGGAGAACATCGCCGAGGAGATCGAGAGCTTGGGGGGATCGCAGCGCCGGGAAATCCGCAGCCGCCTGGTCGTGCTGCTGACGCATCTGTTGAAGTGGGCATACCAGCCGGGTGGCCGCGGTAACAGCTGGCGCGGCTCGATCACGCTTGCCCGCAGCGAGATCGCAAACGAGATTGCCGAAAGTCCCAGTCTTCGCCGCTATCCCGGAGAGGAACTGGACGCCCAGTACAAAATCGCTCGGCTGAAGGCGTCGGGCCAGACCAAGCTTGCACTGGAAACCTTCCCCGAGACCTGCCCCTTCACCGTCGATCAGGTGCTCGACCCCGAATTCTGGCCGGACACGGCGAAACCGTGATTCGCGCCACGAAGGTCTTTCCGTCCGGTGCGTGGTCGCATGTCGCCACCGACACCGTCGTGCTCGATTTCGACCATCGCCATCGCCGGCGGCTCCGGATGCAGGGCGAGGGCGGGCTCGATTTCCTCCTCGACCTGCCCGAGGCGGTGGCGATCCGCGACGGCGATGGCCTCCTGCTCGAGGACGGGCGGATCGTCGCGGTCAAGGCCTCGGCAGAACCGCTGGTCGAGGTTCGGGCGACGGACACCGGCCACCTCGTCCGTCTCGCCTGGCATCTCGGCAACCGTCACCTCCCCGTCCAGATCGAAGCCGACCGGCTCCTGATCCGCGAGGACCACGTCATCGAGGCGATGCTCCGGAGCCTCGGCGCGACGGTCACAAATGTCGAGGCAGCGTTCGACCCCGAAGGCGGCGCTTATGGCGGCGGGCATCGCCATGACCATGGCCACGAGCATCAGGACGGCGACGACGCGCACGGCCACGACCATGCTTGAGACGCCGGCCGGCCAGGCGGTATCGCCCGCCGCCCTCCAGCGCCTCCTCGCCTGGCTCTCGCCCTCGTTTCCGGTCGGCGCCTTCAGCTACAGCCACGGGCTCGAATGGGCGATCGAGGACGGCACCGTGGTGACCGCGGCGGACCTCGTGGCCTGGCTTGGCGACGTGCTCCGCCACGGCGCGGGCCGGAACGACGCGATCGTCTTCGTCCATGCCTATGCCGCCGCGGCGACCGGCGATGATGACGGGCTTCGTGCCGTCGCCGAACTCGCCGCCGCGTTCCAGCCGTCGAAGGAGCGGCGGCTCGAATCCTGCGCCCAGGGCGCGGCGTTCCTGATGGCGGTGACCGCCACCTGGCCCAACCCGCGCCTCGCCGCTTTGTCGGAAACGCTCGCCGCCGAGCCTGCCGTCCCCTACCCGATCGCGGTGGCCGTGGCCGCCGCCGCGCATGACGTGCCGCTCGCCCCGGCGCTCATCGCCTGCCTCAACGCCTTCGTGGCCAACATCGTCTCGGCCGGAGTCCGCGCCATCCCCATCGGCCAGACCGACGGCCAGCGCACCATCGCCGCGCTCAGCCCGCTGATCGAGGAGATCGCGGCCTCGTCCTTGCATGCGAGCCTCGACGATCTCGGCGGCGCATCGTTCCGTGCCGACATCGCCAGCATGAAACACGAAACCCAGTACACGAGGCTCTTCCGCTCATGACGTCATCGATGAACGGCCCGCTCCGCGTTGGCGTCGGCGGGCCCGTCGGCTCCGGCAAGACGGCGCTGATGGACCGGCTCTGCAAGGCGCTCCGCGACCGCTACGACATCGCCGCCATCACCAACGACATCTACACCAGGGAGGACGCCGAGTTCCTCACTCGCTCTGGCGCGCTGCCACCGGAGCGCATCCTCGGCGTCGAGACCGGCGGCTGTCCGCATACCGCGATCCGCGAGGACGCCTCGATCAACCTCGCCGCCGTCGCCGAGCTTCGGCAGCGTTTTCCCGGTCTCGACATGGTGCTGGTCGAATCGGGGGGCGACAACCTCGCCGCGACCTTCTCGCCGGAACTGGCCGACTTCACCATCTACGTCATCGACGTCGCCGCCGGCGACAAGATTCCCCGGAAAGGCGGCCCGGGCATCACCCGCTCCGATCTCCTCGTCATCAACAAGATCGACCTCGCGCCGATGGTCGGCGCCTCGCTCGAGGTAATGGACCGGGACGCACGGAAGATGCGGGGCGTCCGCCCCTTCGTCTTCACCAACATGAAGACCGGAGAGGGCCTCGACCAGGTGATCGCCCTCATCGAGGAGCGGGGGGGACTGGCGCGCGCCGCCTGATCCGGCCGGCCTCGCCTGCCCCGTCGCACCGGTCTATAGTGCGCCGCAAACTCACGACGGGTTCATTTCATGCCGATCATCAACCGTTTCGCCGACCTTCAAGACGACATCGTCGCCTGGCGCCACGATCTCCATCGTCATCCCGAAATCATGTACGAGGTGCATCGTACGGCGGCGACCGTGGCGGAAAGGCTCGGCCAGTTCGGCGCCGACGAGGTCGTCACCGGCCTCGGCCGGACCGGCGTCGTTGGGGTGATTCGCGGCCGGTCGAACAGAAGCGGCCGCGTGATCGGGCTGCGCGCCGACATGGACGCCCTGCCGATGACCGAGACGTCGGGCGTGGCCTGGTCCTCGGAGACATCCGGCAGGATGCACGCCTGCGGCCATGACGGCCACACCGCGATGCTGCTCGGCGCGGCCCGCTACCTCGCCGAGACGCGCAACTTCGACGGCACGGCCGTGGTCATCTTCCAGCCTGCGGAGGAAGGCGGCGGCGGCGGCAAGGCGATGGTCGAGGACGGCCTGATGGACCGTTTCGGCATCGAGGAGGTTTACGGCATGCACAACATGCCCGGGATTCCGGTGGGCGATTTCGCCATGCGGCCGGGACCGATGCTCGCCGCGACCGACGAATTCAGGATCACCGTGCGCGGCGTCGGCGCCCACGCCGCGCAACCGCACGCCGCGGTCGATCCGATCCTCATCGGCACGGCGCTGGTGCAGGCGCTCCAGTCGATCGTCTCCCGCTCTGTCAACCCGGTCGATGCGGCGGTCGTGTCGGTGACGCGCTTCCATGCCGGCGAGGCGACCAACGTCATCGCCGAGACAGCCGAGGTGGCGGGCACGGTGCGCACCTTGAAGCCCGAGACCCGCGATCTCGTCGAGAAGCGGATGGGCGAGATCGTCGCCGGACTTGCGGCGGCCCACGGCGCGAGGCTCGATCTCGACTACAACCGGAACTACCCCGTCACCCGCAACCACGCGCGCCAGGTCGAATTTGCCGCAACCGTCGCCGCAGAGATCGTCGGCGACAGCCGCGTCGACACCGACGTGCCGCCGCTGATGGGCGGCGAAGATTTCGCCTATATGCTGGAGGAACGGCCCGGCGCCATGGTCTTCATCGGCAACGGCAACACCGCCGGCCTGCACAATCCCGCCTATGATTTCAACGACGAGGCGATCGCCGCCGGCTGCTCCTACTGGGTCAGGCTGATCGAACGGGCGCTGCCCGCGACAAAGGCGTCGGGGTCATAGTCCCCTGCAACCCGACGACGGCAATGCTGCATGCGAGGCCAGCATGCCCTCCCGGAGAAGCGGAACGCCGCGGCGGCGGAGCGCCGGGGCTACTCCCGCCTCAGGATCCCGTTGACGAGGCGATTGGCCCAGCCGCTGGCGCGGAAGGTCGCGTGGATCTCCTCCGGGTCGTAGCGGGTGTCGACCCAGTCGAAGAACGCGATGGGCTCCCGGCGATTGTCCTCGATGTAGCGCTGGAACACATAGTCGAGGATGCCGGTATCCGCGCGGCTCATGTGGCCGTAGCGGATCGAGAGCTGGCCGACGGCGCGTTCCATCGGCTCGCCCTCCTTGAGGTGGCGGTAGAGGACGCTCATCAGGCCGGCACGGTCCGCGCCGGACTTGCAGTGCATCAGCATCGGGTACTCGACCGTATCGAACAGGTCGCGCGCCCCCTTCAACTCCTCCGGGGTGGGCGCGGCGCGCGAGCGGACCTTGTAGTTGACGAGCTTGATGCCGTGTTCGGCGCAGGCCTTCTCCTCCAGCCAGAAGCTGCCCGAATTGTGCTCGCCGCGGAGATTGACGATGGTTCGGATGCCGTCTCTCGCGAAACGCCGGAAGTGGTGAGGAGCCGGCTGCGCCGAGCGCCAGGCCGTGTCGGAGAGGCGGTGGCGGTTGAGGTAGAAAAGGCGGAAGATGCCATGGTCGGCGACGACCATATCCATATAGCTGACCGGGCCGCCGAAGATGCGGCGGGCCCAGGCCGGCGACCGCCTGACGATCCGTTTCCGCGACTTTCGCGCCATGCGCCGCCAGGACCGCCTTATCCGGAATGCGATATCGGTCATGCGGCTGGCTGCAATCGTCCCTCAAAGGGCCGCGGGCAATCCCCGGCCCCGGAATCCTGCCCGGATTCGGGCCACCCTTTGCCACTCCGTTCGGAAAAAGAACAGGGCTTAGGGGTCGATTTGCCCCCCGCGATTGGGTATATCGGCGGCTGGTTCATCGGCCAGAGAGCGATCGGTTGAACAAAATCAAGGCCTTCATCCTCCGGCGGCTGCCCTTCCTCACCAATCCGGAGGGACCCTGGCCGACTGTCTTCAGGCTCATGCGCGAAAGCGGCAAGAAGCACACCTTGGGCTATATCATAGCCACGGTGTTCATGGCGCTGGTGGCGCTGACCGCGGCGCTGAGCGCGTGGATCCTGCGCGACGTGGTCGACCAGGTCTTCGTCGACCAGGATCTTGCGGTCCTTTCGGGGCTGGTCATTGCCGTCATCGTCATCTCGGTCGTCCGCGGCATTTCGCTCTACGGTTCGACGGTGACGCTCACCCGGGTCGGCAACGCCATCATCGCCGAGAACCAGCGTCGGCTCTTCGACCACATCCTCGGCCTCGGGATGAACTTCTTCGATCGCACCCATTCGAGCGACCTCATCGCCGCGATGTCGGTCCGGGCCCAGGCCGCGGGCCAGCTGCTCAACACCATCCTGACCAGTTTCGTCCGTGACCTCCTGTCGGTCATCGGGCTGGTTGCGGTGATGATCATCCAGAGCCCCTGGATGTCGCTCATCGTTCTCGTCGTCGGCCCGATCGCGATCTTCGGGGTCAATCACCTGGTCCGCCAGATGCGCAACATGGCGAAGATGGAATTCGCCGGCATGACGCAGATCATCGCGTCGATGCAGGAGACCGCCCACGGCATGCGCGTCGTCAAGGCGTTCAATCTCGAATCGGCGATGCGCACGCGCATGAACCAGGCGATCGAGACGGTTCGCCAGCGCGGCAACAGGATCGGCGCGATCAAGGCGCAAACCGCCCCGCTGATGGAGACCCTCGGCGGCTTCGCCATCGCCGGCGTGATGCTGTGGGCGGGCTACCAGACGATCTACGAGGGCGCGCGGCCCGGCGCCTTCGTGTCCTTCGTCGCCGCCATCCTGCTCGCCTACGAGCCCGCCAAGCGCCTTGCCAACACCCGCGTCGCCATCGAGCGCGGCGTCGTCGGCGTGCAGTTCATCTACAGCATCCTCGACACCAAGCCGACGCTGGACACCAATCCCGACGGGCCGGAGCTCAAGGTCGAGCGCGGCGACGTCACCTTCCGGAACGTGAACTTCCACTACCGCAAGAAGACAGCGGTCCTCACCGACTTCAACTTCAACGCTCCGGCCGGCAAGGTGACGGCGCTGGTCGGGCCGTCAGGGTCCGGCAAAAGCACGATCATCAGCCTGATCGAGCGCTACTACGATGTGCAGTCGGGGACGGTCACGATCGACGATCAGGACATCTCGAAGGTACGGCTGGCCTCGCTTCGCGACAACCTCGCGCTCGTCAGCCAGGATACGGTGATCTTCGAGACGACGGTTCGCGAGAACATCCGCTTCGGCCGGCCGAGCGCCACCGACGAGGAGGTCGAGGAAGCGGCGCAGAACGCCATGGCCCACGACTTCATCATGGCGCTCAAGGACGGCTACGATCAGGAACTCGAGGACGCCGGCAAGTCCCTCTCCGGGGGCCAGCGCCAGCGTATCGCAATCGCGCGCGCCATGCTCCGCGATGCGCCGATCATCCTCCTCGACGAGGCGACGTCATCGCTCGACTCGGAATCAGAGAACCAGGTCCAGATTGCCTTCGACCGGCTGATGAAGGGCCGCACCACGATCGTCATCGCCCACCGCCTTTCGACCATCCTCAGCGCCGACCAGATCTGCGTCCTGGTGCGCGGCAACGTGGTCGAAAGCGGCCGTCATGCCGAACTGATCGCGGCCGGCAAACACTACGCCCGTCTCTATTACCTCCAGTTCGAGAAGCACGCCGACGACGAGGCGGCGGCGCTCGCGAACGAGAAGGTGGCGGCCCTCGGTTAGTGTGATGGTCGCGAAATCCGCCAGACGTTGCGGCCGGGTGGCGAGCGAATTTCGCGTTCTGAATCGCACCGGCAAGTCTATGATGCCATTATCTTTTTTGGCTCCGGCAATCGCTCGTTCATGTGCGGCCGGGCATATGCAAATTTCGGAACCGGGATACTAGCCATGGCGGACGCCACGACCACGGCCATCGAGCGCGCCGCCGGCCTGTCGTTCTGGAAGGGACCGGTGCGGCCGGTGCCGATTTCCGGCGGCACCACCAACGTCAACCTCAAGGTCGAGGACGCCGGTTCGCGCTATGTGGTGCGTGTCGGCGAGGACCTGCCGGTCCACCAGATCATGCGCTTCAACGAGCGCGCCGCCGCCACCGCCGCCCACGCGGCCGGCATCTCGCCCGAGGTGGTGCATACCGAGCCCGGCATCATGGTGATGCGTTTCATCGAGGGCAGGACCTGTCTCGCTGCCGACATTCGCGACCCGGCCCGACTGACGCGCGTCCTCCCGCTCCTGAAGCGTGTGCATCGCGTCCTGCCGCGCTTTCTCTACGGGCCCGTGCTCTCGTTCTGGCCGTTCCACGTCATCCACGACTACGCGCACTCTCTCGAAGCGGCCGGCAGCCGCTACAGTTCCCGTCTGTCAGACCTGATCGACGTGTCGGCAAGCCTGGAGCTTGCGGTCGGGCCGATCGACCTCGTCTTCGGCCACAACGATCTCCTGCCGCAGAACTTCATCGACGACGGCACGCGGCTGTGGCTGATCGACTGGGACTATGCCGGCTTCAACTCGCCGCTCTTCGATCTCGCCAACCTCGCCTCCAATGCCCAGCTCGACGCCGACCAGGAAACCTGGATGCTTTCGACCTATTTCGGCCGGGCGCCAGACGAGAGCCTGTGGCGGAGCTACCGGGCGATGAAGTGCGCGTCGCTCCTCCGCGAGGCGATGTGGAGCATGGTGTCGGAGATCTATTCCAAGATCGATTTCGACTACCCCGCCTACACCATCGACTACATGGACCGCTTCGCGCGGGCCTACGCCGCCTTTCAGCGCTAAGTGGCGACCGACTGCCTGCCGTCGCCGGCGAGGATCAGGTGGCTGTCGCCGAACTCGTGCCAGAGATACCCGTGGCGCAAGGCGTGCCCGTAGGCGTCGCGGACCAACGCGGCGCCGCCCACCGCCTCCAGCATCGCGATGTGGCTTGCGGTCGGGTCGTGGAAGCCGCTGATGATGCCGTCGACCGAGCGCACCGGCCGGCCGGCATGGACGAAGCGCCGGGTGAACCCCTCCGCCGGCCTCACGTCCGATCCGTCGAACGCAGTCTCGAGCGCCCGCACCACGGTGGTGCCGACGGCGATCACCTTGCGTCCGGCGCGCCGCGCCTGGTTGATCGCCCCCGCGGTCGCCGCCGGCACCGCGAACGCCTCGGGCAGCAGGCCCGCCTCGTCGCCTTCGAGACTGGAGACGCCGGTGTGGAGCTCGATCGCCGCCGTCGCGATCGACCTCCGGCGGAGCGCGTCGAGGAGTTTCGGGGTGAACGGCCGCCCGGCCGACGGCATCTCGGCGCTGCCCGGCACATCCGCGAACACGGTCTGATACGCCGAAAGCGGCGGCCAGGGCGGCGAGATGTGATCGTAGCGGATCGGCTCGCCTTCATCGGCCATGGCCCGCTCGACGCTGCCTTCGAAGATGACGAAGAGGAGCCGCGGCACGCCGGGAAACGGCGCGAGCACCCGCGCCGGAACCCCCGCCGCCTCGAACCACTCGCCGACATCGAGCGGGACCGGCCCCTCCAGCCCGGCGCTCCACCGCGGCTCGGCCAGCCACAGCCGCTCGCCATAGCGGGTCGAGAGGTTGAGGACGAACGAGCCGAAGCGGGCCGAGGCCGGGAGGCTCGCCGGCAGGGTGGCGCTCGCATTGACGACGAGCCGCGTCCCGGGCGGCAGCACATCCGGCAGGTCGTGGAAGCTGGCGTGCTCGTGCGCGCGGCCCCGGCTCACCAGAAGCCGCACGGCGTCGCGGTCGATCCCCCGCGCCTCGGGCGGCGAGACGGCCGACGGTCCGGTACGCGAGTCGCTGACGAAGCCGTCGATCTTCATGCCGCCAACTCCCATGCCTCGGCCTGGGCGGCATAGCGCCGCCCCGAGATACGCGTCGGCTCCTGGCCGAGCAGCCAGGCGAAGAACGGCAGCGCCGCATCCGGGGACGGCCGGTCGGAAATGTCCTCGCCGGGATAGGCGGCCTGGTGCAGGGCGGTGCGCATGTCGCCGGGATCGACCGCCACCACGGCGACGCCGCGTCCGCTCAGCTCGTTGGCCAGTGTCAGCGACACGAGGTCGAGCGCCGCCTTGCTCGCGCCATAGCCGCCCCAGCCCGGGTAGCCGCCGATCGCGGCGTCGCTCGAGACGTTGATCACCAGGCCGCCGCGCTCTTCGAGGAGCGGGAGCGTCGCCTGGATCATGCCGAGGGGCGCGGAAACGTTGACGCCGAAGATGTCCTCGAGCGCCACGAGCGGCAACTCGGACAATGGCGGCAGCGGCGTCGGGCCGAGGGTGGAGGCGTTGTTGACGAGGAGATCGAGGCCGCCGAGCGAGGCGGCGGCATCGGCGAGCCGCCGCCGATGATCCGGATCGGCGACATCGCCGGCGAACGCCGCGATCCGCCCGCCGGCGCGGTCGAGGCTTTCCGCGAACGTCTCGAGCGTGCCTGCCTCGCGCGCGGTGAGCAGGAGGTCGTAGCGCTGGCCGGCAAGGAAGCGGGCGAGCGCGGCGCCCAGTCCGCGGCTCGCGCCGGTGATCAAGGCGATGCGGTTCATGGCTGTCTCTCCGCCTGGCGTGGGGCCGGTGCACAGTCCCGGCGTCCAGGTTGTTCTACAAGTTCAAGTTAACTTGAGATCAAGCGGAAAATGTGCTCCTCTCCGCGGATGGAGAAAGTCATCACCATTGGCGAGGCCGCGCGGCGGAGCGGCGTGGCCGCCTCTGCGCTCCGGTTCTACGAGGAGCGCGGCCTGATCGCCTCGGAACGACGGGGTGCCAGCCACCGGCGCTACCCGCGGGCTGTGCTCCGCCGCATCGCCTTCATCGTCTTCGCCCAGAGGATCGGGCTGACGCTCGAGGAGATCGGCGCAGAGCTCGCGCGTCTCCCGGTCGATCGCGCCCCGACGCGGACAGACTGGGCGCGCCTGTCGCGCGGCTGGTCCGATCGGATCGACCGGCGCATCGCCGAACTGGAGCGTCTGAAGGCCGGGCTCACCGAGTGCATCGGCTGCGGCTGCCTGTCCCTCGACCGCTGCCGCCTCGCCAATCCGGACGACAAGGCGGCGCGGTACGGTCCGGGGCCGCGCTACTGGGTGGGGTGACACCGGCGGAGTGGACAGCGTCGCAGGCCCTACCAGTCCACGTAGAAATCGGAGGCGGATCGTGTCACATGTTACGCGGGAACCGTCCGTCATTCCCCCGATGCGCAAGATCACGAGCCCTGCCACTGCCACTGACCGGATGCGCGCCTATCGCGCCCGGCAGCGGGCCGCCGGACTGCGTCCGGTTCAATTCTGGGTACCGGACATGCGCAACCCCAAGGTCCGCAAGGAAATCGAGCGCCAGGCAGCCTTGCTCGACGCACATCCCGAGACAGAGGCCATCAGCGACTGGCTTGATGCGATGCTCGAGGACCGCGAACGCGAGTGAAGCGGGACGACGTCGTTCTTTCGGTTGCAGGGCGACCTCGGCAAGCCGCGGCCCGCAGTGGTCGTTCAGGCGGACGCGTTGGGACCTGACCGGCTGACCGTCATTGTCTGCCCGACATCGTCCGACCCCGACGACACGCCGGCGTTTCGTCCTGTCATCCTTCCGTCGCCACTGAACGGCTGCGCGAGCCGTCCATGGTGATGATAGACAAGATCGTCGCGGTGCGGAGAGAACGCGTGCGCGCCGTTATCGGGACGCTGGGAAACGAAGACGTGAGGAATATCGACCTCGCCCTGTTCTTCGTACTCGGGTGGGGTCGCACCGCCGACTAGATCGACGCGCGCCCTTTACCGCCCGAGCAGCAGCGCGAGCGTTCGCCGCATGGCGGCGCGGACGTCACACAGGCGCAACGGGGCGGCCGCATCGGCCTTCGGCTCCCGGGACGCCGTATCGCGCTTCGCCGGCGCATCGAATTCGCCGGCCACCGCCCGCTCGGAACGCAGCCCGATCCAGGATTCGGGTTCGCTGAACAATCGCATTGTCGTGCCTCCCGTTCGGGAATCGGCCCGACCCTCCGGATCGTGCATTGCCACACCTCGTCTGTACCGGATGTGAACAACGTCACAGCGGCGTCTTGCGGCATTGCCATTGGAAGAATGGGGCCTTTTGTATCGGCCCCGAAATGCCATATTGAGGCTTGGCATAAACACCGAGGGGGACGCCCGATGGCCGAAGCGAGCACCGAAACCACCGTCGTCAAGACGCCGCTGCAATATCTCGACAAGGCGATGAGCGGGCTGCGGGAACTCGGCCTGGTCAAGGAAGGCGCCCCGGAGGACGATCCGATCACGGGCCTCCTCGAGAAGATCTCCCACCTCGAACCCGACAAGATCGCCGTGATCAGCCGCACGCTCGGCCAGATGTCGACCTTCAACGAGGTGGTGCGCGAGCAGATCTCGGAGATGTCGATCGGCCAGCGCTACGAGGAGATCACCAAACAGTTCAACTCGATCCGCGACGACGCCAAGGGCATGGTCGACCAGATTGCCGACGGCAAGATCGACATGTTCGAGCGGGCGACCAATGCCTGGATGAAGATCGCCCGCGGCGACATCTCGGCCCGCTTCGACAAGATCCGCGACACCTATCTCGCGGTCGCCAAGGACACCCGCACCAACATCGAGCGCGAGCACATCATCCTCGAAGCCTACATGGATTTTCGCGGCGCCCTGAAGCAGGGCGAGGTGAGCGCGCTCGAGGTGCTGAAGCTCGCCGAGGGCCGGCTCGACAAGGCCAAGGCGGAACTCGCGACGGCCGGCGAGGCGGTGAAGAACTATGCCGGCAGCGACCCGGCGGAACGCGCCAAGCTGGAGCTGTTCCGCGACGAGAAGCTCCGCGCGATGCAGAACGAGGACGGCCGCTACCAGATCGCCAAGGACCTCGCCGACAACATGACCATCGGCTACAACACGTCCGAGGTGATCATGGCGCGGCTGACCCAGACCACCAGCGCCAAGGAGCGGGTCTACCAGCAGGCGGTGTCGTTCTTCACCACCAACGAATCGGTGCTCACCGCCCTCAAGGCCTCGTTCACCGGTATGTTCGGGCTGCATGAATCGACCGAGACGCTCAACCAGATGAAGGAGGGCGTGTCGAAATCGATCGACGTGCTCGCCGAGATCGGCGGCAAGATTCAGGAGGAGGCGCTGAAGGCCGGCTACGGGCCGACCATCCGGGCCGATGCGGTCAAGAAGCTGGTCGATTCGGTGGTCACCTTCCAGGAGCGCTCCGGCGAGATCATCGCCGAGATGCGGACGCTCGCGACGAAGAACTCCGAGGAGATCCGCGAGGCGGTGGAGGAGGGCAAGAAGCGGATGGCCCGGCTCGCCGCGGAAGGGAACGCGCTCGTAGCCAATGGCTGACGCCGCGACCGCGCCGGCGCCGAGCGCGCCGGCTCAGAAGCTCGACGACCTCATGCTCGCGATGGACGTGGTCGACACGCTCCGTCACGAGGACGCCATGGTCGAGAAGGAGCTCGGCCAGGACATGCGCGACGAGGCGCTGAAGAAGCGCCTCCGCCAGATCTACGAGAGCCAGGGGCTGACGGTCACCGACCGCATCCTCGACGAGGGGATCAAGGCGCTCAAGGAAAGCCGATTCGCCTATACGCCGCCGGAGAAGAGCTTCGCCACCTTCATGGCCAGGCTCTGGATCAGGCGGCGGGTGGTCGGCCCGGCGCTTCTGATCCTCGTCGCGGTCGTCGCCGTCTTCGTCGGCTGGCAGGTCTGGCGGGCGGGCGAGGCATCCCGCGTCGCCGAGCAGATTCAGATCGAGATCACCGAGACCCTGCCCACGGCGCTCGCGGTGGCGGCAGAGGCGGCGCGGGCGGCCGCGACCGACCCCGACGCGATCGCCGAGATCGACGCGCTGGCGAGAGCCGGCGAGGCGGCGGCCAGGGCCGGCGAC
>JALHRF010000162.1 GCA_022841545.1 Bauldia sp. | reverse complement strand
GGAGGGTGATCCTCGATTCGTCACAGAGACATCAAACAGCGTTGCTCGATTCGTGGTATGCGATGCAATCGGGCCGCAAGCCACTGAAGATCAAATGAAAAAGAAGCTCCCCCGGATCGAGAGCGTGAAGCCGGTGATCTTCGGCGTCCTGAAGCTCACATTCGACGACGGCTATGAGGGTGTGGTCGATATCCGGCCGCTCCTTGCGAAGGGAGAGATCTTCGCATTCCTCCGCGCTGATCATGGGCGCTTCATGAAAGTGAAGCGGGATGAGTTCGGCCACTCGGTCTATTGGACCGATGAAGACGGCGATATCGTCGACCTCGGCGCTGATGGGCTCCGCCGCGACGCCGAGAAGCAGGCCGCCCTGATCGCCCTTGCCAGTTAGCCACGCCTTGGAGTTCTCCTGACCTACGATCTCGTCGTCATCGGCGGCGGCCCCGGCGGCTATGTCTGCGCCATTCGCGCCGCCCAGATCGGGCTCAACGTCGCCGTCGTCGAGAAGGATGCGACGCTCGGCGGAACCTGCCTCAATGTCGGGTGCATTCCGTCGAAGGCGCTCCTCCACACCTCCGAACTGTTCGAGAAGGCCGGCCATGATTTCCCTGCCCTAGGCATCGAGGTCGGCGCGCCGAAGCTGAACCTCGCGGCGATGATGGCGCACAAGGACGGGGTGGTGGAATCGAACACCTCCGGCGTCGCCTATCTCTTCAAGAAGAACAAGATCGCATGGCTCCGGGGCACCGGCGCCATTGCCGCCCCGGGCAAGGTGCGGGTGACGGCGACCGACGGCGCGGCGAGCGAGATCGAGGCCAAGGCGATCGTCATCGCCACCGGCTCGGAGTGGACCCCGCTCCCCGGCGTCACGGTGGACGAGACACGCATCGTCTCCTCGACCGGGGCACTGTCGCTGCCGGAGGTGCCGAAGCGGCTCGTCGTGGTCGGGGCCGGCGTGATCGGTCTCGAACTCGGCTCGGTCTGGCGGCGTCTCGGGAGCGCGGTAACGGTGGTCGAGTTCCTCGACCGCATCCTCCCCGGCATGGACGGCGACGTGGCAAAGCAGGCCCAGCGCATCCTCGCCAAGCAGGGCATCGCCTTCCGCCTGTCGAGCAAGGTGGCCTCCGTCGATGCATCGGGTGATACGCTCAAGGTCGCGATCGCGCCGGCTGCGGGGGGCGATCCGGAGACGATCGAGGCCGACATCGTGCTGGTCGCCATCGGCCGCCGCCCCTACACGGCGGAGTTGGGCCTTGAAGAGGCGGGCGTCGCCCTCGACGATCGGCGCCGCGTGGTCGTCGACGACCATTTCCGCACCAGCGTCGCGGGCATCTACGCGATCGGCGACGTGGTTCGGGGGCCGATGCTCGCCCACAAGGCGGAAGACGAAGGCGTCGCCGTCGCCGAGATCATCGCCGGGCAGGCCGGCCACGTGAACTACGGGGTCATCCCGGCGGTGGTCTACACCCATCCCGAGATCGCCTCCGTCGGCAAGACCGAGGAGGAACTGAAGGCGGCGGGCATCGAATACCGTGCCGGGAAGTTCCCGTTCTCGGCCAATGCCCGGGCGCGTGCCATGCTGGAGAAGGACGGCTTCGTCAAGGTGCTCGCCGACGCTTCGACCGACCGGGTGCTCGGCGTCCACATTGTCGGGCCCTATGCGGGCGAATTGATCGCCGAGGCCTCGGTGCTGATGGAATTCGCCGGCTCGGCGGAAGACCTCGGCCGCATCTGCCACGCCCACCCGACCCTGTCGGAGGCGGTGAAGGAGGCGGCGCTCGCCGCCTGGTTCAAGCCGATCCACATCTGAACGCCGGCGGTTCGACCAAACGCAGAAGCGCCGGCGACAGGCCGGCGCTTCCACGGATCAAGCTGGTCAGGCTTTGGACAGACTCAGTCGGTCACGGTCTCTTCGAGTGGTTCTTCCTTCGGAGCGACCGGGACAATCGCGGCCTTGGCTTCCGCCACCAGAATCGGGTCGACGATCGTGGCCGGAACCGCGACGTCTTCCTGGGTCGTGGGCGGGGTCACCGCAGCGGTCACGTGGTTCTTGTGAGCCGGGCAGGCAGCGGCAGAAAGGCTCGCCCCGGCAAGGATGCCGAACGCGGCGAGCGCGGTCACGGAGGTGGTCATGAGTTTCATCAGGACTCCCTTCCATCGTGAGGACTGGACGAGGCCCAGCCTGTCCACAACTCTAAGCCTGCAGCCGGGCATGGCAACCCCGCGCCGTTCACAACGGCGCGAGCGGCCATGGGCGGCCAGC
Organism: Bauldia sp.; assembly: GCA_022841545.1. Taxonomy (GTDB): domain Bacteria; phylum Pseudomonadota; class Alphaproteobacteria; order Rhizobiales; family Kaistiaceae; genus Bauldia. Next base: position 10,366 of record JALHRF010000162.1, on the reverse strand, counting down.
CAAGATGCCGCAGGCGCAGGGCGCGGAATCAGACCGTACGCCGCTATCCCGCCGATCGTCGCGGCGCTACTCACCCGCTCCGTGATCCCCGCCATCCTCATCTTCACCGTCACCTACGTGGTCATGGCCGTGGGCCGGCTGCCCGGCTACCGGCTCGACCGTGCCGGTGCGGCGCTGCTCGGCGCCTGCCTGATGGTGGCGGCCGGCGTCCTCAGCCTCGAGGAGGCCTTGGCCGCGGTCGACATGGAGACGATCACGCTTCTCCTCGGGATGATGATCGTCGCCGCCAACCTCCGGCTTTCCGGCTTCTTCCGGCTGGTCGAGGCCTTCGTCATGGTGCGGGCGCGCCACCCGCTGATCTTGCTCACGGCGATCGTCCTCGTCGCCGGATTCTTCTCGGCGCTGCTCGTCAACGACACGATCTGCCTGGTGATGACGCCGATCGTCCTCGACCTCGTGCGGCGGCTCGGGCGGAACCCGGTGCCGTACCTTCTGTCGGTTGCGATGGCGTCGAATGCCGGCAGCGTCGCCACCATCACCGGCAACCCGCAGAACATGATCATCGGCTCGATCGCCGACCTGCCCTATGCCGGGTTCGCGGCGGCGCTGACCCCCGTGGCGCTCGCTTCGCTCGCCGTCACCGTCGTTCTCGTTGCGATCCTCCACCCGAAGGAATTCTTCACCCGCCAGCGCCTGGTGGCGCCCAAACTCCGCCCGAGCCGGCCCAACAAGCCGCTGGTGGCGAAGACGCTCCTCACCCTTGTCGTCATGGTCGGCTTCTTCCTCGCCGGGTATCCGGTGGCGGGCGTCGCGCTCCTCGGCGGCGCCTTCCTGCTCTTCACCCGCAGGGTCAAGGCGGAGAAGGTCTACTTCGACATCGACTGGCCGCTGCTCGTCATGTTCGCGGGCCTGTTCGTGGTCGTCGCCGGTTTCGACCATGCGGTGATCGGGCCGGAGGCGCACGCCTTCGTCGCCCGGCTCAACCTCAACGAGGTGCCCGTCCTCGCCGGCGTCACCGTGGTCCTGTCGAATCTCGTCAGCAACGTCCCGGCGGTGCTGGTGCTCGAACCTTTCGTCGCGACGCTGGCCGACCCGGAGACGGCCTGGCTCGCCGTCGCCATGGCCGCCACACTTGCCGGCAACCTCACCCTCGTCGCCTCGGTTGCCAACCTGATCGTGGCGCAGAAGGCGCGGACCGGCGGCGTCACCCTCTCGTTCTGGGCGCATTTCCGGGTCGGTGCGCCGATGACGCTCCTGTCGCTCGCTTTCGGCATCTGGTGGCTGAGCTGAGCCGTCGGCCGCCGGCACGCGTGCCTAGGGCAGGAGCGAAAGGCCCGCGATTCGGATGTTGGGATCGTCGGGATCGGCGGTGATCGTGAAGCCGAGCTCGCCGCACATTTTGAGCATCGCAGAGTTTTCGCGGAGAATCTGACCCTCCACATGCCGGAGGCCTTCAGCCCGCGCATAGTCGAGCATCAGCGACATCAGCGCCCAGCCGAGTCCTCGCTCCTTGAGATCGGAGCGCACGATAACGGCAAACTCCGCCCGCTCGTAGTTGGCGTCGGCATGGAGCCGCACTGCGCCGATCATCGCCCCGCTTGCGTGGTCGATGGCGATGAAGGCAATCGCCCGCGCATAGTCGAGCTGGGTCAGCCGGGCGATGAAGACGTGGCTGAGGTCCTTCACGGGAGCGAAGAACCGCAGACGGAGGTCCTCGGGCGTGACGTGGGCGAAGAAATCCCGGACCAGCGCCTCGTCTTCCGGGCGGATCGGTCGGACGAAGATCCGCCAGTCCTCGCCAACCACCAGGCGCCGCTCCCACTCGCCCGGATAGGGGCGGACGGCAAAGCGGGGATGGCCGCGCCCCTTGAACTTCGCCGCGGCTGCCGGGGCGACGGCGATTCGCATGTCGAGGGCGAGCACCCCCGTCTCGTCGGCCAGCAGCGGGTTGATGTCGAGTTCCCGGAGTTCGGGCAAATCGGCGGCGAGCTGCGCCAGCCGGACGAGGACGAGCGCCACCTCATCGACCCTTGCTGCGGGCACGTTGCGGTAGGCGGACAGTAGCCGTGCGACACGGGTGCGGCCGATCAGGTCGCGGGCCAGCGCCAAGTCGAGCGGCGGCAGCGCAACGGCCTTGTCGTCGATCACCTCGACGCCGACGCCGCCATGGCCGAAGACGATCACCGGGCCGAAGGTCGCGTCATCGGCGATTCCGAGGAGCAGCTCGCGCGCCTTGGGGCGGACGATCATCGGCTGCACCGTGACGCCGGCGATATGCGCATCGGGGCGCTTCGACCGCGCGCTGGCGATGACGTCGGCGGCGGCCTGTTCGACCGCCGCCGCATCGATCAGGCCGAGCCGCACGCCGCCGACATCGGACTTGTGGACGATGTCGTGGGAGAGGATCTTGACGGCCACGGCCTGGCCCTCCGCAAGCCATGGGCCAGCCGTCGCTGCTGCTTCCATGGGCGTGGCGGCGAAGGCGGCCGGGGTCGCGGGAATGCCGTAGGCCGCGCAGACCCGGTTGACCTCGAGCGGATCGAGCCATGTTCGCCCGGCCGCGATGACGCCCGCGACGACGCCTCGGGCTTCGTCGGCGGCGGGGGAGAAATCCGCCGGCAGCGACGGCGGCGTCGCCATCAGCGCGGCCATCGCCTCGCGGTAGCGGACAAGATGCATGAAGCCGCGCACCGCCTCGGTCTCGGTGTCGTAGCGGGGGATGCGGGCCGCGGCGAAGGTGGCGGCGACGCGATCGCCGGTGCCGATCCACGCGGCGAGCACCGGCTTCGGCATGACGTGACGCCCGCTCTCGGCGCCGGCAAGACTGGCGACGGCGACGGCCGCGCCGGTGGCCGAGGCGAGCGCGGTCTCGACGTTCAGCACCAGCACGGCATCGTTATCGGGGTCGGCGAGGAGCACCTCGAGCGCAGCCGCATAGCGGGCCGGGTCGGCGTCGCCGATGATGTCGACCGGATTGGCCTTCGACCAGGTGGGCGGCAGGATCGCGTCGAGGCGGCGAAGCGTTTCCGCCGAGACCGCCGCCGGGATACCGCCGAAATCGATCAGGCGGTCGATGGCGAGCACACCGACACCGCCGCCATTGGTGAGGATCGCCAGCCGGTCGCCGCCGATGGCGTGAACACGGCCGAGCGTCTCGGCGGCCTCGAACAGTTCGCCGAAGTCGAGGACCCGCAGGACCCCCGCGCGGCGGAAAGCGGCATCGTAGACCACGTCGGAGCCGGCCAGCGCCCCGGTGTGGGTCGCCGCCGCCTTTGCCGCCTGCGCGTGGCGGCCGGCCTTGATCGCCACCACCGGCTTGGTCCGGGCCGCCGCCCGCGCCGCCGACATGAACTTCCGCGCGTCCTTGACCGACTCGACATAAAGCAGGATCGCGCGGGTGGCGGGGTCGAGCGCGAGGTAGTCGAGGCAGTCGCCGAAATCGACGTCGAGCTGGTCGCCGATCGAGACGATCGCCGAGAAACCGATGGCGCGTTCCACCGCCCACTCGATCATCCCGGCGGCGATCGCCCCGGATTGCGAGACGAGCGCGAGGTCGCCGGCCTGCGGCCGGTGGGCGGCGAAGGTCGCGTTGAACTTCGCCCGGGGCGCCATGACGCCGAGGCAGTTGGGGCCGACGAGACGGAGCCCCTTCTCCCGGGCCGAGGCCTCACAGGCGGCCGCAAGCGATCCCGGCCCGTGGCCGAGCCCGGCGGTGACGATGATCGCCGCGGCGATGCCGCATTCGGCCGCCTCGGCGACGACCACCGGCACCGCATCGGGCGGCACGGCGACGACTGCGACGTCGGGAGGGGCGGCGAGGTCGCGGAGCGACCTCACGACGGCCTGGCCGTCGATCTCCGGATAACGCGGGTTGACCAGGTCGAGCCGTCCGGGGAAATCCGCCTCGCGGAGGTTCCGGAGGATGGCGTTGCCGAGCGAGCCGGGACGGGGACTCGCGCCGACCAGCGCGACCGAACGCGGAGCGAAGAGGCGGTCGAGGCGATAGGTGGACATGGCGTCGGGGGCTTCCGTCGGTGTGTGAGATGCTTATCGACGGTTTGTGACGGTCATTCCATCGCGCGCGTCTCGACCGCGACGCCGGCGACAACGCGGTCGCTTGGGTGGAGGACGACCGCATCGCCGGGGGCGAGGCCTTCCAGAACCTCGGCGAAGCGGCTGTTACGATGGCCGAGGCTGACCGGCGCGAGCACGGCCGCGCCATCCACGACCTTGAAGACATGCCACGCCTCGCCGTGCCTGAAGAGCGCGCCGAGCGGCAGGCGGAGCGCATCGTCGCTCCGCCAGGTCGGGATATGGACCATGACGCGGAACGCGTGGCCGAGCCGCTGCCATTGGTCATGGGGGTCGACGATATCGAAGACGGCGTCGACGCGCTGCTCCTCGATGCCGAGGGCTGACACCTTGGTATAGGCCGCCGGATCGATGCGGTTGAGCCGAGCCGCGATCTCCGGGCCGCCCCAGCCGTCGATGCGCGCGCTCGCCTCGGGCGGAACGACGACCGCATCGGACGAGAGCAGATGGACGACGACTTCGAGGTTGGACGGATCGCCGATCTCAAGCAGAGCACCGCCGCTCAGCACCACCTGCTCGCTTTCGCTGAGGAGGTCGAGCACGGTGCCGTCGGTGGGGGCGAAGACGCTCACCGACTCCCCGGAGTTCCGGCCTGCCTCGGGTCCGATAAGCCGCGCCTCGGCGCTCGCGAGTTCGCTCCGGCGAAGATCGCGCGCGGCCTCCATCTCCTTGAGGTGCGCCTCCGCGGTCTCGACATCGGCGGTGATCTTCTCGAAGGCGCTCACGGAGATGGTGGCGTTGCTGGCGAGCGCCTTGGCGCGTTCGAGGTCGGCCCGCTTGACCCGGATGTTCGTCTCCGCGCTCATCACCTGGGCTTCGGCAAGGGTGACCGCGGCCCGCGCTGCATCGGCCGCCGCCTGGAGTTCGCTCCGGGTTCGCACGTCGAGAAGCGAGGGCTGGAGCGGGTGGATGACGGCGATGACGGTGCGGTCGGCGACCACCACGTCCCCGACATCCACCGGCAGGCGTTCGACCCGGCCGGTGATTGGCGCCGACACCTTGAAGACGTCGCGGATGCGGGCGATCCCCTCCTCGTCGATGGTCACCTCCATCGGGCCGCGGTCGAGGATGGCGAGATCGACTGCGACCGGCTGCGGCCGGAGCGCCCAGACCAGGGCCGCCACGATGGCGAGAACGACGAGGCCGCCAAGGAACCGTTTCAGCCACTTGAGCGCCATGGGTCACTCCCGGGTCTTGAGGACGCGCACGAGGTCGAGTTGGTCGACCCGGCGGCGGACGATTAGGGCCGAGACCAGCGCGGCGCCGACCACCACGAGGCTCGATATGGCGAAGATGTCCGGCTCGATCTCGAAGGGGACGCGAAACAGGTCGCTGGCGATGCTCTGCGTGACGACGTAACCGATCGCCGTCCCGAAGCCCCAACCGATCGGCTGGGCAACGGCGATGATCACGCCGGTCTCGATGAAGAGAACCTTCGATACTTCTCCGCGCCGGAATCCGAGGACGCGGAGCGTCGCGAGTTCCCGCGCCCGCTCGGAGAGCTGGATGCGGGCGCTGTTATAGACCACGCCGAAGGCGATGATGATGGCGAGCGTGAAGTAGACGGTGATCATGATCAGGATGTTCTCCTGCATGGTTTCCTGGAAGCGGATGCGGGCGATGCTCTGGAGCGCGACGCTCGCCACCTCCGGCGTCGCCTTGGCCGCGGCGTAGAGGTCGTCAAGGCGCGCGCCATCGATGGCGAGATGCGCGCCGGAAACGCGCGGGCCGGTGCCGGAGAGGCGGGCGAGGGCGTCCCTGTCCATGGTGGCCATGAGGCCGATATAGCTCTGGACGACTTGCGCGACGGGCGCCTCGACCGACCGGCGTTTGCCGGTGAGGAAGTCGATCCGCACCAGGTCACCGCCCGCGACATGGAGGAGCGAGGCCAGCCGGTCGCCGAGGACGAGGCCGGACTCCGGCAGCCTCACCGGCTCGAGATCGAGGTCGAGGACCCGGCTCAGATCCATCTCAGCTGGCTTCCCGGTGACCGCCACCCTCTTGGAATACGGGCCGTTGGACAGCGTCACCGGCAGATCGAGATAGGGTTCGGCCGCCATCACGCCCGGAAGCCGCAGCACCAGTGGCATCACCGAGTCCGATTGCTCGGCGGAAAAGAGGATCGTCGCCTCCTGCCGGTCGGTGCGGAAGAAGATCACGTCGATCATGAAGTCGATCGAGGCGATGGTGCCCATCGCCATCGCGATGAGACCGACCGCCGCCGCCGTGCCCACGGCCGTGAGCGCCGACCGGATCGGGTGGCGGATGAGGTGGCGGATCGCCATGGTGGTGAGCTGGGAGAAGAGTGCGAGCCGTTCGAAGGCGCCCTCGAACACGCGACGATAGCTGGCCGGCGCCGGCGGCCGCATCGCTACCGCCGCCGGCAGCGCGAAGGCGGCGCGCACCGAGCCGAAGGCGCCGAGGATGGCGGCGGCGAGGGTGACGGCTGCCGCGATCAGGTAGACCTCCGGGCTCATGCGGAAGATGAGGAACGGGAAGCTGTAGAATTTCGCGTACTGGACGGTCATGCCGCGGCCAAGCCAGGTGCCGGCGAGGCTGCCGATGAGAATTCCCACGGCGGCGATGACCAGAACCAGCTTGAGGTAGTGCCAGACCACCTCCAGCCGGCCATAGCCGAGCGCCTTGAGGAGGCCGATCTGCTCGCGCTCGAGCGCGATCAGCCGCGACAGGATCATGTTGATCAGGAAGGCGGAGACGGCGAGGAAGATCGGCGGGATGATCGCCGCCATGCCCTGGAGCTGCGTCAGCTCGCCCTCGATGAAGGCATTGGAGAGCTGGTCCTTCCGCGCGACCGCGCCGACCCCGCCATAGCGGTCGAGGAGCCGGTCGACCTCGTCGATCACTGCCGCGTCGCTGGCGCCGGGGAGAAGGATGAGGCTGACCGCGTTGAAGGCCCCGTCGAGGTCGTAAAGCGCGGCGAGACGTTCTTCGGGCATCCAGACCACGCCGAAACGGCGATCGTCCGGCATCATGTCGCCCGGGCCGATGGCGTAGACATATTCGGGCGAGAGCACGATGCCGACGATGGTCAGCACCACGCGTCTGGCGCCGAACTGGCCCTCGAACCGCGATCCGATGCCGAAGCCGTGGGCATCGGCGAAGTTGGCGTTGACCGCGACCTCGTTGCTCCGCGCCACTTCCGGCAGCCGACCGTCGCGGAGATAGAGCGCGTTCACGTCCGGGTCGTTGTCGGGCGGCAGCGAGATCGCCACGCCGCTTGCCGGTTCGCGCATGCCCTCGATGTCGATCAGGAAGGTTTCCTTGATGCCGGCCTCGGCAGCGGCGACGCCGGGGATGGCGTCGATCTCCGCGACCAGCGATTTCGGTGCACGGACGGCGGAGGCGAAGACGTCGCCGAAGCGGTAGCGGTCGTAGTAGGCGCTCCGCGTCTCCTCGAGCGAGCGGTAGGTGCCGATGGCGAGGATCAGCGTCGCCACCCCGCAGGCCATCACGAGCGCGACGGCGAGCGACTGCGCCCAGAGCCTTCCGAGATCGCGAAGAAGCTTGCGGTCGAGCACGCGCATGCCGCTTCACCAGTGGATGTCGTGCGGGGCGACGCGGCGGGTGTTCTCCGTCACCTCGCTGATCCGGCCGTCGGAGAAGCGGAGCACGCGGTTGGCGAGCGCCTGGATCGGCGCGTTGTGGGTGATGATCGCGGTGGTCGTGCCGAGCTCGCGGTTGGTCTGCATCAGCGCCTCGAGCACGAGGATGCCGGTCTTCGAATCGAGCGCCCCGGTGGGCTCGTCGCAAAGCATGACCTCCGGGCGCTTGGCGACGGCCCGTGCGATCGCCACCCGCTGCTGCTCGCCGCCGGAAAGCTGGGCCGGGAAGTGCGACACGCGCTCCTTGAGGCCGACCAGCTCCAGTGCCTCCTCCGGCCGCATCGGATTGGTGGCGATCTCGGTCACCAGCGCCACATTCTCCTTCGCCGTGAGGCTCGGGATCAGGTTGTAGAACTGGAAGACGAAGCCGACATGGTGACGGCGGTAAAGGGTGAGCTGCCGCTCGCTGTAGCCGGTCAGCTCCTCGCCGCGGAACGTCACCGATCCGGAGGATGCCGTGTCGAGGCCGCCGAGGATGTTGAGAAGCGTCGACTTGCCGCTGCCGGAAGCGCCGAGCATGACCGCCACCTCGCCCTCGTAGATCACCGCGTCGACGCCGCGAAGCGCCTGCACCTCCACGTCGCCGGTACGATAGACCTTGGTCAGGTCTTCGATCTTGAAGAGGGCTTGGCTCATCGCGCCGCCGGTGTGGGTTGGGATAAAACCGTAGGTGGAAGTCTGCGCGCCGGGATTGAGGCGGATCAAGGACAGGGACCAGGCGTCACGGCGCCGGTCCGGTCCCCTCGGCTGGGAACCTCGCGAGAATCCGCCGCACCGTGTCGTCGTCGGTCTGCGAAAAGTCGGCGTAGAAGGCGCCGATGGCGCCGAACGGCTCATAGTCCTCGAGGCAGACGATCTCGTCGGCCTCGTCGCGGAGCTCGGCAAGGGTCGAAGTTGGCGCGACCGGCACCGCGAGCACCAGCTTCCTCGGCCCGTATTGGCGCACCGAACGAAGCGCGGCCCTGGTCGTGGCGCCGGTGGCGATGCCGTCATCGACAACGATGGCGACACGGCCCGCGAGGCCCGGATGGGGGCGGTCGCCCAGGTAGTGCTTCCGCCGGCGCCCGATTTCCGCGAGCTCCCGGTCGCGCACCTTCGCGAACTCGGCATCGCTGGTGCGGGTGAGGCGGATCACATCCTCGTTCCGGACCGTGAGCGGCGCGGACCCGTCGACCACCGCACCCATCGCGAGCTCCGGCTGGGCAGGCACGCCGATCTTGCGGACCAGCACGAGGTCGAGCGGCGCCGAGAGCGCCTCGGCGATCTCGCCCGCGACCGGAACGCCGCCGCGGGGAAGGGCCAGGATCACCGGCTTGTCGTCGCGATATCGCTCAAGCGCCCTGGCAAGGCGGCGACCGGCGTCGTGTCGGTCGGCGAAGGGCATGGGAGCTGTCTCCAATCTTCGCTGCGACGGAAGCCCTCTGACCGTTGACTCCTGCGGCCGTCATCGGCCCATCGCGGTCACACCTTACGGCTGCCGAGGTGCTGAGTCTTGATCTGAAGCAATCCGCCGCCACGTCGCCGGATTGACAAGGATCAACGACGGACGGCGTGGGGGAGCGAAGAATCCCCCCAACCTTCAGGGAGCCCAAGACGATGAACGACTACGACCGGACCGCCGATGCGGTGAACGACGCCTCGGCGGAACTCACCCGCAGCCACCCCAATGCGATGAAGGGGTTCAAGGCGCTGGGCGCCGCCGCCTATGCCGACGGCGCCCTAACCCGGAAGACCAAGGAACTGATCGCACTGGCGCTCAGCATCGCCTCGCGGTGCGATGGCTGCGTCGCCTATCACGCCCGGCGCGTGTCGGAACTGGGCGCGGAGCGGGCGGAGGTGGTCGAGACGATCGGCGTCGCCATCCAGATGGGCGGCGGTCCGTCGATGGTCTATGGCGGCGAGGCGCTTCGGGCCTACGATTCGTTCAGCAGCGCGACGCTCGCCGCCTGACGCCATACCTGCCGCTTCGGCTGGCGCAGCCATCGCCGACGTGCTTATGGTGGCCTCGGTGGCGATTGGGTGGTGACGGGTTCCCGCCCGTCGCGCAGCGAGCGGAGCGAAGGCGGGAACGGTCGTGGCGGAGAGCAAACCACCGTCCGGTCGGCCCGATGCCGATATGCACGCGTCGAAAATCCTCGACGCGCTCGCCGCGAGCAAGGACGAACGCATTTCCTTCGGCGCCATCGCGACCGCCGCCGGCACACGCGTCCACGGCCTTGCCCTTCTTGTCTTCGTCCTCCCCGAAGTGCCGCCGCTGCCGCTGCCGAGCGCCTCGACCATCCTTGCGATTCCCCTCATCATCATCTCCGCCCATCTCGCCCTGTTCGGCGAGGGCTCGCTCCTCCCGGCCCGGCTTCAGTCGGCCAGCATGCCGCGTTCGGTGTTCGCCGCCGCGGCGCGCTACCTCGCCCCGGTGTTCCGCTGGATCGAGCGGGCCTCGCGGCCCCGCTGGCTGTGGCTCGCGCGGCAAGAGCGCCTCATCGGCCTGATCTGCCTCTATCTGTCGATCATCCTCATCCTGCCGATCCCGCTTCTCAATTCGCCGCCGGCGGCCTGTCTCGCGGCGGTGGCGCTCGGCATGATCCAGCGCGACGGGGTCTTCATCGCCGCAGGCATTGCCGGCGGGCTGGCCGTCACGGGCGTGCTGGTGG
>JALHRF010000161.1 GCA_022841545.1 Bauldia sp. | reverse complement strand
CGGGCCAGGTGCGGGTCGACGGCGGCCGGGTGAAGACCAATACCCGCCTCGAACCGGGGCAGTCGGTCCGCGTGCCGCCGATCGGTGCTCCGGGTTCGGGATCGTCGGACGGAGGGCCTTCACGGCCCGCTTCGCGAGCGCCTCAGGATGAGGAGGAGGCCAGCGAACTCCATTCCGGCAGCGGGGGGGAAGGCCATGCGCCGCGCGGCGAAGCGAAGCCTCGCAGAACGGCCGCAGGCGAGTCCAGGTCCCGGGACATCCACCCCGGTGGAAAGGACGCCGACTTCCTCCGCTCGTTCCTCCTCTACGAGGACGACCATGTCTTCGTCTTCAACAAGCCCGCGGGACTGGCGGTTCAAGGTGGGTCCGGGCTGACCAGGCATGTCGACGCGCTGCTCGAGTCGCTCCGCGATGCGAAGGGCCAGAAGCCACGACTGGTCCACCGCCTCGACCGGGCGACCTCGGGCGTGCTCGTCGTCGCCCGCACCCGGATGGCGGCGCAGAAGCTCGCCGAGTCCTTTCGCAAGCGGTCGACGAAGAAGATCTACTGGGCGCTGGTCAAGGGCGTACCGAAGCCGCACCAGGGCCGCATCTCGACCTGGCTCGCCAAGGAGGAGGGGCCGGAGGGAGACCGCATGCGCGTCGCCCGCCACGGCGCCGACGAGGCGAGCCACGCGGTGACGCTCTATTCGGTCACCGAGAATGCGGGCGGCAAGTTCGCGTGGCTGACGATGAAGCCGGTCACCGGCCGCACGCACCAGCTTCGCGCCCACGCCGCCCATATCGGCCACCCGATCATCGGCGACGACAAGTACTTCACCGCCGAGGACGAGTGGAATTTTCCCGGAGGTCTCCAGAACAAGCTCCACCTCCATGCAAGGCGGATCGTGATCCCCCATCCCTCGGGTAAGGGCGTCATCGACGTCAGCGCGCCGCTCCCGCCACACATGCAGCAGACCTGGAACCTGATGGGGCTCGATGCCTCGCGCGGCGACGCGCCGGACGAGGACGAGTAGGTCGGTAAGCCAGTCATTTCGCGTTGACAAGCCACAGTGTCGTCCCGGATGCACCGCAGCACGAAGTGGTGCGGTGCTGATCCGGGACCTCGTCATTCTGGTGGCGCGGACCGACCGAACGAGGTCCCGCGTCTGCGATGCACCGCGTCGCGCTGCACCGCGCACGGGGACAGTGCGTGCGCTGCCTGCCATCGACCAGACCTCATCCCGCTTTGGCGCATCTTCAACCTCTCAGCACCCTGGTCGGTTTCAGGCGCGGGCCCGTACCATCCAGCACGCCGCGGTGAAGCGGACCATATCGCCCTCCACGAACGGTTCAAAGGCTGCGAGAACCGCGCCGATCACACGGCCGCGGGTCGCCTCGTCGGCCTCGCGGAGGACGAGGCCGAGCGGACCGAGCCGCGTGACGTAGCGGTCGAGTTCCGAACGGGGAAAGGCGCAGGTCACATCGAGCGGCTCGATCGCGATACCGCTCCAGCCGCTGTCGCCGAGAATGCCTGCCACCTTGCGATCGTCCGCCCAGGCGAACTGGCCCGGCCCATCGGTGCGGCGAGGCGGGATATTCGGCAGGAACGGCGCGGCGGCGCGCTCGGCCGTCATCATGAACGGGTTCTCAGCCGCGCTCCGCCAGGCGATGCAGGCGATTGCTGCCTCCTTTGCCGCTGCATGGTGGAGGTTCGTGAAGGCACCGACCGGGTCGCCGAAGAACATCACGCCGAAGCGCGAAACGATCACATCGAAGGGCGGCGGCGCGATGCGGTGGGTCTCGGCGTCGGCGGACATGAATGTCGCCGCAGATCCGTCGTTCGCCGCGCGGGCGCGAGCGACGGCGATCATCGGCTCGGAGATGTCCAGCCCGACCGCACCGCCACCTTCGCCGAGTCCTCGAGCGATCGCCAGTGTCGTGGTGCCCGTGCCGCAGCCGACGTCGAGCACGCGGCGCGCTCCGGCGGCGATCACGGCCTCGACAAGCAGGTCCTCGAAAGGACGGAACATCGCGTCGAGGAGCTCGCGCGCGTCGATCCAGGCTTGCGCGGCGGGGCCGTTCCACAGGGCTTGCTGCTCATGTTCGCGGGTGTTGGCGTCATGCATCGTTCGGCTCCGTGGCTTGCATTGAAGCGGGGATGCCGGCACGCTGCCACTTCAAGCCGGCTTGAGGTCAAGGGAAATGCGCGATCTGGATATTGCCGAGGTGGCGCAGCGCACGGGTGTGCCCGCCTCGACGCTTCGCTACTACGAGGAGAGGGGGCTGATCGCGCCCATCGGGCGGCGGGGGCTGCGCCGCCTGTTCGACCCGGGTGTGCTCGAGCGGCTGGCGCTGATTGCCCTCGGTCGCACGGCAGGCTTCTCCCTCGACGACATCGCGCTGATGTTCGCGGCGGATGGACGGCCGAGCCTCGATCGCGGGATGCTCGCGGCCAAGGCGGCGGAACTGGATCAGATGATCGACGGCCTCACCGCCATCCGCGATGGATTGCGCCATGCCGCAAGATGTCCGGCGCCGAGCCACATGGAATGCCCGACCTTTCGGCGCTACCTCGGTGCCGCAGCCTCCGGGGCATTCGCGACAGTGGGCGATCAAAGGAAATCAGGGAGACCGCGCAAAGCCTCGCGGGATGGACGGGCATTGGCGCGATAGGCTCGGGGATGTTGGGTGGGGCCGAGAGTCCGGATGTCCGGCGGGTCGGACGATGCCTGACGTCGACCGCGTCGCAACCTTCCCCCGCCGTTGCCGCTGATTTTTAGACGCGATTGTTTGCGCGCAGGACGTTAAGGTGGTGCCCGCGCCGGCTGATTCAGCGTCGCGAACGACAACTTGGACACGTGGAGACCATGGACGGCGGCGCTTGGTTTGCGATCGTCGCGCACATTGCCATTCGCCTGCCGATCGTCGCGGCGCTGGCGTGGTTCGGCGCGGGCTCGGTCATGGCGCAGACCGACCCCGCCGCACGCTTCGTCCTCGTCCTCTATTCCTCGGACCAGACCTTGCCGGCCACCAATATCGTCGGCGCCGAAGTCCTGCGGGAACTGGCCGAGGGCGCCGGGCCGAGGGTCGAGGTTCGCTCCGACTTCCTCGACATGTCGCGCTTCAAGTATCTGGCCTATCGCGACGATCTGGCCGACTTCCTGGCCAAGAAATACGCCGGAGCCAGCATCGCCCTCGTCGTCGCGCTCGGGCCGCCGGCCCTCGATTTCATCGCCACCTATCGCGACAAGGTCGCGCCCGGGGCGAAGATCGTCTTCGGCCTGGTCTCCGAGCCGGAACTTTCGGAGTCGCGGCTGCCCGACGGGGAGGTGTCCGGCATCGTCAGCGACTACGACGTGGCGAAGACGCTGGAACTCGCCTTCGCGCTCCAGCCCGAGGCGCGGAACATCGTCGTGGCAAGCGGAGCGATCCCCTATGACATGCGCCTCGAGCAGGAGGCACGGGTGGCGCTGGCGCCATTGGCCGATCGCTACACGGTAACCTATCTCAGCGACCTTCCCTTCGACGCGGTGCTGGCGCATGTGGCGGACCTGCCGAAGGACACGATCCTCCTCATCCTGAGCTACTTCCGCGACGTGACCGGACGGTGGTTCGTGCCGCGGGAGGCCGCCGGTCAGATCGCGAGCGCGGCGAGCGCGCCGAGCTACGGGCCCTATGACGTGTACCTCGGCCAGGGCGTGGTCGGCGGCTATACCGACACGTTCGAGTCGGCCGGGGTGGCGCTCGGGAAGCTCGCCCTCGATGTTCTCGCCGGCACGGAGACGGGGGGCGACCTGCGCAATCCGGAGCATGCCTACCGCGTCGACGCCCGGCAGATGAAGCGCTGGGGACTCTCGGAGGCGAAGCTGCCGCCCGACACGGTCGTCCTGTTCGCCCGGAAGACGGTATGGGAGGAATATTGGCACATCATCGCGGGCGCGGTCGCGATCATCGCGCTTCAGTCGGCTCTCCTTGTCGCTCTCCTGATCCAGCACGCCCGCCGGAGGCGCGCGGAGGCGGCGCGGAAGGCGGCCGAGGCCGATGCCGAGTCGCAGCGGCGCGAGGTGGCACACATGTCGCGCGTGCTCATTCTGGGGGAATTGTCGGGAGCCATAGCGCATGAGCTGAACCAGCCCTTGACCGCGATCCTCGCCAATGCCCAGGCGGCTCAGATGATGCTCGCCCGCGACACGCCAGACGTCGACGAAGCGCTCCTCGCCCTCGAGGACATCGTCGAGGACGACAACCGCGCCGGACAGGTGATCCAGCGCCTGCGCGGCCTCCTCAAGAAGGACCGGGGCCGGTGGGAGGTGATCGACGTGAACGACATCGTCCGGTCGACGTACAACCTCGTGCGGAGCGAACTGGTCACCCGGAGGATCGGCGTGGGCCTCGAGTTTGACGCGGGGCTCGACCCGGTTCGTGGCGACCCGGTGCAGCTCCAGCAGGTCGTGCTCAACCTCGCGGTCAACGCCATGGATGCGCTGGCGGCCAAGGATGACGGGGAGCGGCGGCTCGTGCTGAGGACGAGGACCGCAGCGGGGGCTCGCGTGGAGGTGGCCGTCATCGACAACGGTCCGGGCATTGCCCCGTCGGAGGAGGCGCGCCTGTTCCAGCCGTTCTTCACCACCAAGCCGGAGGGCCTCGGTCTCGGCCTGTCGATCTGTTCGACCATCCTCGCCACGCATGGCGGGACGCTGACCCTCGTGCGCGGCGAAACGGTTGGCGCAGTCGCGACCGTCATCCTGCCTGCGGCTGCCGAGATGCGCGCTGCCGCCGAATGAGCGACACCACTGCCACGGTTTTTCTGGTCGACGATGACGAGGCCGTGCTCCGCGCCCTGCGGCGACTGCTCGGCGCGGCGGGCTACGAGGTGCGGAGCTATGCCTCGTCGATTCAGTTTCTGGCCGAGCACGACCCGGCCGCGCCGGGATGTGCCATCCTCGACCTGTCCATGCCCGGCATCGATGGCCTGGGCATTCAGACCGCGCTATCGGCCGGCTCGGGCATGCGGCCGGTCATCTTCCTCACCGGCACGGGCGACATCCCGACCAGTGTCAGGGCGATGAAGGCCGGCGCGGTCGACTTCCTCACCAAGCCCGTCCAGGCCAACGACCTCCTGGCAGCGATATCGCGCGCCGTCGCCATCGACCGGGAGGGGCGCCATGCCCGAAACGGCGCGGCCGGGGCCGCGGCGAGGCTCGCAACCCTGACGCCGCGCGAGCGTGAAGTCCTGACTCTTGTGGTGGCCGGGCGGCTCAACAAGCAGATCGCCCATGAACTCGGTACGTCGATCAAGACCATCAAGGTCCACCGTGCCCGGGTGATGGCCAAAATGGGCGTCCGGACCGTCGCCGATCTGGTCCGGGCGTCGGAACTCGCCATCGGCGGGGGACCGGCCCAACCCCCGGGCCATGAGACCTAAGGGCAACTCGACGGTCTGCCGGTCGCTGCTAGGCTGAAGCATGGACAGGGCTTCCGTGCGGGTCGCGATTGTCGATGACGACCCCTCGGTGCGGCGGGCGCTGGAGCGGCTGCTCCGGGTGTCGGGCTACGAACCGTCGACGTATGAAGGCGGCGAGGCGTTCCTCGCCTCGCTCGGAACCACCGCTCCGGCATGCCTGGTCGTCGACTTCCACATGCCGGGGATGACCGGGCTCGAACTCCACCTGAACCTGATCGAGGCCGGGATCAGGATACCCACCATCGTCATCAGCGCCCACGACGCGGTCGACGTCAGGCAGAAATGCATGGCGGCCGGAATTGCCGCCTATCTGCCCAAGCCACTGGAGCGAGACGCCGTCGTCTCAGCGATCGTGCGCGCCATAAGGCAGTCGCCGTAGTGGATCGGCTGGCTCGCCGCCGATCTCGGCGTGCCGATCAGCCTCGGCAACACCTTCCTCGAATTCGGGGTGCATCTCGCCTGTGCGCTGCGCGAAATCGAGCGGCTCGAATACTCGTTCCAGAACTTCGACCACCTTGTCGAGCAGACGATGGAAATACGCGATGGATGGATTTGCGCGCCGGATCGGCCCGGGCACGGCCTGGTCCTGTCCGACGCTGCCTTCCGGGACGGGTCCCGTCCCGAGGTCGTTCCCGACGATCGTCTGGGACCGGCGCCGCCCAATACGCGACTTGCGGCCGCTCCACGTATCCGGGCCGCGAATGAACGAAGGGTAACTGACCGTCCAAAGGCGTCCAAAGGGAGGATCACCATGAAGTGACAGCGGCGCGTCCCGGTTCGGTCGAACCTCTCTCGTCAACCCCAGGACATCCGCTGGCGGGCTTTGTGACCCGCATCTGACTCTTTTCTCTAGTCCCGCGCCCAAGCCATTGATCCGCCACGGATTGGAGGCACAATTGCCACATCGGGAGGGCTGACCGGGCCGTTCGCATGACCTGAGGGGCGGGGACTTCATGTTCGAAGCGATGAATCTGGCGATATTCATCGGCTCTGCGCTCGTCGTCGCGTCGGTGTTCACCAGCCTCATCAGCTTTCGTTTCGGCGCGCCGCTTCTTCTGATTTTCCTGACCGTCGGATTGCTCGCCGGCGAGGACGGCCCGCTCGGCATCCAGTTCGACAATGGCGCGGCGGCGTTTTTCGTCGGCAGCGTCGCGCTCGCGATCATCCTGTTCGACTCGGGATTTGCGACGCGTACCTCCACGCTTCGGGTGGCCGCCTGGCCGGCGGGCGTGCTGGCCACCATCGGCGTCGTCCTGACGGCGGGCCTGGTCGCGGTCGCCGCCCATCTGATCTTCGGCCTGCCCTGGCTCTACGGGCTGATCCTGGGTGCCGTGGTTGCGCCGACCGACGCGGCGGCGGTGTTCTTCCTGCTCCGGGTCGGCGGGATCAATGTCCGCGATCGCGTCCGCTCGACGCTCGAGGTGGAATCCGGATCGAACGACCCGGTCGCGATCTTCCTCACCATCTCATTGGTGGAACTCGCCGTCGCGCCGACCGACGGGGCGGTCCTCGACCTCCTCGCCGCGTTTGCCCTGCAGGCCGGCGTCGGCGGGTTGATCGGCGTCGTTGGCGGCGTCGTCATCGCCGAGGTGGTGAACCGCACCAATTTCGAGGGCGCGCTCTACCCGATCGTGGTGCTGGCGCTGGCGCTCGGCGTATTCGCGGCGGCGGGCATGCTCGAGGGGAGCGGTTTTCTCGCCGTGTTCATCGCCGGGCTGATCGCCGGGAACGCCCGCATCCGCCATGCGGTGGCGCTGAAGCGCTTTCAGGAGGGGACGACCTGGCTGAGCCAGATCGCCATGTTCCTCACCCTCGGCCTGCTGGCGACGCCGTCGGAATTTCCGAGTGTGGCGGTGACGGCGATCGGTATCGCGGTGTTCCTCACCTTCCTCGCGCGACCGCTCGCGATCTGGCTGTGCCTCCTGCCTTTCAGCTTCACGCGCCGCGAGCGCGCCTTCATCTCCTGGGTCGGCCTTCGCGGCGCGACTTCGATCCTGCTCGCCATCGTGCCCGCCATCGCCGGACTGTCCTTCGGCCAGGAAATCTTCAACATCACCTTCATTGTGGTCCTGTTCTCGCTGCTCGTGCAGGGCTGGACGATCGGGCCGATGGCGCGCTGGCTGAAGCTTCTGGTGCCGCCGCGCATCGGGCCGGTGGAGAGGATCGAACTGGAACTGCCCGGCCGCGGCAATCACGAGATCGTCACCTATGTCGTCCACCCGGAGAGCCCCGTCGCCAAGGGCCAGCGAATCCCGCGCTGGGCGCGCCCGGCGCTCCTCGTCAGGAACGGGCGTTCGCTCCGCCCGGACCGCTCGGGCAGGCCCGAGGCGGGCGACCAGATCTATGTGCTGACAACGCCGAACTTCATCTCCCTCCTCGACGGCCTGTTCGCAGGGCCGGTCGCGGGCGCGTTCGACCCACAACTATACGGAGAATTCGCGATCGCCCCCGAGACGCGGCTCGCCGACCTCGCGGCGATGTATGATGCAAGGGTCGCTCCCGAGGACGCGGAAATGACCGTCGCCGAGCTGCTCAGGCGAGAACTCGCCGGGGACATCGAGCAGGGCGACCGTGTTCCGTATGGTCCGATTGATCTGATCGTGCGCAGCGTGGACGATGAGCATCAGATCGCAGACGTCGGCCTCGCGCTCGAGCATACGCGGCGGCCGCCGCCGCAGATACCGCTGTTCCAGGGCCCGAGGGAGATCGCCGGGCTGGTGCGGTCATGGGGCGGGTGGTGGCGCAGGAAGGGCGACACACCGGTCGATCCGAAGCCGCCTTCCCCGGGGGAGGGCGGGGGGCCGGCCGGCTAGGGCTGCTTTGCCCACGGAGACGAATTCCGTTCGATTTGACCGCCTCCGTTAACATTGCCTTGGCGGGACGGCGGTCATAGTGTGTATTCACTGCACCGCAACATTTCCAGCCCAATGGCCATTCCTCAATTTCATCAGCCGACGGCGGTGACACTTGCCGTGACGACCGCATCCGTGGCGTTATCGGCCGCGGTAACTCAGGCAACCATGTGGTGGGTCGGCTACGATGCCGGATACTTGCCGGCGTTGCTCGCCGGCGCAATCCCGGCGGTGATGGTGCCGGTTACCGTCTACCCGCTTGCCAGCGCGAACCGGCGCCTCCGCCAGATCCGGGGGCGGTCCGGAGCGGATCGTGAGTAGCGACGTAATCAGCATCTCCGGACGGCCGCGCAAACCTCGAAGGCCGAGGGCTTGCTGGTGGCGGATGCCAATGGCGGATCATCCCGTTGCGGCGCTGAACACTCCATACGGGCGCGGCAACGCACCGAGCCCGGAGTGACCGTGACCGGCGGCCAAACGGTCTCTAAAGCGGACACACCTTGGCGCCATACCCCCCTCGCCTTGACACCACCCCAATGCAGCGCCACCTAATGGCACAGAAACCAGAACCAAGCGGTCGATTCACGCCCGATACCAGGCACTTCCCCTCCCGGCCTGGCAGACCGCATCAACCGGACGCGAGAAGCGCTTCCGGGACGAAAGGAACAATCGCAAATGGCCGACTCCGACGAGATTGGTTTGACCAGCGGTGACGGGAACTTCCCGGTCCTGCCGCTTCGGGACATCGTCGTTTTCCCGCATATGATCGTGCCGCTCTTCGTGGGCCGCGAGAAGTCGATCCGCGCGCTCGAGGAAGTTATGCGCTCGGACAAGCAGATCCTGCTCGCCACCCAGCAGAATCCGAGCGAGGACGAGCCGACGCCCGAGACCATCTACAACGTCGGCACGCTTGCCTCCGTGCTCCAACTGCTCAAGCTGCCCGACGGGACCGTCAAGGTGCTGGTCGAGGGGGTGGGTCGGGCCGAGATCCTCCGTTACACCGGCAACGAGGGGTACTACGAGGCGCATGCCAGCCGCCTTCCCGATTCCGTCGGCGACGAGGTTGAGGCGGAGGCGCTGGCGCGTTCCGTCGTGGCCGAGTTCGAGAATTACGTGAAGCTCAACAAGAAGGTCTCGCCGGAGGTCGTCGGCGCGGTCAACCAACTCGACGACTATTCCAAGATCGCCGATACCGTCGGTTCGCACCTTGCCGTGAAAATTGCGGACAAACAGGCGTTGCTCGCGCTCCCGACCGTGGTCGAAAGGCTCGAGCGAGTGCTTGGGTTGATGGAGAGCGAGATCTCCGTGCTGCAGGTTGAGAAGCGCATCCGCAGCCGCGTGAAGCGGCAGATGGAGAAGACGCAGCGCGAGTACTATCTCAACGAGCAGATGAAGGCGATCCAGAAGGAGCTTGGCGACTCCGAGGATGGCCGCGACGAGCTCCAGGAGCTCGAGGAGAAGATAAACAAGACCAAATTCACCAAGGAAGCCCGCGAGAAGGCCCAGAACGAGCTCAAGAAGCTCCGCCAGATGTCGCCTATGTCCGCGGAGGCGACAGTCGTTCGCAACTATCTCGACTGGCTGCTCGGCATCCCCTGGTCCAAGAAGTCGAAGGTCAAGAACGACCTCAATTTCGCGCAGGAGGTTCTCGACACCGACCATTTCGGGCTGGAGAAGGTCAAGGATCGCATCGTCGAGTACCTTGCCGTCCAGAGCCGGGCCAACAAGCTGCGCGGTCCGATCCTCTGCCTCGTCGGGCCTCCCGGCGTGGGCAAGACGTCACTTGGCAAATCCATCGCCAAGGCGACGGGTCGGGAATTCGTCCGCATGTCGCTCGGCGGCGTTCGCGACGAGGCCGAGATACGCGGTCATCGGCGGACCTATATCGGGTCGATGCCCGGCAAGGTGATCCAGTCGATGCGAAAGGCCAAGCGGTCAAATCCGCTGTTCCTGCTCGACGAGATCGACAAGATCGGCATGGACTTCCGCGGCGACCCCTCGTCGGCGCTCCTCGAGGTGCTCGACCCCGAGCAGAACGGTTCGTTCAACGACCATTATCTCGAGGTCGACTATGACCTGTCGAATGTGCTGTTCATCACCACCGCCAACACGCTCAACATCCCGCCGCCCTTGATGGACCGCATGGAGATCATCCGGATCGCGGGCTACACTGAGGACGAGAAGATCGAGATCTCCCGGCGTCACCTGATACCGAAGATCCTCAAGGAGCACGCGCTGTCGGCGAAGGAGTTCTCGGTCGACGACGAAGCGTTGAAGACGATCATCCGGCGCTACACGCGCGAGGCCGGCGTGCGCAATCTCGAACGCGAGATCGCGACGCTGGCGCGGAAGAGCGTCAAGGAGCTGATTCTTCAGAAGAAGAAGTCGATCAAGGTCACGCCGAAAAACATCGAGGATTTCCTCTCGGTGCCGCGCTATCGCTATGGCGAGGCGGAACTCGAGGATCTCGTCGGCGTCGTCACGGGACTGGCGTGGACCGAAGTCGGCGGCGAGTTGCTCACGATCGAAGGCGTGATGATGCCCGGCAAGGGCAAGATGACCGTCACGGGCAACCTCCGCGACGTGATGAAGGAGTCGATCTCCGCCGCGGCGTCCTATGTGCGGAGCCGCGCCATCGACTTCGGCATCGAGCCGCCGCTCTTCGACAAGCGCGACATCCACGTCCACGTGCCCGAGGGCGCAACGCCCAAGGACGGACCGTCCGCGGGCGTCGCCATGATCACCGCGATCGTGTCGACCTTGACCGGCATCCCGGTCCGGCGCGACCTGGCGATGACGGGTGAAATCACGCTCCGTGGGCGCGTTCTCCCGATCGGCGGATTGAAGGAGAAGCTGCTTGCCGCGCTCCGCGGTGGGATCAAGACGGTCCTCATCCCGGAGGACAACGTCAAGGACCTCGCGGACATTCCGGAGAACGTGAAGAGCGGCATGGAGATCATCCCCGTCGCCCGGATGGACGACGTGATCAGGCAGGCCCTGGTTCGCAATCCGGAGCCGATCGAATGGGAAGAACCGAAGGAGCCGGCGCGGCCAACGGCGGCCGAAGAAGACGCCGGCGCGCCTTTGACTGCTCACTAAGCCATTGAAATAGCGATGTTATCGGCGTCAGCCCAAGGGCTGACGCCGTCGTTTCGGGCGGTACCTGCGGTTCTTGGGGCAACAATCAAAAGCGCGGAAATCCGCGGTTTTTGACTTGCACCGGCGAGGATTTCGCAAGATGGTCCGCGCTGAAGTCGGAGGTGTCGATTCGCTTTCGGCCTTGTCAGGAAAGGGACAACTCATGAACAAGAACGATCTGATCGCAGCAGTCGCCGAAGCGACCGGGATGTCCAAGGCGGGCGCCGGCCAGGCCGTAGATGCCACCTTCGATGCGATCACGAACAGCCTGAAGTCCGGGACCGAGGTGAAGATCATCGGCTTCGGCAATTTCAGCGTGGCCAAGCGCGCCGCTTCGACCGGCCGCAACCCGCGCACCGGAGAGACCATCAAGATTGCGGCGTCGAAGACGCCGAAGTTCAAGGCCGGCAAGGGCCTCAAGGACGCGGTCAACCATTGATCGACCCGGAGACCCGCGGTCGCCCGCGGGTCCCCGCTATGTGACTCGACAGATGCGCCGATATCATCGTGGGTCTATCGCCCACGTCCGATGGGCTTGGAGCCTTGTGTCCCGACGGCTTGCCGCCTAAATCGTCTCTCGCGGGCGGTTAGCTCAGTTGGCAGAGCGCCACGTTTACACCGTGGATGTCGGGAGTTCGAGCCTCTCACCGCCCACCAACTTTCCGACGCGACCCGGCGGCGCAGCAGCTGGCGTCGCGCCTTTCCGCCCTCGGGGGTCTATCCGGTTGGACCAGCGGTGGCGCCATGGCCGACCGACCGGCCGTCTCCGATCCGGACGATCCGTTTCGTTGTCCATCCGGCGGAATTGAGATCACCGTAGCGATTGCCGATTGCGGCCTCGCGAATTCAGAACCGCTCCGCTTTGCATGGCTTGGCGACCAAATTGCCCGAGTGGCATAGCCGTCGCCTTTTCAGTGGATGCGAGGCTCTCGGATGTCCTTGACTTGGCGTTGGCCCTCGCTTAACTCAGCACGCCCGCGAACGATACTCGTGCGTGGGACGCCCGCGGGGGCGTAGCTCAGTTGGTTAGAGTGCCGGCCTGTCACGCCGGAGGTCGCGGGTTCGAGCCCCGTCGCTCCCGCCAGTTTCTTCAAGCACCTGTCGCGCCTTCTCTGTCGCTGCGTGGCTGCCGTTTCTTCGGACCACGTTCGGTGGGTCGTTCGCGGTGCTGTTCCTGGCCACGGTTTCGGATGAACACGGCGGCC
>JALHRF010000160.1 GCA_022841545.1 Bauldia sp. | reverse complement strand
AGCCCATCGGCAACATCCCGCCCGCCGAAGCCGAGGAACGCTACTACGCCATGCTGGAAGAGCCGGCCATGGCCGCGTGACTCAAACCAAATCGCCTCCGGGAAACCCGGTGCGGTTCAGGACGACGAAACCTGACGTCCGGGACTTCAGAATGGAAGGCTCTGCGCATGAGCATGGTGCCGCCCTACGATCCGACCAAGTTTCCGAACCGATGGTGGAAGCTCCATCCCCAGCGTCCGGTGCGGACGCTCACCGCGCACATTGGAAAAGACACCTATACCCACATCCACTACGACAGTGCGCAGGCGCGAGTCATCACTGTACGAGAGGCGGCACGCCTTCAATCATTTCCCGACGGCTTCATCTTTGCGGGGACAATGAATCCCGCATTCAGACAGATCGGCAATGCCGTCCCTCCCGTGCTTGCGCGCGAACTTGCAAAAACGATGCTGGCCTCTCTCTACTCGGCCGCCGTTCCCGCAATCGCGGCGGAATAGACCCATCCTCGACTCTTCTCCAACGAGACCGGTCACCTTCAAAAGCGCGATTGAGGGGCGGCTGATCCTCTTACTGGGGATATCATCGACGCTCGAATCCACCGGACGTTATGATGTAGGCATGCCCCCTGACCCGTCGCGACTTGTCGCGACAACCAACGACAATGAGTTCACGCTCACCGTCGAAGACGTGCTCCAGCGTTATGTCGACGCCGGGCTTCCCCGAACCCCCAGAAGTATCCAGCGCTATTGCGCGCTGGGCCACCTTGAGTGTCGGCGCGTTGATACACAGTTCGGCGAGAAATGGTTGGTCACTCCCGCCTCTGTCGATCGCCACATCGCCTACATCAAGGAAGTGACGCCCACGACAAGCCGCGACTTGTCGCGACCCGACACGACCGGTCGCGACAGTGATGTAGGAGTGTCGGCGGCAAGCGACTCCGCGACAATCAAACCGGACGAAGGACGACAGCCGCCGACAGGCAGCGACTTGTCGCGACCGGTCGCGACGCCCACCGACACCGGCCGCTATGTGACGCGGCTCGAAGGAGAGAACGAATTTCTCCGCGGCCAAATCACCGTCAAGGACGTCCAGATCAAGGATCTCACCGAACGTGCTCGCGAGACGAATCATTTGATTGCGGGTCTGCAAAGGATGCTGTCGCCGCTTCTGTCGTCCGCAGAGCGAAAGGAAACTCGCAACAGTCAGGAGCGCATTTCTGACAATCCCCAGCTCTGAACACAACGATCCGTCAGCGGGCTATAATCAACGCATATGGATCAAGTCGCAGCTCGCTCGATCGGCGATCTCATCAAGGACAAAAACATCATCCTTCGCGGCGCCGACGCTGCGACGGCGATGGGGTTCACCCAGGTCCCCAACTTCCTGCTCAAGTCGAAGGCGCTCAGTTCCGGCGACAAGATCACTTTCGCCATGCTGCTCAGCTACGCGTGGCAAAATGACTTCTGCTTTCCTGGCCAGCAGCGCTTGGCCCACGACCTCGGCCTCGACGAGCGAAGCGTCCGTCGGCATCTGAAATCGCTTGAGACCAACGGCCTGCTCGTGATCCGTCAGCGGGGACAGGGGAAGACGAACGTCTACGAACTGAATCTCAAACCGCCGAGCCACCGCCGCTCCAGACCGGACAAAAATGTCCGCTCTAGACCGGACAACAACGCCCGTTCTTGAACGGACAGAAACGTCCGGTCCTCTATAATGATATGCAGCTAACAAGACTTAGATTAATAACACAGAGTCCAGGCTCAATTTTCTTTGAAGTGGAAGGCCTAAGTAGCACCAAAGCGCAACACGAAAATTGGGAGTGTCAAGTTCACCTCGTTCAAGGACTATGTTACACTTTGCTCATGACCAAATTGCTTGAACAAGCCATAGCTCGCCTCCGCAAAATGCCGGATGCCGTTCAGGATCTCGCGGCCTCCCGCTTGCTCCGCCACGTGAACGAAAAACCTGAGTCAGACGAATTGGAAGCGATCGCCGCTGGCCGGGAGGCCTTTGAGCTCGGCGACTTTATCACCCTCGACGAATGGAGACATGACGTGGAGCTTGGTGATCGTTAGCGCCGCGCGACGCGAGCTCCGGCGAGTGCCTCGAGCCGACCTTGAACGTATCGACGATGCCTTCCAGGAAATGTCCGCTGACCCGTTCGCCGGCGATGTGAAGGCGCTTCGCGGAACCGACGGCGCCTTTCGCCGCCGCATCGGCGATTGGCGAATCCTATTCGACCTGCATCGACAGAGGCGACTCATCGTGGTCACCGGCGTTAAGCGTCGCGGATCAAAGACCTACTGACGAGTGCCAAATCGGTGCCAAAGACCAATCACAGAAATGTCTTAAGTATTTGAAATCGTTGGTGCCCAGGGCCGGAATCGAACCAGCGACACGCGGATTTTCAGTCCGCTGCTCTACCAACTGAGCTACCTGGGCGCCGTGAAGGCCAAGCCGTCGACATTGGGCCGACCTTGAGGCGACGGGGTTTATAGGGAACCCGGCTCACGCTGTCCAGAACCGATAATTCGTCGGCTTCGGTGCGCCGGTGGCCCTCCTCATCTCTCCTGCTCGCCGGGGCCGTCATCGCCGGAAGGATCCTCCTCCGCGGCGGGAATCGCGTAGGCGCCGGAGAACCAGCGGCCGAGGTCGATGTCGGCACAGCGCCTGGAGCAGAACGGATAGGCCGGGCGCGACGATGGCTTGCCGCAGATCGGGCACGGCCGCGCCGGCCGGAGCGGCACCACCTTGTCGCCGCCGGGTCCGGGCGCGCGCGCCATGGCCGCCTCAGCCCCGGGTGAGCCAGCTGAAATGGACCGGAAAGCCCTCCGCCTGGAGGAGGCCCATGGTCTCGTAGAGCGGCAGGCCGACGACGTTGGTGTAGGAACCGACCAGGCGGATCACGAATCCGCCGGCGAGGCCCTGGATGGCGTAGCCGCCGGCCTTGCCCTGCCATTCGCCCGAGGCAAGGTAGCTGTCGATGTCATCGTGGGTGAGGCGCTTGAAGCGGACCCGCGTCTCGACCACGCGTTGCCGTATCTGACCCTTCGCCGTGACCAGGACGACGCCGGTATAGACCCGGTGGGTGCGCCCCGAAACGAGACGGAGGCAGCCGGCGGCCTCCTCGATCCGCTCGGCCTTGGGCAGAATGCGGCGGCCGACGCCCACCACCGTATCGGCGGCAAGGATCAGCGTCCCGGCGAGATCGAGATCGGATTTGGCCAACGTGATCGCGGCCTCGGCCTTCTCCCGCGCCAGGCGCTTGGCGAGGTTCCGCGGCAACTCGTTCTTCTTGGGCGATTCGTCGATCGAGACCGGCAGCAGATGGTCGGGCTCGATCCCGACCTGGTTGAGGAGGTCAATCCGCCGCGGCGACCCGGAGGCGAGCACCAGTTTCAGTCGTCCGGCCATGATCCATCCCGCTGGCGGGGCCGTCCCTCGCGGACGACGCCGGAACCTATTTGAACCGGTAGGTGATCCGCCCCTTGGTCAGGTCGTATGGCGTCATCTCGACCAGGACCTTGTCTCCGGCAAGCACGCGGATGCGGTTCTTTCGCATCCGCCCGGCGGTATGGGCGATGATCTCATGCTCGTTTTCAAGCTTCACGCGGAAGGTCGCGTTGGGCAGGAGTTCCGAGACAACGCCGGGAAACTCGATGATCTCTTCCTTGGCCATGTGTTCCGTGTCGGGCAGGGTGGCTCCTTCGGGCGGCGGGACGGTAGCCGATTGCTGGCGGATTGTGAACCGCGTCCTTCCGCCCCGTTCAACCCCGCCAACGGAGGGCGCAGACCAGGGTGAACAACCGCCTTCCGGTCTCGAAATCCAGGTCGATCTTGCCGGACAGCCGGCCGATCAGCACCTCCGCCCCCTCGTTGTGGATGCCGCGCCGCCCCATGTCGATGGCCTCGATCCGCGAGGGGGGGGCAATGCGGATGGCCTCGTAGTAGCTTTCGCAGACGATGAAATAGTCCTTGATCACGCGCGCTAGCGGGGTGAGCGACAGGACATGGCGGACTACGGGCGCTCCGCTTTCGGCGGCGACGTCAAGGACGAGTTTCCTGTCGGCGATCGAGAGCCGGAGGCTGTAGGCCCCTCCCCGGCCGGCGGGGCTGAAGCGGTTGTCGGCCACCAGGTCGCGGATGGCGGTGCGGCGTTCCGCATCGATGAAGCTCTGCGCGGTGGAGAGCGATGCGGGATCGATCTCAACCGCCACCAGCCGGCCATGCTGTCCCTCTGGCGCCCGCTCGCCTGTCCGGCCACGCATCGCCTAATGGTCCGATTCTGACATTCTCATATCTCTGATACCGGCCTCTCGGGCAAATGTCAGAATCAAAAGATCACTGGCTACCGGTTGAGCCGGATCGCCACGGAGCGCGCGTGCGCGTCGAGCCCTTCCGCCTCGGCGAGCGTGATCGCGGGCTCGGCGAGCGCGCGGAGCTGCTCCGGCCCGAGGCCGAGGAGCGTCGTGCGCTTGAGGAAATCGAACACCGACAGCCCGGACGAGAAGCGGGCCGAACGGGCGGTGGGCAGCACATGGTTCGGCCCGCCGACATAGTCGCCGATCGCCTCCGGCGTATGGCGCCCGAGGAAAACCGCGCCGGCATTCCGTATGCCGGGAAGAAGCGCCTCGGGATCGGCGACAGCCAGCTCGAGATGCTCCGGCGCGATGCGGTTGGCGAGGGTGACGGCGGCGGCGAGGTCGTCGACCAGGACTATGGCCCCGTGGTCGCGCCAGCTTGCGGCGGCGATCTCGCCCCGCGGCAGCGTCGCGAGCTGCGCCGCGACGGCCGCCTCGACGGCATCGGCCAGCGCCGGCGAATCGGTGACGAGGATCGACTGCGCGGCGGTGTCGTGCTCGGCCTGGGCGAGGAGGTCGGCGGCAATCCACGAAGGGTCATTGTCGCCATCGGCGATCACCAGAACCTCGGACGGCCCGGCGATCATGTCGATCCCGACCGCGCCGAAGACGAGGCGCTTGGCCGCGGCGACATAGGCGTTGCCGGGCCCGACGATCTTGGCGACGGCGGGAATCGACTCGGTGCCATGGGCGAGCGCCGCGACCGCCTGCGCGCCGCCGACGCGGTAGACCTCGTCGACCCCGGCGAGGCGGGCGGCGGCGAGCACCAGCGGGTTGAGCACGCCGTCCGGCGACGGCACCACGAGTGCGATGCGCGGCACGCCGGCGACCCCGGCCGGCACCGCGTTCATCAGCACCGAACTCGGATAGGCGGCGGTGCCGCCGGGCACATAGAGCCCGACCGCGTCGATCGGCGTCCAGCGGATGCCGAGCTCGACGCCGAGATCGTCGCGGTAGCGGTCGTCCTTTGGCAGTTGCCGGCGATGGAACGCCTCGATCCGGTCGCGGGCGAAGCGGAGCGCCGAAAGCGCCGCGGCCGGCACCCCCGCCTCGGCGGCATCGAATTCGGCCGGCGCGACGCGGAGCCGGTCAGGCGTGAGCGTCAGCCGGTCGAAGCGGGCCGTATGGTCGATGACGGCCGCATCGCCCCGCCGCCGGACGTCGTCGACGATCGCGCGGACCGCGGATTCGACATCCTCGGCGACCTCGCGCTTCTGCGCGAGCAGGGCCGCGAAGCGGGTCTCGAAATCAGGGTCGGACCTTCGGAGCCTCGTCGCCACGTTACTGTCGCGCCCCGCCCGGCCGGCTCAGGCGGTTTCGATCGGATCGGCGGCAAGCTCGTGACTGGGCCTTGCGGCCGTTGCCCAGGCGGGCCCGAGGTCGGCGAGCCGCGCCTCGATGCACTCGACCTCGATGCGCAGCATCGCGCCGCCGGCGAAGTGGAGCGTCACATAGCCGGCCGGCGCCTCGGTCTGCTCGAAGCTCACCGCGAGCAGCTCGAGCACCGCGTCGGGCCGGTCGCGCCGGAGGTGGCAGCACTGCGCGGCGGTCACCCGGTCGAAGACCAGGGCACTCCGCCGGCGCTGGTGGGTTTCCTCGTCGTCGCCGTCCACCTCCCAGCCGAAGCGGTTCATGGCGATGGCGAAGCGCTTTTCCTTGGGAAGGTAGGTGATGTCTCCCACCTTCAGGATCGCATCCTGTACGTGGGCGGAGAGAACGGCGAGGTCTTCCTCGTCGATGGCCTGGAGCTTCAGGCGGTCGGGGGCGTTCATGGCGTCCATCCGGGGCGAAGTGTCTGTTAGGCCAGACGTAATGCGGGGACTCCGGAATCGCAATGGGGGACGCGACAGCTCGGGCGTCCGGTCGCCCGTAGCGGCGCCCGCCCGCCTTCGCGTAGCATCCGCGCCAGTCCCGCCGAAGAGAGGAGACCGATTCGTGATGCCGAGCGCCGCGGTCCCGGTGATCCTGTTCGCGGCGACGCTCTGCTTCGGGCTCGGCCTGGTGCTCCCGATCGCGGTGTTCGAGACGCTCCTCGTCTTCACCGAGCGGCCCTCGCTGATCGAGGTGATCGCCGGTCTCTGGGACGAGGGCGACGTCGCCATCGCCTTCCTGGTCGGGCTGTTCTCGGTGGCCTTTCCGGCGGCGAAGCTCCTCGTCCTCCATCTCGCCGCCTACGCCCCGGAGCGGCTCCACTGGGTGGAGCGCGTCGGCGTCTTGTCGAAATGGTCGATGGCCGATGTGCTCGTCGTGGCGCTGGCGATCTTCGCCGCCAAGACCAGCGGCCTTGCCGAGGCCGCGACCCAGGCCGGCATCTGGTTCTATGCCGGGGCGACGCTCCTCTCCGCCGCCGCGGCGGTCATCCTCACCCGCCGCGCCCGGGGCTGAACGGCGCGCCGTCCGCGCTCGCCAGCCCGCGAAGCATCGGCTATCAAAGGGGCAACAATAACCGGAGGGAAAGCCTGATGCGCACGTTCCAGGAAGGCGCCACCATGCAGGTGGCGAAGGTGGTCCGCGATCTCGATGCGGCGATGAAGCTGCACTGGGACGTCTTCAGGATCGGGCCCTGGGACATCTGGGACTTCAACCCGGATACGGTCCAGGACTACACCTACCGCGGCAAGCCCGCGAACCATTCCTGCCTCATCGCCTGCGCCTGGAGCGGCGACACCCAGCTCGAGCTGATGCAGCCGATCTCGGGCTACTCGATCTACGACGAGTTCCTCGACAAGCATGGCGAGGGCCTCCACCACATCAAGCTCTTCTACGCCGACGCGAAGAAGGCCGCCGCGGATTTCGCCGCGCGCGGCTACCCGGTGATCCAGAGCGGCCGCTACGACGAGGACGAGCACTACTATCTCGAGACCGAAAAGGACTTCGGCTACATCCTCGAACTCGGCAATGCCGGCAGGATCCGGCCGGGCATCCGGCGCTATCCGGCCTGAAGCGATGCGCGCGGGCTCTGGCCCGGCCGGGACATGGAGCCAGGAGATGACACGTGAGGACGTCAACGCGCATTGTGCGACGCTGCCGGGGGCCGAAGTCAGCGACCCCTGGGGCGGCGGCCACGACTGCTGGAAGGTCGGCGGCAAGATGTTCGCGTCGATGGGCTCGATGAATAGCGGCGTCTCGATCAAGTGCGCCGACCCGGGCGAGGCGGCGATGCTGATCGATGCCGGCCGGGCCGAGCCGGCGCCCTACCTGACGCGCGGCGGCTGGGTGCAGGTGCGCTGGGGGGCGATGGATGCGGACGAACTCCGGGCGCGGTTGACCCGCTCCTACCTCACGGTCCGGCGGGGGCTGACGAAGCGCGTCCAGGCCGGGCTCGATCCCGAGCCGGCGGGCGCAACCGGGTAAGGATGCGGTGGCCCGCACGAAGCCCGGACCCTGCGCGGCAGGCGCCCGATGTGGGACCAAGGGAATGAGCGTCGTCGCCGGCCGTTCTCCGTCGTGAGGTAGACCTGTCGCGACAGAGAGCAGGCGCGAAGGCCGTCGTCGCCACCCGCTGGCAGCCGACGTGGAAGCGCGCGAAGCCCACGTCCAATCTGCCCCGATATGCCGATTGCCCGTGCCACGACCGCCTGGCGTGGGCCGGCAGGCTTTGCCCGGTGGATCATTCTGGCAAGAAATGGAAGAACATGGCGACGATCAGAAATCTGAAGACGCGGGAGGAGAAATGACGGTTTCCCTTGAGACCATCGACGCATTGCGGAAGATCGATACGCCGACGGTCTGCAATGCGCTCGAACTGATCGACCCGGCGCTGCGTCGGACCGGCTTCAACCGCCGGCCCTTCGTCTGCCCCTTTCCGGAGCTGCCGCCGCTGGTCGGATTTGCCCGCACGGCGGAGATCACCTGCAGCGCGCCGACCGGTATCGCCGACCAGCGCGCAATGCGGATCGGCTACTACGCCTATATCGAGAAGGGCCCGCGGCCGAGCGTGGCGGTAATCGTCGACCGGGACGTCGCCGAACCGGGAGTTGGCGCCTTCTGGGGCGAGGTGCAGACCACCGTCCATAAGGCGCTCGGCTGCGACGGCGTCATCACCGACGGCTCCGTGCGCGATATCCCCATGATGGCGTCAGGCTTCTTCGTCCTCGCCGGATCGATCATGCCCTCCCACGTCCATGCCGACATCGTCGGCTTCGACGTGCCGGTGACGCTGATGGGCCTCACCATCCAGCCGGGCGACCTGGTCCACGCCGACCGCCACGGCATGGCGATCATCCCCGAAGCGGCCGCCACGGACGTCGCCGCGACGGCGGATCTGCTGACGCGACGGGAGAGGGTCATCCTCGACGCCGCGCGGCGGGGAAGCTTCTCCACCGAGGACATCCGCAAGGCCTTCGCGGAGATGGACGAGATTCACTGAAGACGCGCGGACCGGACTGTCCCTCATCGGCCGGGTCATTCCGGCCGCGGCACGCCGACCGATTCGCCGGCGGCGACGATCCTGGCGAAGGTGCCGCCGTCGATCGGGATGCCGTCGCGGATGCGCTCGGCCCGGGTCCGGTCCTCGATCTCGCCGGGGAGGAGCACCGCGCCGCCCGAATCGATCGGCGGCGACGCCTTCGTCCACGCCACCAGACGGCCGATGTCGTCGGCGAAGAAATCGGCTCCGCCGAAGGCCGCCGGGTCGAAGGCGAGCGTCAGCATGTTGTTGACCAGCCGTCCCGCCGTCGGCGACTCCGGGTTGCTGGCAAAGCCGCCGCTGAGCGAGCCCGCGAACACCTCGCAGAAGAAGGAGAGGCCCGAGCCCTTGTGGCCCCCGAAGGGAAAGATCGCGCCGGGCGGGTCGGCATAGAAGGCGGCCGGATCGGTGGTCGGCCTGCCGACGCCGTCGAGCACGAGGCCCGGCGCGAGTTGCTCGCCCTTGTTCTTCATCACCTGGATCTTGCCCTCGGCGACGACCGAGGTGGCGATGTCGAGGATCACTGGACGCCCGCCCGCGACCGGCACGCCGGCGGCGAGCGGGTTGGCGGAGAGCCGTCGGTCGCTGCCGCCATGCGGCGCGACCAGGATGCCGAACCCCGAGGTGTTGACGAAGTGAAACGAGGCGAGCCCGGCCTCGGCAAGCTGCTCCGCCCACGCGCCGATCCGCCCGAGATGCCCTGCGTTCCGGATTGAGACCGCTACGAAGCCGTGGGTCTTTGCCCGCTCGGCGGCGATCGCCATCGCCTCCCTGCCGATCACCTGGCCGTAGCCGAAATTGCCATCGACCAGCACCATCGCCCCGCGGTCGGTGACCACCGTGGCGTGCTGGTTGGGGACGACCTGCCCGGCCTGCACCCAGTCGACATATTTGTAGACGCGCATCACGCCGTGGGAATCGTGCCCGGCAAGATTGGCCTCGACCAGGTGCGCGGCGACCGTCTCCGCCTCGTCCGCGCCCGAGCCGGCGGCGCGGAAGATCGCGGCGACATAGTCCTGCAGGCGGTCATGCGGCATGCGCACGGCCGCCGGACTCTCTTCGTCAATGTTTGCCAAGGGGGAATCCTGTGTGCTCGATCGCGGGCGCGGGGCCCGTATATGAAATCATGCGGAAGCCGGGCTGCTCGAGCGGGATGCGGCCGTGATCATGGTCCATGAAAACGATCACCGGTCCGATCCCGGCGGGATCGCCGATGGTCATGCCGATCCGTCCGGCGTTCATGCGCACGAGCTCTCCGTCGCCGATGTCGACGATATAGCAGAAGATCGGGGTCGCCGCCGCGGACCTTTGCGCCAACGTCGCCGGTTCGACCGCAGGGACGCTTGGGAGATCGCCGGCGGCGCGGGCCTAGCCGAACACCCGGCTTAGTTCGGCAGGCATGCCGCCAGTGTCGCGGATGCGAACATAGCTCGCCCAGACCACGAGGATGCAGATCACGTAAGGCGTCGCAGCGAGAAGATAGGACGAGATGTCGACCCCCTGCGCCTGCAGCCGGAGCACCGCGGCCTCGCTCCCCCCGAACAGAAGCGCCACGGGCAGCGCCAGGAACGGGTTCCAGCGGGCCGCGATCACCAGGGCGACGGCGACCAGGCCCCTCCCCTTGGTGATCTCCTGCGCCCAGGTGCCGGTATAGTCGACGCTGAGCACAGCACCGCCGACCCCGGCGAGGAAGCCGCCGAAGGCGATCGCCTGCAGCTGGACCAGCCACGGCCTGATCCCCATCGCCCGGGCCGCCTCGAAGGATTCGCCCACCGCGCGCCAGCGCAAGCCTACCCGCGACCGGTAGAGCCAGAACCCGATCGCCGGAACCAACGCGAGCGCCATCACGGTCGCAAGCGTCAGTTGCGACAGGAGCTGGTCGAGGAGCGGCAGCCCGGTGTCGGCATCGGCGGCAAGCGGGCCGAAGCCGGTCACTTCGCCGCCGACATAGTCGCGGCCGTAGAAGGACGACAGGCCGAGGCCCAGCATCCAGACCGCGATGCCGCTGCCGATCTGGTTGGCGCCGGCGCCGAGGACCAGCCCGGCATGGACGAGCGACAGGAGGAGCCCGGTGCCGCCGCCGGCGGCGAGCGCGAGCCACGGGTCGCCAGTGACGCTCGCCACGGCGAAGCCGGCACAGGCGCCGGCCAGCATCTGCCCCTCGACGCCGAGGTTGATGATCGCCGTCCGCTGCACCACCGTCTCGCCGAGAAGCGCGAAGAGGAGCGGCGTCGCGGCGCGGAGCGTCGCCGCGATCCAAGCGCCGATGAGCGCGCCACCCTCCATCAGCCCTGCCCTGCCCGCTTCTTCGCGATGCCGACGGCGGCGAGCATCGCCGCAAACAGGAGGCCGAGCAGCACCGTGACGCTGGAGGCCGGCACCTTGGCGAAGAGCTGGAGCGTGTCGCCGGCCGCGATCAGCCCGCCGATCAGGATGGCGAGCGGCACCGCGAGCAGAAAACTCTGCCCCGACAGCCAGGCGACGAGGAACCCGGTCAGCCCGTAGCCGAGGGAGATGCCGGGCTGGAGCCGGCCCTGGATCGCCGAGACCTCGATGATGCCGGCCAGCCCGGCGATCGCGCCGCCGACCGCCATGGTGAAGAGCACCATGCGGGAAAAGCTCAGCCCCGCCATCCGGCCGACCCTCTCGTTCTCGCGGAGCACGCGGAGACGCAGCCCCAGCCGCCCGCGGGCGAAGACGAAGTGGAGCACCACGGCGAGGATGACCGCGAGGACCAGCCCGGCGTGGGCGCGGGTGCCGAACAGGCCGGGTACGGTGGCGGCGTCGGGGAACTCGATCGTCGCCGGCCAGCCGAGATTGGCCGGGTCCTTCCACGGCCCGTAGACGACGAAATTGACCAGGAGCACGGCGACGAAGTTGAGGAGGAGCGTGGTGATCGTCTCGTTGACGCCGAAGCGGGCGCGGAGCCCGCCGGCGACCAGCGACAGCGCCGCGCCGCCGGCCGCCCCGCCGATCAGCATCGCCGGCAGGAGCACCGGCAACGGGGCCGCCGGCATCGCCAGCACCACCGCCGTGCCGGTAAGCGCGCCGAGATAGAGCTGCCCGTCGGCGCCGACCGAGATCAGGCCGAGCCGCGCCGGGACGATCACGGCGAGCGCGCAGAACAGGATCGGAATCGCCTTCACCAGGCTCTCGGAGACCGAGTAGGCGTCGCCGAAGGCGTAGACGGCGAGGTCGACAAGCGTTGCGACCGGCGGCTGGCCGATGATCGCGAGGAAGCCGGCGGCAAGCACCAGGAAGAGCAGCGTCGCCAGACCCGCTGTCGCGAGCGCGCGCATCAGGCCGCCTCGCGCCGGCCGCCGGCCATGTGGCGGCCGAGCTCGGCGGCGTTCGTCGCGGCGGGATCGAGGACGGCGACGATCCGCCCGGCGTGGATGACGGCGATGCGGTCGGCAATGGCGAGGAGGTCGTCGAGATCCTCGCCGATCCAGAGCACCGCCGCGCCTTTCGCGGCATGGTCGATGAGCCGCGCGAACAGCGCCGCACTCGCCTGCACGTCGAGGCCCATGGTCGGGTAGCAGGCGACGATCGCGGCCGGCGTCTCGCCGAGCTCCCGCGCCGCCACCAGCTTCTGGAGGTTGCCGCCGGAGAGCGTCGAGGCGCGGCGCGACGGCTCCGGCGGCCGCACGTCATAGGCCTCGAGCCGGGCCCGCGCAGCATCGGCCGACGGCATCGCCGCGTTCGTCGCGAGGCGGCGGAGGCCGAGATTGACGGCAAGGTCCAGCCCGCCCACCACGGCGTTCCGGATCGGCTCCTCCGGGATGTAGGCGACCGGCGAACTGAACGGCGCGCGCGGCAGGCGACGGGCGACCGTGACGCCGTCGACCAGCACGTCGCCGGACAGGGGCGGCACGAGGCCGGCGACGGTCTCGGCCAGCGCCCACTGGCCGTTGCCGGCGACGCCGGCGATGCCGAGGATCTCGCCCCGCCGCACCGTGAGGTCGACGCCAAACGCCGGCTGGGCGCCGCCGGTGCTGAGCGCCTCGAGCACCAGGCGCG
>JALHRF010000159.1 GCA_022841545.1 Bauldia sp. | reverse complement strand
GAAGAGGGCTCCTCCGCCGTTGACGCCTCGCTGCTGACCGGCGAGAGCGTGCCGGTGGAGGTCGGCCCGGGCGCCGCCGTCGCCGGCGCGACCATCAACGCCGGCGGCCGCCTGGTGGCGCGCGCGACGCGCGTCGGCGCCGACACCGCCCTGGCGCAGATCGGGCGCCTGGTGACCGAGGCCCAGACCGGCAAGGCCCCGGTGCAGCGCCTGGCCGACCGCATCTCGGCCGTGTTCGTGCCGGTGGTCATCGCGCTGTCGGTCGGCACGCTCGGGTTCTGGCTGGCCAACGGCGCGGGAGCGACCTTCGCCTTCACCGCGGCAGTGGCCGTGCTGATCATCGCCTGCCCCTGCGCCCTCGGCCTGGCCACGCCCACCGCCCTGCTGGTGGGCACGGGGCGCGGCGCGCAGCTGGGCATCCTGATCAAGGGCCCCGAGGTGCTGGAGTCGACACGCAGGGTGGACACTGTGGTGCTCGACAAGACCGGCACCGTGACGAGTGGTGAGATGGCGCTCGTGGACGTCGCACTCGCGCCCGGAGAGGGCCGCTCCGAGGTGCTCCGCCTGGTCGGCGCGCTGGAGGACGGCTCCGAGCACCCCATCGCCCGCGCGATCGCCACGGCGGCGCGCGACGAACTCGGCGGGCTGCCGGTCGTCGAGGGCTTCGCCAACCGCGAAGGCCTCGGAGTGGAGGGCGTCGTCGAGGGACATGGCGTGGTCGTCGGGCGGCCGGCGCTGCTTGCCGACTGGGGCTTGACGCTGGACGACACCCTGACCGAGGCGCTCGAGCGGGCGCAGGCGTCAGGGCGCACCGCGGTGGCGGCCGCATGGGACGGTCGGGCGCGCGCGCTGCTGATCGTGTCCGACACGGTCAAGCCGTCGAGCGCCGAGGCCATCCGGCGACTGCGTGAGCTCGGCCTGCGGCCGGTGCTGCTGACCGGCGACAACGCCGCGACGGCACGGGCCGTGGCGGCCGAGGTGGGGATCGGCGAGGTGCTCGCCGAGGTGCTGCCCTCGGAGAAGGCGGACGTCGTCCGGCGCCTGCAGTCCGAGGGGCGGGTCGTCGCCATGGTGGGCGACGGCGTCAACGACGCACCCGCACTGGCGCAGGCCGACCTCGGCCTCGCCATCGGCACCGGCACGGACGTGGCCATCGAGGCGTCGGACCTGACCCTCGTCTCGGGGGACCTGCGCGCGGCCGGCGACGCGATCCGGCTCTCGCGCCGCACGCTCGGCACCATCAAGGGCAATCTGTTCTGGGCCTTCGCCTACAACGTGGCGGCCCTGCCGCTCGCCGCCCTCGGGTACCTCAACCCGCTCGTCGCCGGGGTCGCGATGGCGCTCTCGAGCGTCTTCGTCGTCTCCAACTCGCTCCGCCTGCGCCGCTTCCGCCGGGCGTAGCCCGACCTCACGGCAGGCCATCGACGGGCCGCCTTCGCGAGGGCCACCGGCGTTTCCGGAGGTGCTCCCGGTCACCTTCCGGGACGGGATCGACGTCCGCAACCGCCCGTTCCGGCCACCGACGGACGGTCGGTCACTCGTCAGCTGCTGGTAGCTCGGCGGCCGTCGCGAACGGGAGCGCGAACGCGAACCGAGCGCCCCGACCGCGGCCCGCGCTCTCGGCCCACATCCTGCCCCCATGGGCGGCGACGATCGCCCGGGCGATGGTGAGGCCGATGCCGCTGCCTCCGCTCGACCTGGCGCGGGCGGGATCGACCCGGTAGAAGCGCTCGAAGACGCGCTCGAGATCCCGCGCAGCGATGCCCTCGCCCGTGTCGCTGACCGAGATGACCAGGCGGTCACCGAGCCGCTCGGCACCGACCTCGACGCGTCCACCGGGCGATGTGTGGCGAAGGGCGTTGGCGAGGAGGTTTCCGAGCACCTCTGCCATGCGGTCCGCATCCACGAGCACCGGCGCCGGCTCCGGGCGCTTCGCGGCGTCCAGCGTCACGCCCTTCTCCCTGTAGGCCAGCGACGCCGCCTGCACCGCCTGCTCGACCAGCGCCCAGGGCTCGAGGGTGACCAATCGCAGGTCGAGCTGTCGCTCCTCCGCCATGGAGACCTTCGAGAGATCCTCCAGCAGGCGCACCATCCGCCGTGTCTCCTGGGTGATGACGTCAAGGTTCTCATCGCTGCGCGGCAGCGTCCCGTCGCCCATGGCCTCGACATAGCCCTCCACCGTCGCCAGGGGCGTGCGGAACTCGTGAGCGACGTCTGACACGAGCTCCCTACGGCGCCGTTCAGCCGTCTCCAGCGACGTCGCCATCTCGTTGAAGGCCTTCCCGAGCACGCCCAGTTCATCTCTGCCCGCCTCCGGGACGCGGGCCTCGTACTGCCCGGCGGCGATCCGCCGCGACCCCTCGGCCATTGCGCGGATGGGGCGGAGCATCCTCAGCGCCAGGAAGGCGCTTACCGCCACGGCCGTGAGGGCAGCGGCCGTGATCGCGATGGCCAGGGCCACCACGATGGCATCGGTGAACGCGCGGTCGAGGTGGTCGTTCACCGTGTCCGGCACCACGCCGAGAGCCTCCCGGACGTGTGCGTGGAAGAGGGCCGGACCGACCAGGAACGCGACGAGCAGGAGGGTCGCGCTCCCCGCGAGGATCACCAGAAGCTGTGCCACTATGAGCTTGGCTGCGAGGCTGCGCCTGAGGCTGCGGATCACGTGCCTGGGCCCAGCCGATATCCGACCCCTCGAAGCGTGGTGATGTAGCGGGGATCGGAGGGGTCATCGCCCAGCTTGCGGCGCAGGTTCGCGACGTGGACATCCACGACGTGCTCGTCGCCGAACCAGCTCGGACCCCAGACTCGCTCGAGGAGCTGCCGGCGGCTCAGGGCGGCCTTGGGCCGCTCGCTGAGCGCGTCCAGGAGGTCGAACTCGAGGCGGGTGAGTGCGATCGCCCGATCGCCCCGCGCCACTTCTCGGGCGACGGGATCGATCACCAGGTCTCCGAGCCGCCGGACTTCCTGCGCCTCCTGGCCAGCGCGCGGTCGGCGGAGCATGGCGCGGATCCGCGCGATGAGCTCTCCGGGCGAGAAGGGCTTGGTCACGTAGTCGTCGGCGCCGGTCGAGAGCCCGACGATCTTGTCCACCTCCTCCGCACGGGCGCTCAACATGACGATGTAGGCGTCGCTGAAGGCGCGGATCCGGCGGCAGACCTCGATGCCGTCGATGCCGGGCAGCATGAGGTCGAGGATCACGACGTCCGGGGGCCGCTCGCGCGCGAGCACGAGCGCCTCCTCCCCATCGGCGGCGGTGGAGACCGTGAAGCCCTCGCGCTCCAGGTACGCGCTCACCAGATCCACGAGCCGGGGCTCGTCGTCCACCACGAGCGCGTGCGGGCGAGAAGGAGGCTCCCCGCCCGCCCGCATCGGCGCCGATGCGCTCATCCGTCCTTCGCCACGAAGCGGCCGTGCCACCAGTGGTACCAGACGGAGCTCGTGTAGGCGTTCACCGAGAGCATGCCGTCGATCTTCCCGTCGCGCTCCACATGGAGGGTGTAGTAGCCCGGGAAGGCCTCTGCCATACCTGCGCGGAGGCCGCTGCGGTTGGCGTCCAGCCAGCGCTGCGCGCTCCGCCTCGCCTCGGCGGCGTCGATCTGCGCCGCCCCGGTAGTGGTACCAGGGGTCCAGGTCTGGTCGGCGGGAGCTCCGCCGCCCATCATGCCTCCCTGGCCCATCATCCACCCGTTCATCGCGCCGCCCATGGCCGCACCCGGACCGCCGCCCCGCATCATGCCGTAGCGGGTGTTCCACATCATCGCCGGTCCGTACTCGAACCAGGTGGCGCCGGTGCGCGAGTCGATCAGCACCTCGGTCGCGAGGCGCCCGTCGTCCTCGGCGAGCTCGGCGTAGAACCCGTCGCTGAACTGCATCACCTCGCGCACCTTCAGGTCGAGGCGATCGGCGAAGCGCTCCGCCTGGCGGCGGGCCCCCGGCAGATCGCTCACCGGGTCACCACCATCGCGGGCCGCGTAGCCCATCATCCCCGAGCCGTAGCGCATCATGTCCCGGCGGCCCTCATCGGATCGCGTGGCGGCCCAGGCGATAGACGATCCGAGCGCGACGAGGGCGGCGATCAGCGTGGCGATCCACACCGTCTGATTGCGGGTCATCGTCCTCACCCCCCCTCACCGCGCCGGCTGAGGACGCCGCGCAGGCGCTCGTAGGTCTCGACGTCGATCTCACCGCGCGCGAGGCGCTCGTCGAGCAGGCGCTCGGGGCTCGCGGCCGCGGGCCTCTTTTCGGACGAGCCGCCGCCCGAGGAGGGGAAGATCCGCGCGATCGCCAGCCCGATGAGCGCGAGCAGCGCGATCCAGACGATGATCATGATCGTCCAGCCCCCCGCTCCCATCCCGTATCCGTTCATCATGACCTCCGCCCTCCTTCTCGCTGTTGCATGACACGGACGGTAAGAGCCCGTCGTCAAGGGCCGGCTGGCGCCCCGATCAAGATCCGATCAAGGCGGCGGATGCCCGGCGGCGGACGCCGCGTTCCTGATCGGATCCGGCAGGCGCAGCCACGCCACAGGCAGGGGTTCACGACGCGCATGGCTCGAGCCCGACATGGGCCGCGCAGCGATGCCCGGCACCCGAGCGAGATCAAAGCCGGCCTCCCGGCGCCCAAGGATCCCCAGCAGGGGCCCTGCCGCAGCCTCAGTGATGCTCGGAGTGGCCCGCGGGAGTCGTCGGAGCCGCCGGAGTCGTCGGCGATCCACCTTCGCCACTGATAGCGGGCCCGACTACGAGGGTGGAGAAGGTGAAGACGACCCCGAAGATCAGGATCGCGACAAGTGGAGGCCGCCAGGATGCGAACCGACGCCTCAGGCGCAGCAGGAATGGCACCGACAGGGCAAAGCCGAGGACGGCGAAGAGGGCCGTGCCTGCCGCACCGCCGACGAGGGCTGCCCCTGCGATGGGACCGACGTGGTGCAACACGTGTGGCGCGAGCCCGGAGAGCGCGGCGATGGCCGCCGTCACCCCGCCCCAGAGCCGCTCCCGGAGACCGCGGCGGCCAACGGCAACGAGGGCGCTTTCGTCCGGACGATCTACGGCCGCCATGGGTCACCCGGCTCCGACCGTGCGCGCGCTCCATGGGCGAGCGTGCGGACTAGCCTTGCGCCGATGCCCACGGCCCCCGAGACCATGAACGACCGCCATCGGCGCTGCTCGCGAAGCTTCCGTCATGCAGGGCCACGATCAGGGACTCCCGGGCGATCGCGGTGACGGCGGCGGGCTCGCCGGGGAGATCGGCACGTGACACCCACGAGTCACCGCCGTCCGCACTCAGCCTGACCGCTCCGTCCGCCGCGAACGAGTAGAGGGCCGCCGCCGCGGGCCAGGCGAGAGCGATCGGAGCTCCCGCAAGGCGAGACCAGCTCGCTCCGGCATCGGACGAGGTCATGAGACCGTCCGCACTCGCGGCGACCAGTCGCCTGGGATCTGCGGGATCGACGACGACATCGGCGAACGCCGCCGGTGGCGACGAGGAGCGCCACGTCCGACCACGGTCGGAGCTCACCATGAGGCGACCGCCACTGGCGTCGTATCCGACCACCTGCGAGCCATCGACGCGAAGGGCGTGGAAGTCCGCATTCCCGAGGAGTGAGACCGACTCCCACGAACGGCCGGCGTCCGACGACTCGATGAGGCCGAGGAGGGGCGGGAGATCGTCGCGGAGGTCGGGGTGGCCGGAGCCAAGGAAGCGATCGGGTCCGACGACAGCGAATCCCATGGTGTCCTGGAGATGATCACCCACCCGCTCCGCTTCCTGGGAGCCGGGCGGCATCCGGAACAGGCCTGTGTGCGTCGCGACGTAGAGCGATCCGTCCGCGGGGTTGAGGCCCAGGCCGTGCACATGCTCGGGAGCCACATCCCGCGCGGCGTCTGCGATCGGATCAGCGTCGTCGCCGCAGCCGGAAGCCATCGCAAGGACGCTGGCCACCAAGAGGACGCAGGCGGCGACGATGCCGGGGGGGCGAGACATATGAGGTCGAATGATGGCGCACTGCGGCGCACGCGGGGGGGCGAGGTGTCGTGGTCTTCATCAGTTCGACATACATCCACGACGCCCGACGGGCTACGCTCAGGTCGGCCTCGGCCCGGGAAGACAGCCGCCCCACCAAGAGGATGCGCTGATGCCGTTCCTGCGCCGAGCACCGCTGGTCAGCACGACCATCGACCTCTATGAAGGGTCCCGGGCGAGCGTCACGATCGCACCGGATCCGAAGAGGTGGCCGGAGCACGAGGGGCCAGACCGCCTGGTGATCCCAGTCGGGCTCGCCGCTCTCGCCCTGGCCCGGGCGTCCGATTCGGTGATCGGAGCGGTCCGCGACCGGCTGCGTCACGCGGCCAGCGCCATCGCGAGCCCGAACCTCGCCCTGGAGCGCCCCTCGACGCTCTTCATCGCCGTGAGCGGACTCGAGCCGGCGGAAGCCGGCGGTCCAGGGCGGATACGCGTCTCTGCCCGGCTGATCAGGTCCGCCGTCGGTCCGGTGCCATCGATTGGCCGAGCGAGCCATGGGTCCCCGACGCTCGCTAGCACGGCAGCCGCGACACTTGCCGTGATGCTCGCACCGGTCGATCTCGAGGTCCGGCTCGCGGCAGCCCTCTCCTTCGAGGGCCTTCTCGGGTGGTATGCCGTCGCCGATCCACAACTCCAGCCCCCTCAGCAGGCGATCGCCTACGCCCTCCGTCACGCGGTGGCGAGGCTCGCGGAGGAGGGTCGAGCGGTACCCGCGGAACTTGCGATGGCCGTACACGAACACCGCAAGATCAGCCCGATGGCTGGCGGGGCGTGACACCGGAGAAACACTCGACGAACGCTCCGCATGCCGTTGGCGTCCCACCCTCTCCCATCAGCCCCTGCCTCCCGAGTTGCCGCCAGTCCCACCGGTCATCATCCACAGCATCGCCCCGATCATGACCATGCACGGCAGCACGAAGAGCAGGTAGAACGGATCCGTCAGGGTGACGGCGAGAATGACCATGGCAACCGCGACGACGACACAACCCCACATGAGCTTGCCTGAATGGTTCATCGATCCACCTTTCGAGTCGGAGTGACTCGAGCTTCCCGCCGGGCGGCGCATGGTTCCTCAGATGCGACCCGGATGGAGGGAGTGGACGACTACTGAGAGCCGCTTGCATGTCATGGGTTCGTCACAGTCAGGCGCGTGGGGCGTGGGGAGTCCGCTGGACACGTCGTCGCCGAGGACCAGGGCACTGCGAACGTCAGCGGCCTGCGTGGCGCGCTCCAACGATGGCAGGAGACGACTTCGCTGCGTGCGGCATCGGGATCATTCAGCGCAGGCTTTGGATCACTCGTTGCGGACCATTGCAGACTGCGTGCGGCGTCATGGGTTCGTCACATGCGAGGGGCATCGTCGTGGGGTGACCGGTTCCCGCATCCTCGCTTTCGTCACGGCCGTCGTCGTACAGATCGGACTGAGCGCAGAGCTCCTGGCCGCCGCTCCACCGCGAATCGATGGGAAGCGGGCCCAGATCGCCGAGCTGAAGGCGGTCTTGGAGGCCTACGACGCCCGAGCGGGAGCGGCCGCGGCAGAGCACAATCGCGCGCTCGACCGTCTTGAGGCGATTCAGGAGAGAGAACGCGGGACCCGGTCCGCCCTCAGGGTGACCAAGAAGGCACTTGATGCCTCGCAGGAGCAGCTCGCGAACCGGTTGGTTGGGCTCTACGTCGAAGGGGAGCCGAGTCTGATGGAGGTGGTCCTGCGAAGCGGCAGCGCGTCGGGGCTGGCGGCGATGACCGACCTGATCGATGCGACGGCCCGCTCGGACGCTGCGGTGATCGATTCGGTTCGACGGCGACGCCATCAGCTCGACGCGCTCGGGCGTCGCCTGCGCACGGACGCGCTCCGAGCGGAGGGAGAAGTGCGAGTGATCCGCGCGGAGGGCGCGCGGCTGCGGCTGCAGATCGAGGGCCGACGTCGCACGCTCGCCGGAGCCCGCGCCGAGCTGGGCGTTCTTGTGCGAGCCGAGGAGCAGAGGCTTGCTCGACTCGCGGCCGAGAAGCGCACCCGGGCATCGGCGCGGGCTCAGGCGAGCACGGCCACGTCCGCCCCTCGTGCCGGCGAACTGGGGGCCCTGCCGGGAGGTGATCACCTCTACCCCCTCGCGGGCCCGAGCACCTTCAGCGACGACTGGCTCGCGGCACGACCCGGAGGGCGATATCACGAGGGCATCGATCTCTTCGCCGCGCGCGGCACTCCCGTCGTGGCCGTGGCCAGCGGAACCCTCTTTCGGGTGGGCTACAGTGGCATCAGCGGTAACCGCCTGTGGCTTCGCGATTCGGCCGGGACCGAGTTCTTCTATGCCCACCTCGACGGCTACTCGCCCGCGGCCCGAGAGGGCGCCGCGGTGAGCAAGGGGGCCGTCATCGGAT
Source organism: Bauldia sp. (assembly GCA_022841545.1). Taxonomy (GTDB): domain Bacteria; phylum Pseudomonadota; class Alphaproteobacteria; order Rhizobiales; family Kaistiaceae; genus Bauldia. The sequence continues at coordinate 4,429 of JALHRF010000159.1, read as the reverse complement.
ACAACGGCGACACGGGAGACGCGAGGGGCACCCCTCCCCACGTCCATTTCGAGATCCATCCCGGCGGCGGAGGGCCTGTGCGCCCCTATCCCGTAGTCAGTGCCTGGCCAAGGGTCGGCTGAGGCCGTCACCGGCAGCCAGACTCATCACGGGGAGGCCGACAGCGAGCCCGCTCGCCCACCCGTTTGGCTGAAGAGCCCGGAGATTCGGGCCGTACTTCATCAGTCCGACACAGACTCCTGGTACCTATGAGAGCGGACCTTTCGACCCTGAGGAGGCGGTATGACGGGACGGCTCGCAACGATGCTCGTCGTGGGCGTAGTAGCCGTAGCGGCGGGGTTCGGCATCGGCGCAGCGGTGTGGGCCGGAGGCGACCATGCCAGCGGTGCAGACGCCTCGACGATGGATGCCGCGGGGCACGGGTCGGGGGCGGAGACCGGCGCGCTCGATGAGCAGGCGTTCCTCGAGCAGATGGTTCCGCATCACGAGTCTGCGATCGCGATGGCGAGCCTTGCGCTCACCAAGACCGAGCGGCCCGAGATCCGACGCCTGGCGCAGGGCATCATCTCCGCTCAAGAGCGCGAGATCGCCGACATGAGGGCCTGGCACCTCGAGTGGTTCGGCGAGGCACTCGTCCCCAGCACCGACGGGCCGCATGCGAACGTCGACATGAGCGAACTCGAGGCTGCGGCGGCGGACGATTTTGACCGCGTCTTCCTCCGCATGATGATTCCCCACCACGCGAGCGCGATCACGATGGCCGACAGCGCCTTGATGGGCTCCCCTCGCGAGGAGATCAACGTGCTTGCCGAAGAGATCGTGGCAGCGCAGGCGAAGGAGATCGGTCAGATGCAGCGTCAGCGGGAGCAGTGGTTCCCACCGCTGGGATGAGCTTTCACCACCACGAGGATCGTGGGGCACGAGTGTGACCCAGTCGATCCTCGTGGTGGATGATGAGCCCGGGATCATCGAGATCGCGTCGGCGTACCTGCGCCGCGACGGCTTCACCGTCAGGACCGCGACGACAGGCAGGAGGGCACTCGACGCCGTAGCCACGCAAGTCCCCGACCTGATCGTGCTCGACCTCATGCTCCCGGACGTCTCGGGCGAGGAGGTCTGCGCGTCGCTGCGTCGCTCCACCTCCGTCCCGATCCTGATGCTGACAGCCAAGTCCGCCGAGGCCGATCGCATCCGCGGCCTTGCCCTCGGGGCGGACGACTACCTCGTAAAGCCGTTCTCTCCGCGCGAGCTGGTCGCACGGGTGCGTGCGATCCTGCGACGCGCCTCGGGGTCCCTCGATCCACCTGCGGATCTGCTCGTCCTCGACGGAGGTCGCCTCGAGGTGGACCTGGCCGCTCACGAGGCGCGCCTACTCGGCGAAGCCGTTCCGCTGACTGCGACCGAGTTTCGGCTGCTGACGGCGTTCAGCCGCCAGCCCAGGCGCGTCTTCTCGCGCTTCGAGCTCCTCCAGGTACTGCAGGGCCCAGATGTGGAGGGGTTCGAGCGCACGGTCGACGTCCACATCATGCGCCTGCGCAAGAAGATGGACGAAACCTCTGCAGGCGCAGCAGACATGATCGCCACGGTGTACGGCGTCGGCTACCGCCTCGACGAGCCGGCCCAGAATCCATGACGCCGCTCGGGCTCCGCGCCCGCCTGGTTGCTGCATTCGTCGGGATCGCCGCCCTCACGACGCTGGTCGCAGCCCTCCTCACGAGTTTCGGTCTTCACCACCAGATCGACGCATATCTGGAGCAGCGGACCGACGACGCGGCGGTGAGCGCCGTCGCCATCGCCGAGACCGCCTACGCGAAGGACGGGCGCTGGACGCCGGAGGGGCTCGACCTGCTGGCGCACGAGCTCATTCTCACGGGGTACGACTTCCGCCTGATCTCCCGCGGCCGCACGCTCTTGGACACGACGAAGCTCGAGCGGACGGACTCCGACTTCCGGCGAGTCGCGGACCTACCCGTCCGCAACCGCGCAGGTGGCGAGGTCGGGATGCTCCAGCTCTATGCGCTCGGACCGGGGGGGAACATGCCGGCGGACGACCAACTGCGAAGCGAGCTTGATCGTGCCCACCTGCTGGCCGCCGCGGTCGCAGCGCTCATCGCGATGATCGCCGGCCTCGTGGTCGCGGGCCGCCTCTCGCGGCCGCTCCAACGCCTGGCTGAGGCGGCTCGCGGGATTGCGAGCGGGAGCACGACCCCGCCCCCCCTGCCGACGGGGTCGCGCGAGGTGCGCGAGCTCGGACAGGCGCTCTCGGGGTTGGCGGGCGATCTGGACCGCCAGCAGCGGTCGCGCAGTCAGCTGGCGCAGGATCTGTCTCATGAGCTGCGAACGCCGCTCATGCTCGTCCAGAGCAGGATCGAGGCGATGCAGGACGGCGTGCTGCCGTTCGACGCGGATGGCCTCTCCGCTCTGCACACGGAGACCCTGCGTCTGGGCCGTCTGATCGGCCAGATCGAGCGCCTCGCGGAGGCGGAGGCCCATCCGCCGCCGTTGCGCCGCGAGACGATCTCGCTCGACGATCTCGCACGGGAGGCGCACGACGCCCTGGCGGCGGCATTCGAGATCCGCGGGCTCTCACTGGCGACCGACACACCTCCCACCCCCGCGAAGGGAGATGCCGACGCGGTGCGTCAGGTCATCACGAACCTCCTCACCAATGCCCTCAAGTACGCCCCAGACGAATGCGACGTACTGCTCTCGACCTCGCTCGACGGTGATAGGGCCCTGCTTAAAGTAAGCGACGGAGGTCGGGCCCTCGGCGAAGTAGCCGGCGAACGGGTCTTCGAGCGCTTCTACAGGGGCCCGGACGCGGCCCAGAAGAGCGGTGGCACGGGACTCGGGCTGACCATCGCCCGGAACCTCGCGGCGGCGCAGGGGGGCGGGCTCGCGGTCGAGTCGGACGACGAGGGAACCCGGTTCACGCTCTGGCTTCCCTCGGGGGCAGCCGGGGGAGGAGCGCCGAACAGCTCTGGTGAGACCGGGGTGTCCGTCGCGGGCTCCGCGCCAGCGGTCTCGAACGATGGACCGGGGGCCGCAGTCGCCACCGGACCCCCTCAGGCGCCGGGGTATGCGTCGCCCCAATGACTGACGAGGTCGCCATGCCGGGGCGGAGACGTCGGGCATGGACCACGGCAGTGGTGGCGTATCGTTGTGGCGCTCGTGATCTTTTTGATGCTGGGTCCCGTCATGAAGGGCAGCTCCGAAGGGGCCTCGGCCATCAAGTACGTGAAGGAGGCGACGGCGCTCGTCCTCGCTCGCGCCGACAGGCGACTCACGACTGAGGGTAAGAAGCTGGAGGTCCGCTGGAGCGCGGTGCCCTCTCCGGCGGGGGGAGGCCACGTGGTGACCGCGCGAATCAAGATCGAGCCTCCTGGCGGCCTTTCAGAGGCGCTCTTCGCTGTGTCGGGCACGGAGGTGAGTCCCCAGAATGCCCTTGCAAGAAGCCTTCTCGCAAGAGCAGAGCGCTGAGGGGACCGATGTGACCGCGAGGCCACCGGGCGCGTGGGCGCCGCGAAATATGACAAACCCGTGACGGCGCTTGCCGGCCAATCCTTGGGGAATCGGGCTGGCGGGCGTAGCGTCGCCGGATGATCTCCCTGCCGACCATCAGCCTGCGCGGGAAGCGGATGCTCCATGGGCGACGTGGAGGGATCGCCTTCTGAGGCGAAATACAGACGGGCGCACAGCAACCCTCCGCGCCCCGGGAAAAGGGATCGCGGCGGCGGTCATCGCACTCATTCTCGCCGCTGGAGCCGGAGTCACCACCGGGGCGCCTGCGACTATCGCTGACAAGAGGGCGGAGGTCGTGAGGATCACCGAGGAACTCGAGGCGATCGACCACCGCGTCGAGGATGCGGCAGAGGCCTACAACGGCGCCCGGTATCGGCTCGCCGAGACCACCCAGCGGGTCACTCGGAACCGTCGCGCGTTGACGGCGACCACCCGGAGCCTTGCCGCGAAGCGATCTGTGCTGGCTCAACGGCTCCGCGGCATCTACGCCACGCCGGAGCCTTCGCTCGCGCAGGTCCTCGTCACCAGCGGCAGCCTCACGGCCGCCATCGAGCAGGTCGACCTGCTCGAGCGGGTCGGCGACAGCGATGCCCGGCTGGTCGGCAGCCTGAGAGCGAGCCGCGAGAGGCTTGCGGCCCTCCGGAGGGGCTTGATCTCCGACCGCGAGAAGTCCCGCCGGGAGGTCGGCGAGGCACGGCGTCAGACGCAGGCCGTCGAGGCGCTGCTCGCCCAACGGCGCATCGTGCTCGACAGCGCGCAAGGTGAGCTCGGCCGCCTCCTTGCGGCCGAGCGGGCCCGGGAGCGGCGGGACGCGGCCGCGCGGGCGCAGATCGCGCGTCAGCGTCAGGCGGCCACCGCGGCTACCGTCACCTCCCCCGCGACCACGGCCACACCCGCGCCGGTTGCG
>JALHRF010000158.1 GCA_022841545.1 Bauldia sp. | reverse complement strand
TGTCATTGAGGTCGAGGAGACGTGCGAGGAGGAGCGGCCCCATCTCCGACACCGTGGCGCGGATCGGATGGCCCTGTTTGCCGAACAGATCCCAGAACACCACCGGAAACGCCGCGAAACGGTACTCGTCCGTGAAACCGATGGCCTCTGCCCGCTTCGCCAGGAAATCCTTGGGCTCGCCCGGCATCGCGAGACCGGCGACGTCGCCCTTCACGTCGGCGCAGAACACCGGTACGCCGGCCGCCGAGAATCCTTCGGCGAGGATCTGGAGGGAGACCGTCTTGCCGGTGCCGGTCGCCCCGGTGATCAGCCCGTGGCGGTTGGCGAAAGGGAGATGCACGTATTCGGGCTTGCCGCTGACGCCGACAAAGACCCTCCCCGATTCCAGTAGCGCCATCACGTCCGCCTTCCTCGCATGCATTGAGGAGAGACTACCCGCTTCTCGAACGCTGACAACGGGCGGCGGACCATGGCGCCCGGCGCCATCCACTTTGGAATCGTTCGATAATATTTCCGTGACCGCGGCCTTGAGCGCTTGTCACCGCCGCCGCCGGCCTGCGACGATGCCCGCGTGGGCGTGTCGACCCCGAAATTTGAGAGGAATCAAGAATGAGGCGACTAATTTCCGTTGGCGTCGTGACCTTTGCGGCGGCCGCCGCCATTGCCGGCTACGCCTTTGCGCAGGAGGACCTGATTGCGAAGCGGCAGGCTCTCATGAAGGACAACGGCGCCCAGGCGACGATCGCCGGCCAGATGCTGCGCGGCGACACGCCCTTCGACGCCGCCGCGGCAAAGGCGGCGATGGAGAAGATCGCGGCCGACGCCGCCGAGATCCCGGCCGATTTCGCGCCGGGCAGCGAGGGCGGCGATGCGCTCCCCGCGATCTGGGAGAATTTCGCCGACTTCGAGGCGAAGGCGACAGCGCTCAAGACCGCGGCCGAAGCCGCGGCCGCCGCGACCGAGGGTGGCCTGGAGGCCTTCGGCCCCGCCTTCGGTGCGGTCGGTCAGGCCTGCGGCGCCTGCCACCAGACCTACCGCAAGGCCAGCTAGCTCCTTCTGCCACAAGGCTCAGGAAGGCGCGGCGAGATCGCCGCGCCTTTCTTCATTCGGCGAGCGCCGCAAGCACCCGCGCCCAGGAGCGGATGCCGCCGCGAAAGCTCGCCACATCATATTTTTCGTTGGGCGAGTGGATACGATCGTCGTCGAGGGCGAACCCGATCATCAGTGAATCCATGCCGAGCGCCTGCTTCAGTACCCCGACCACCGGGATCGACCCGCCGGAGCCGACAAGGGCCGGCTCGACGCCCCATTCGTCGCGGAGCGCGTTTCGCGCCCGTTCGAGATACACCCCGTCATAAGGCAGCCGCAGTCCCGGGCTCGCCCCGTGCGCCTTGAACTCGACCCGGCAATCCACGGGTACGCGCTCCCGCACATAGGCGCGGAACGCGTCCCGGATGCGCGCCGGGTCCTGGTCGCCGACGAGGCGGAAGGAGACCTTGGCCGACGCGCGCGAAGGTATGACGGTCTTGAAACCGTCGCCGGTGTAGCCGCCGATCATGCCGTTCACCTCGGCGGTCGGGCGCGACCAGATCTGCTCCAGCACCGAACGCCCCGCCTCCCCTGCCGGCACTTCAAGCCCCACGCCGCCGAGAAAGCCGGCCGCGTCGAAGCCGAGCGAGTCCCAGATCGCCCGGATGCCGTCGGGCGTCTCGCCGACGCCGTCGTAGAATCCGGGCAGCGTCACCCTGCCCTCCGCGTCGTGCAGGCCGGCAATGATCGCGGCAACCACATGGTTCGGGTTGCGCGCCGCGCCGCCGAACAGGCCGGAATGCAGGTCGCGGTCGGCGGCGATCACCGTGAATTCCTCGCCGACCAGGCCGCGGAGCATGATCGTGACCGCCGGGCGGGAGGGGTTCCACATCGCCGTATCGCAGACCAGCGCGACATCGGCGCGGAGCTCCTCCCGGTTTGCGGCCAGGAACGGCATCAGGCTGGCGCTGCCCGATTCCTCCTCGCCTTCGAGGATCATCGACACCCTCACCGGCAGCTTGCCCGCCACCTTGATCCATGCGCGGCAGGCCTCGACGAAGGTCATGAGCTGGCCCTTGTCGTCCGACGCGCCCCGCGCGACGATCCGCTCCCTCCCGCCGGCGTCGACGAGGCGCGGCTCGAAGGGCGGCGAGGCCCATTCGCCCAGCGGGTCGACGGGCTGCACGTCGTAGTGCGCGTAGAATAAGACGTGCGGGCCGTGGTCGGCGTTCCGGTCGTGGGCGACGACCATGGGATGGCCTCGCGTGGGGCGGACAGAGGCCTCGAGACCGAGGCCAACCAACTCTTTGGCGAGCCAGTCGGCCGCGGCCCGCACCCGTGGCGCAAAGGCGGGATCGGTCGAGATGCTCTCGATCCGGAGCAGACCGAAAAGCCGATCGAGACTCCCCGGGAGTCCGTCGTCAATCGTCTTCAGCACCGCTTCGAGCATGTTGGCTTCCTTTCGCGACGGCGAAAGAACTAGCGCGTGGTCTCAATCCGCGAAAGCGAGGCCGGCTTGAATTTCCACGCCGCGTGGCGTCAAGTTCGACCCGGGCCCGGGCCGACAAGAGGATACGAACAATGGAAGAACTGGTCGCAAAGGTGGCTGAGGCGACGGGAATCGATCCGGCAACGGCGCGGAAGGCCGTGGTCATCATCCTCCAGTTCCTCGTCAATGCCGGCCCGAAGGACAAGGTCGACACGCTCGTGGATCAACTGCCGGGCGCGCGCGCGGCGATCGGTAATGGCGGCGACGGCCCAACAGACATGATGAGCGCCTTCAGCGCGCTGACCGGCGCCGGCCTCGGCATGAGCGAAATACAAAGCGTGGCCACGGCTTTCGGCAAGGTGGCCCGAGAGCATGTCGGTGCTGCGACCGTCGATCAGGTCATCTCCGGCATTCCCGGACTGAGCCAGTTCGTCTAGCCGCTCACAGCGTGATCTGCCCGTAGCGGAGCGCCTCGACCACGGTCTGCGTCTTGTTGTGGGCGCGGAGCTTGTCGCTCGCGTTCTGCAGGTGGGCGTGGACGGTCCGCTGCGAGATCGCGAGGATTTTCGCGATATCGCTGGCGGTCTTTCCCTCGGCGGACAATGCCACCACGCGCCGCTCGCGGCCCGACAGATCACCGGGACGATCGGACGACACGGCGCGCAAGGCGAGAAGCCGCCGAAATGACTCCTCGCAAAGATAGTCGAGGGCCAGCAGGGACAGCCGGTCGAGAGACAACCCCTGCCCCGCGGCGAGGACGACGCCCTGAAACGGCACGAACGCACGCACCGGAACGCAGACGATCGTATCGGCTCCCTGCGCCAGGGCGGCGCCCTGGAGCCCGGATTGGACCGCGATGTCTTCTGCCGGCGGCGGCCCGATCACTCCGGGCGCAGCCATCCGCAAGGCATGCGCGAAGATCGGGTCGGCGGCTGTGACTCCTATATCGCCTTGCCGTTCACCCCGCTGGTCCCCCCAGCGGACCCGCAACAGGAGGGGCTCGATGGGCCGCCCCGGCAGCGGGATCCCCGACACGAGCAGCGCGGTCGCACCAAGCGACCGGAGACGGCTCTCGAGGAGGTCGAGAACCTGCTCGCTCGTGCGCATTTCGCGGACACTCCCAGCATCCGCGCCCAGTTCTTCAGCCCTCACCATTTTGTGATTCGACTTTGCACCCCAAGCCCCGCCCGACAGCATCAACACCTTCGACATCCCTTCAATTGTGGAATCTGACAGGAACGGGATGGAATTATTCAAAACTAACCACGCGCTACTGCAGAACGTTCCCGTTGGATCCGAGAACGCGCGATGTGGTCCCGCAGTTCGAATCGCGCTCCACCCCCAGATCGCGACCCTTGTGGACTCAAGTGAGGAACGCCGTTTCCCGTTGGCAAGCACCGTTTGGGTAAAAATCTTCCGCCGCCCCTTGGCAAGTCTGTTTTTGCGTCCGACAAATCGAACCCGACTTGCCAATCCGGCGCAGGACCGACACCCTACCCACACCGCCGCTCATGGCGGCATCATCGCTCAGGCAATGGAAATGCAGGCCTTTCGACGGCTCAGCGAGGGCTTCGCGCAGCCAGACCGAGCTCGCTGGCGGGAACTGGCCGGGCGCGGCAAGGCGGCGGGGCTCGAGCACCTCACATCGGCCTCCATGGACGGCCTTCCGATCGGGCCGATCTATGTCAGGGGTGATGGTCCGGTGCTGCCGATGCGGCCGCCAGGCGCTCCGTGGACGGTCGTCCATCGCGTCGATCACGGAGATGCCGACGCGATTCGGCAGGACATCGCCGCGGCGCTCAGCGGCGGGGCGACCGGGGTCGAACTGGTCCTCAATTCAGGCGCTGCGTCGTATCGCCGCGGTATCGATTTTTGCGCCGACCTCACCCGCATCCTGTCGGGATTGCATGCAACCGTGCGGCTGGATGCGGGGGCGCAGACCTCTCGTCTGGCGCTCGAATGTGCCCTATCGGGGCGAACGATCGTGGCGGTCTACGATCCGGCGACCTCGATCGCCGTCAACGGCGAGCGGGAACAGCCAGTCGACGAGTCGGCGGCCGGGATCGCCATCCTGATCGATGCGATGGACCGCGATTCCCGGCCGGGCCTGGCGTTCGCCGCCGACGGGCGCCCCTGGCATGATGGGGGGGCCTCCGAGGTTCAGGAAATCGGCGCTCTGCTTGCGTCGGCGGTCGCAACCCTGCGGCTGCTCGGTGCCCGCGGCGTGGAAGCACCCCGCGCATTCCGGCGCCTCGGGATCGCGCTCTCGGCGGATGCCGACCAGTTCGTGACCATTGCCAAGTTCAGGGCCGCGCGTCTGGTTTTCGCGCGGCTTGCCGAGGTGATGGGGATTGAGCCGGTTTCGCCCCCGGTCCATGGCGAGACGGCCTGGCGCATGCTTTCCCGTCGGGAGCCCACCATGAACCTGGTGCGCGGGACGATCGCCGCCTTCGCTGCGGCCGCGGGCGGCGCGGATTCGGTGACGGTGCTTTCTCCCCACTTCGCCGAAGAGTCCTTCAACGACCGGATGGCGCGCAATACCCAGACCATTCTGCTCGAAGAATCAACGCTCTACCGCGCCGGCGACCCCGGCGCCGGCTCTGGCGCGGTGGAGGCACTCACCGGCGACCTGGCCGCCGCCGCGTGGGCTTCGTTCACGCGAATCGAAGCCGAGGGCGGCCTGATCGCCGTCGCCCGATCGGGCTCCATCCAGCGCGCCGTGGCGGCCATGCGCGATTCGCGCCTGGCGAGAATCGCACGACGCCAGATCCCGCTGGTGGGCGTCAATGTGAACGTACCCACCGCCGCGTTCCCCTCGATACCGCCCGCTCCTCCCGCCATTGAGGAGGCCGATTCGCCGTTGCTCCGGCCGGTGCGGCTCGCGGAGCCGTTCGAGACACTCTGCAACCGGAGCATCGCGGCGACCGGTCTCCGCCCGACCGTGCTCCTGGTGAAGCTGGGGCCCGGCGAAGACCCCGCCGCATCGGCGGACGCCTTTGCCGCCGGGGGTTTCGAGGTGATTTCGGCCGACGCCTTTGCCCCGTGTGACTCGCTCGGCGAGGCGCTTGCGCGCTCGGGAGCAAGGGTCGCCTGCGTGAGCCTCGGGGCGGATGGCGCCGAGGCTGCCGCAGAAACCGCCCGCGCCCTCCGCGTCGCCGGAGCCAGGTTGGTGGTGGCTGCGGCGGCGTCAGCCGACTTTGCGCCGGGGGCTTTCGACGCGATTCTCGCCCCGGACACCGACCTGGTGGCGCTCTTTTCGGATGTGCTTGACCGGATTGCCGAGCCGGACGAAAACGGGCAGAGTTGACGAGGGGCCAGCAAGAGGTCGGAACGTGGCCGTTGCGAGACATGCGTTTTGGCGGGCTGTACGGTCCGGGATTCTGATACCTGCGCTCCTCCTCTCGCTCTTCGGGTTTTCCGCGGACGTGAGGTCCGGCGAAAACTTCGACGGCAACTGGCAGATTTCCATCTTCGGCGCGCCGGGCCATTGCCAGTTCGGCTACCGGATGAAGATGACGATCGACAATGGCAACGTGCTCTACCGCGGACGCCAGGTCTCGCCTCATGCCATCTATGTCAGCACGGCCGGCGCCGTGACTCTGCGGCTCGGCACCGGCAAGTACACGGTGGTCGGCACCGGTGCTATCGACGCCCGGCGCGGCCAGGGACGGTGGACCGCCGAGGGCTTCCGCTGCACCGGCTGGTGGCGCGCCGTAAGGCAATGACAATCGTCGCGGCGGCCCGCTCGCCGAGGGCGGCGCAGTCGAACTCCCTCCCGGATTTCAGTGCCCTGCCCTGGCAGGCGCCGGCCGTCCCACCGACCGGCATCGCGCACGCCCCGTCGCTGACGCCGGAGGGCATCGCGGTCAAGGCCACCTTCACGGCTGAAGACATCGCCGGCATCGACTTTGTCGACGGCTGGCCCGGCCAGCCACCCTTCCTCCGCGGCCCCTACCCGACCATGTATGTCGAGCAGCCCTGGACGATCCGGCAATATGCAGGCTTCTCCACGGCAGAGGACTCGAACGCCTTCTACCGGCGGAACCTCGCCGCCGGACAGCGTGGCCTGTCGGTCGCCTTCGACCTGCCCACCCACCGCGGCTACGACTCTGACGACCCGCGCGTCGCCGGCGATGTCGGCATGGCCGGCGTCGCGATCGACTCGATTCTCGACATGCGCACCCTGTTCGACGGCATCCCGCTCGACCGGATCAGCGTGTCGATGACGATGAACGGCGCGGTGCTTCCCGTGATGGCGCTCTACATCCTCGCCGCCGAAGAGCATGGGATCGGCCCGGAAAAGCTCGCGGGCACGATCCAGAACGACGTGCTCAAGGAGTTCATGGTCAGGAACACCTTCATCTATCCGCCCGGCCCATCGATGCGGATCGTCGCCGACATCATCGCCTTCACGGCGGCGAAGATGCCGAAATTCAATTCGATCTCGGTGTCCGGCTACCACATGCAGGAAGCCGGGGCGACCGCCGACCTGGAGCTCGCCTATACGCTGGCCGACGGTCTCGAATACATAAGCGCCGGCCGCGACGCCGGGCTCGACGTCGACGCCTTTGCGCCGCGCGTCTCGTTCTTTTTCGGCATCGGCATGAACTTTTTCATGGAGGTCGCGAAGCTCCGCGCCGCGCGCCTCCTCTGGGCGAAGCTAATGCGGGAGCGTTTCGCGCCGCGGGACGAGAAGTCCTTGATGCTCCGCGTCCACTGCCAGACGTCCGGCTGGTCGCTCGCCGCGCAGGACGTCTACAACAACGTCATCCGGACGACGATCGAGGCCATGGCGGCGACCCAGGGGCATACCCAGTCGCTGCACACCAACGCGCTCGACGAGGCGCTGGCGCTGCCCTCCGACTTCTCGGCGCGGGTCGCCCGCAACACCCAGCTCCTCCTGCAGAAGGAATCCGGCACGACGCGGATCATCGACCCGTGGGGCGGCTCCTACCACGTCGAGCGGCTGACCTATGAGCTCGCCTGCCGCGCCCTCGACCACATCGCCGAGATCGACGGGCTCGGCGGGATGGCGAAGGCGATCGAGGACGGGTTGCCGAAGCTGCGCATCGAAGAAGCCGCGGCGCGCACGCAGGCGCGGATCGACTCCGGTCGGCAGACGCTGGTTGGGGTCAACCGCTATCGCCCCGATGAGGAGCCCGAACTCGACATCCTCCGCGTCGACAATTCGGCCGTGCTCGCGGCACAGATCGCCAAGCTCAAGCGGCTCCGCGCCGAACGCGACGACACCGCGACGAAGGCCGCGCTCGGCGCGCTTCGCAATGCCGCCCGCAACGGCAGCGGCAATCTGCTCGCGCTGGCGGTCGACGCGGCGAGGACCAAGGCGACCGTCGGCGAAATGAGCGACGCGCTCGAGGATGCCTTCGGCCGCTATGCGCCGCGCATCCAGGTCACCAGCGGCATCTACGAACGGGAGAGCGGCGACGTCGAGGGCGTGGCGGCAGTTCATCGGCTGCTTGGAGCCTTCGCCGCCCGTGACGGCCGCCCTCCCTGCATCCTGGTCGCCAAGGTCGGCCAGGACGGCCACGACCGCGGGCAGAAGGTGATCGCCTCGGCCTTCGCCGATCTCGGCTTCGACGTCTCGATCGGCCCGCTGTTCCAGACGCCCGAGGAAGCTGCAGCGCTTGCGATCGAGAAGGACGTGCATATCCTCGGCATCTCGACGCTCGCCGCGGGCCACCTGACGATGGTGCCGGCGGTGAAGCGGGCGCTCGAAGCGGCGGGCCGCCCGGACATGATGGTGGTGGTCGGCGGCGTCGTGCCGCCCGAGGACTACGAGGCTCTCCGCGATGCCGGCGCGGCGGCAATCTTCCCGCCGGGGACCTCCGTCGTCGGTGCTGCGGCAACGCTGGTCGAGGAACTCAACCGGCGCCTCGGCTATGAGCCCCGCACCGGCCACAACGCGCCGCCGGGATGAACACTCAGGGCTTGGGATAGCTGGCGACTTCGACGAGATTGCCGTCCGGGTCGCGGCAATAGACGGACGTCATCTCGCCCCGCGCCCCGCGGCGGGCGACCGGGCCAACCTCGACCGGAACTCCGCAATCCGCCAAGTGGCGGCAGACACCGTCGAGCGACAGGTCGGTGAGGAAGCAAAGGTCTTCACTGCCCGCCACCGCCTCGGCCCCGGTGAACCAGGCAACCTTGTCCATGTCGACGGGACGAAGGTTCAGCATCATCGTTCCGAACTTCATGCTGGTCCGCGCAACGCCATAGGCCGGCCGGAAATCATGCCGCGTCATGCCGAGGACCTGGGCATACCAGGCAGCGGAGACCTCGACGTCGCGCACGTTCAGAACGAGGTGGTCGAGGGTGGTGACGATCGACATGGCGCGATTCCCGGCTCGGAGACTGCCTGCGGCAGACTTGCTTCCCGACGGGCCCGATGACAACCCCGCCCGCGCGATGCTGCGAGAAATACAAATGGTGCGACTGGCACGGCGTTTGCGACGGGAAACTCACTCTGGGAGGGAGGCCAATGAACCGGAGTAAATCCAAATGCGAAACCACGTGTCTCGCTGGGGACTTTCCCTCCTCGCCCTGACCCTCCTCGCCACCACCGTCAGCGCCGCACCACCCGATCAAGGCTTTGTCGGCGCCATCGTCTACAAGAACGGCACCGAACCGGACCGGATCGCCTGCGACACCCTTGACCTCGTCAAGACGATCTACGCCGCCGGCACGAAGTCGCTCTTCGCCATCCACCCCAAATACAGGGAACTGGCTGCGGCGAAGGGCGCCAATGGCGATCCGCAGTGCACCGTCGGCGCCTATCGCGAGGTTCGCGTGCTCGAGGAGCCCGTGTTTCTCGGCCCGGTGGAGAATCCCGTCGGCGATGCCGAGCTGTTCTTCTGGGCGCTTCACGTCGACAACAGCCCGCGAGGTGGCAGCACCGACTACTGGATCCTCTACCTCGACACCAAGTCCGACCGGCCCTGGCTGCAGGTCGGCACTGAGACATAGGATCGCGCCTATCCCGGCCCGCGGCCAAGCGCGTCGAGCAGCGCGGCCGTCGGCCGAATCTCACCGACGGCGACGCCCCGCCGGTTCCTGACCGGCGGAGCGAGCCATCGGGCGAATGCCGCGCGGAGCCTGTCGTCCGACGGCGTCAGCCGCGATGCGATCACGGCCGCCATCGCGACCTCGGATGCGTGCCTCGCGCCGTCATCGATCTTGATCGCGACGCCAAGTCCCTCTTCCGGGAACGCCGCACAGTAGACGCCCTCGGCGCCGCCCTTGACGAACAGGCGGCCTGGGAAGAGTGGCATGAGATCGGTGTCGAAGCGGCCGCTCCCGGCAACCATGAAGGGCTCGGCCATGCAGGCGTCGAGGATGCGCTTCGCTGCGGCGGCGCGGGCCGGTGCGAGCCCTTCCCCCGTCGCCATCTTCGCGAACGCGAGCGCCAGGCGGTCGAGCGGGATGGCATAGGCGGGGATCGAGCAGCCATCGATCCCGCGGTTGGCCTCGCCGAATTCGGTGCCGGTCAGGTCGGCGAGCGCCGCGGTCACCGCGCGCTGCACCGGGTGGTCGGGCTGCACGTAGCCCTTTGGCTCGATGTCGAGATGGCAGGCGGTGCAGATGAAGCCGGCGTGCTTCCCGGAGCAGTTGTTGTGGAGCGGGCTGGGGAGATGGTCGGCCCGTAGCAGCATCCGCTCGGCGAGCGACGACATCGGCATCTGCACGCCGCATTCGAGATCGACGGCGCTTCGTCCTGCGGCGGCGAGCATCGCCGTCACGGTTGCGACGTGGCGCGGCTCGCCGCTGTGCGAGGCCGAGGCCAGCGCCAGTTCCGCCGCCCCGAACGCATAGGCGTCGGCGGCGCCGGACTCGACCAGCGGCAGCGCCTGGATCGCCTTGACCGCCGAGCGCGGGAAGACCGGCGCCTCGACGTCGCCGATGGCGACGACCCGGCGGCCGCTCGCGTCGGCCACCACTACCGCGCCGCGATGGCGGGACTCGACGATACTGCCGCGCGTGACTTCGACGAGGACGGGGTTGGTCATGGCGGGCGCGTCAGCGGAGCCAGTTTTCGATGACGAGGCCATCGATACGGCGGAAATCCCTTTCGTTGTCGGTAACGAGGATCCGATCCAGCGCAAGCGTATGTGCCGCGATGAACAAATCGTTCGCGCCGATGCTGAGGCCGCGGCGTTCAAGGTCTGACCTCAGCACGGCGTAGAAATCATCTGCGGGCGCGTCGAAGGGAATGACGTCCACGGATTGCAGGAACTCTTCGACCCTTGCCGTGAGGGCGGCATCGTCCTTCTTTCGTGCCCCAAACCGCAGCTCGGCAGCCACAAAGATGCTGACAGACGCTCCCGCACGCCCGAGGGTGCGATGACGCCGAGCGGGGCGCCCGCGAGGGTTGCGGATCATGTCGGATGCGATGCTGGTATCGAGAAGATACCTCACGGTCAGAAGTCCACGGGCTCGGGCGGAGGATCGTCGATCTCAGGGAACTCGACATCGAGCGGCTCCCAACTCGCAAGAAGTTGATTGAGCGTCTTTTTCTGCGGCAGGGCCTCGATGATCAGCCGGTTGCCATCCTTGACGATCGTCGCCTCGGTGCCGGGCAGCTCGAATTCCTTCGGGATGCGGAGGGCCTGGCTCCGGCCATTGCGGAAAAGGCTCACCTTGCGCGCGGGGCTTGTCATTTCAGGCCTCCAGTGCAACTGACATATGCCAGAACATATGCCTGCCTGCGACAGATGCCAAGATCGGACGCGCGCGTCGCCTACCCCGCCCCGCCGTTCTTCCGCTCCACCCAGCGCGCGAGCCGGTCGAGCGCCGCGTCGAGCACGGCGTCGCGCTTGCTGAAGCAGAAGCGGACGAAGTGGGTCGGCGCGTCGGACTGGTAGAAGGCGGAGACCGGCACGGCAGTGACGCCGGCCTCCATCGTCAGGCGTCGGCAGGCCGTGACGTCATCATCCTCGACCCCGACGCTCCGCATGTCGGCGGTGATGAAATAGGTGCCGGCGCAGGGGACGACGGAGAAGCCGATCCCGGCGAGACCTTCGGCGAAGCGGTCGCGCTTGGCCTCGAGGTCGCCAGCGAGCGAGGCATAGTAGGTATCGTCCTTGGCGAGGCCATAGGCGACGGCCTTCTGGAGCCCGGGCGGGGTGGTGAAGGTGGTGAACTGGTGCGCCTTGGTGATCGGGTCGAGGAGCCACGGCGCGGCGGTGACGTAGCCCACCTTCCAGCCGGTGAGCGAGAACGTCTTCCCGGCAGAACCGATGCGCACCGTGCGCTCGCGCATGCCGGGAAGGGTCATCAGCGGCACATGCTTCCGGCCATCGAACAGGATGTGCTCGTAGACCTCGTCGCAGATGGCGATGGCGTCGTGGCCGACGACGAGTTCCGCGATGAGCGCGAGTTCGTCCGCGTCGAAGACCTTGGCCGCCGGGTTCATCGGGTTGTTGAGGAGCACGGCCTTGGTCCTGTCGCTGAAGGCGGCGGCGAGCGCCTGCGCATCGAGGCGCCAGTCCGGCGGCGTCACCCGCACGAGCCGCGGCGTCGCCCCGGCGCGGCGCACCAGCGGCAGATAGCAGTCGTAGAGCGGCTCGATGAGCACCACCTCGTCGCCCGGCTCGACCAGCGCGGCAAGGCAGTCCGAGATCGCCTCGGTCGCGCCCGACGTCACCAGCACCTCGGTCTCCCAATCGACGTCGAGGCCATAGAACCGCTTGTTCGAGGCGGCGACCGCCTTCCGGAGCTCCGGCACGCCCATCATCGGCGGATACTGGTTCTTGCCGTTGACGATCTCCTCGGCGGCGAAGCGACGGATGTCCTCGGGGCCGTCCACGTCGGGGAAGCCCTGGCCGAGATTGATGGCGCCGTTTTCCTTCGCCATCCGCGACATCACCTCGAAGATGGTGGTCGGCAGGCCGGTGTAGATCGGGTTGGTGGATTTCATGGCGGCCTCGTCAGGCGGAAGGCTTCGGCACTTCGGGGCTAGCGCAGAGCGCGGTCCCCGGCAACTCCGGTGCGACATTTTCGGACACACGTTCTCCCTCCCGCGCCGGGAAGCGGCCGGGGGATGGGTGGTTCCCCGTGGGCAACCGCGATGCGGTTTGCCCACCCTACACTGCCCCCGAAGGGGATGGCGGGCGCTCGGCGAACGCCTTCCGATAGTCTAGTGACGGCGCTCGTCGGAGCGCCCGCCGCGGCGTCTTTTCGACCCCGAGCTCCGCGCTTCCGGTAACGGGGAACGGCGTGGGGCACGGCGCACTTGCCCGTACCCGGCCTCGCCCTGCCTCGGGGTTTCCCCCTCGGCCCGACGCCCCGCCCTTGAGCCATCCATCGTGGCGACCGCTCGTAGTGGCGGTGGGCGGACTTCTCAGGGCTCCCCGGGACGTTCGGACCGTCGTCCTCTCCGTGGGATGCGGCCGAGACCG
>JALHRF010000157.1:11462-13061 GCA_022841545.1 Bauldia sp. | reverse complement strand
GGAAGGCACCCGCGAGATGGTCGAAGCGCTGACCCGGCCGACCGTCGGCACCGACCAGTCGCCGATCAAGGGGATTCCGAACCAGAAGACCGCGGCGCATCGCTGATCGAACTTGAGTGGCGGCCCGCTCCGGCGGGCCCGCCATTCGCCTTGCCGGAACCGGCCTCCGCCCGTCGCGGGAGCGACGCACGGGGTCCGCGTCGGGTACTGAACAGAGGGACGGCGCCATGGCGCTCGACGACTACCGGATCACCACCAAGCCCTATTACCGACCGGTGGGGCGGGAGGTGGAACAGTTCGAGGCCGCCTATGCCAGCCGGCTGCCGGTCATGCTCAAGGGACCGACCGGCTGCGGCAAGAGCCGCTTCATGACCTACATGGCCTGGCGGCTCGGCCGGCCGCTGGTCACGGTCTCGTGCCACGAGGACATGACCGCCTCCGATCTCGTCGGCCGCTTCCTGCTCGAGGGAGACGCCACGGTCTGGCACGATGGCCCGTTGACCCGCGCCGTCCGCGAGGGCGCCATCTGCTATCTCGACGAGATCGTCGAGGCGCGCCAGGACACGACCGTCGTCATCCACTCGCTGACCGACGACCGGCGGATACTGCCGCTCGAAAAGAAGAACGAGCTGGTTGCCGCCGCCGCCGATTTCGAACTCGTGATCTCCTACAATCCCGGCTACCAGTCGGTGCTCAAGGACCTCAAGGAATCGACCAAGCAGCGCTTCTGCGCCATCGATTTCGGCTATCCGGACGCCGCGGTCGAATCGGAGATCGTCGCCGCCGAATCGGCGGTCGATCCGAAGCTCGCCGCGAAGCTGGTGCAGATCGCCGGGAGGTCGCGCAACCTCAAGGGACACGGCCTCGAGGAAGGCGCCTCGACGCGGATGCTGATCCACGCGGGCAAGCTGGTCGGCAACGGCATACCCCTCGCCGAGGCCTGCACGATCGCGCTGATCCTGCCGATCACCGACGACCCCGACATGCGCGACGCCCTCGAGGCGGCGGTCGGCGCCTGCATCTGAAACCGAGGAACCGTGGCCGGCCGGGAGACCCGTTTCCTGAAACTCGTCGACGGGGCGGAGCCCGCCCTGGCCGAGGCCGCGCTGGTCGCTCGGGCCTTTCCCGCCCCCTATGCGGCCGCGTGGCTCCGGGCGGTCGCCAGGCTGCGGGACGCCGGCTACGGCCACTCGGTGGTCGGCACCTACGAACTGCACGGGCCGCGGATGGCGGAGCTGGTCGGCCCGGAACCGGTGATCGAGATGGCGGACCTGGTCTCGACGCTTTCGATCCGCTCCGGCCGAAGGGCGGCGGAATGCCTGTCGGTCGCCGCGGAAGGCGTCGCCCGCCGCTTCGAGGACGCAACGGCCTTCTGCCGCTGGCTCGCCGTCATCACCCGCTTCGCGGCTCTCGCGCCGGAATCTGCGGCAACCGTGCTCGAGCGCATGGACACGCTGCTGGCGCGGCTGTCGCTCGACGCGCTGGAGGGCTGGCTGCTGGCCGGCGTGCGGAGCGCCGGAACCGAGGTCGAGCGGCGTCGCGAATTCTTCCTCCCCGGCAATCCGGAGGCCGAGCGCTGGCTCCGCCGCGAGTCGGGCG
>JALHRF010000157.1:0-11452 GCA_022841545.1 Bauldia sp. | reverse complement strand
GATGGTCTTCGCCGACATCGAGCGCGAGATGAAGGCCTTCGTCGCTGCCCTGTTCGGCGTGCGCGTGCCGATCCGCGAGCCGGCGGCGGGCGCCCCCGAGGCCGCGCGACGGCGGTCGAGCTTCGGCGAGGGCCTGATCCGCATGCCGCCGACTTTTCCCGGCTTCCATGGCGACGGGGCGAAGACCGTGTTCCGGGCGGCGCTCGCCCATATCGGCGCTCACTACCGCCATTCCGGCGGGCGCTTCCCCATCGGCAGCCTGAAGCCGATGCAGGTCGCGATCGTCTCGCTGATCGAGGACGCCCGCGTCGAGCATCTGGCGATTCGGGACTTTCCCGGCCTGGCGCGCCTGTGGCGGCCGTTCCATGTCGCGCGGGCGTCGGGCGACCTGTTCGCCCCGTCGCTCTTCGCCCGGCTGTCCCGCGGCCTGATCGATCCCGATTTCACCGACGGCGACGCCTGGGTGGAGAAGGGCCGGACGATGTTCGCCGAACGGCGCGAGCGCCTCGACGACCCGGCGATCTCGCGCGAGATCGGCAACCTGCTCGGCAACGACCTCGGCCAGATGCGGGTGCAGTTCAATTCCAAGACCTACGTGGTCGAGCCGGCCTATCGCGACGACAATCTCGGCCTTTGGGACATGGGCGAGGAACAGCACGCCGTCACCGAGCCGCCCGAGGTGATCTACGAGACGGTGAAGCTGACGCAGAGCAACGACTCCGAACGGCCCCCCGAGCGCGAGCGCCAGGACCCATCCGAGGAGGATGCCGGCGCCCGCACGGCGCGCCTGTCCGCCGAGCCGGAGGAGCATGGGGTTCCGGTCGCCCGCTATCCCGAATATGACCACCTGACCGGGCGCGAGCGGGCCGAATGGACGACCGTGCTCGAATACCGGCCACGCTCCGGGTCGGTCGAGACCGCCCGGCTGATCCTCGAACGCAACCAGCCGTTGGTCGACCGCCTCTCGCGGCTGATCCGCTCGGCCCGGGTCAGCCGGCCGCAGCGGCTCCGCCGCCAGATCGACGGCGAGGCGCTCGACATTGACGCGGTAATCGATGCGGCGGTGGCGCGGCGCGGCGGCGACACGCCGGACCCGCGGGTCTACCAGACGATGGCACGCCGCTACCGCGACCTGTCAGTCCTGGTGCTCCTCGACGTCTCGCAATCGACGGAGGACCGGGTCAAGGGCCACATCATGTCGGTGCTCGACCTCGAGCGCGAGGCGACGCTGCTGCTCGCCTATGCCATGTCGGAGATCGGCGACCCGTTCGCCATCGCCGCCTTCTGCTCGAACCGGCGCGACGACGTCCGCTACCAGCGCGTCAAGGATTTCGGCCAGCCCTACGACGCCGCGGCGGTGTCGTCGCTGGTCGGCCTTCGCGCCGGCTATTCGACCCGTCTCGGCGCGGCGCTCCGCCACGCCGGCGCGGACCTACGCCGGCAGCATACCCATCGCCGGCTGGTGCTGGTCATCTCCGACGGCGAGCCTTCCGACGTCGATTGCGCCGACCCGCGCTACCTCGTCGAGGATGCGCGCCGGGCGGTGCAGACCCTCGGCGCGCAGGGCATCGACGTCTTCTGTGTGGGCCTCGATTCCGGCGGCGACGCCTACCTCGCCCGCATCTTCGGGCGCAACGTCACCCGGCTCGACCGCATCGAGCGCCTGCCGGAGCGGCTGCCGATGCTCTACCTGCGGCTGACGGCCTGAACGGGGGCAAGGGCCGGCAGACGGTCATTGATGAAGCGGGCAAGGGAGGACGCGCCATGATCGAGCTTTCCGCCGAGACGTTCCACCGGGCCATGGCCGACAACCCGGCCGTCGCCTGCATCCTCCATCACGGCGCGTTCGACGCCGCCGCCGCGACCGCCGCCGGCGCCGACGCTGCCGACAGCCCCTACGCCTGGGCCCGGATCGACGTCGATGCGGCGCCGGGGATCGGCGCGATGTTCGGCGTCCCAGAAGGCGAGCCGTACCTCCTCGTCATGCGCCAGGGCGTTGTGCTCTACTGCCGGGCGCTGCATTCGGCCTCGCCCGAGGCGACCCGGGCGACGCTCGACAAGGCCGCCGCGCTCGACATGGGCGACATACGCCGGGAGGTCGACGCGGGCCATCTCGGCCGCGACGCGGTGTTCAACCGCCGCGCCTGCCCGACGACCTGGCGGACCCGATAGATCGGCCCGACCAGCGCCGCCTGGCCTATCGTTCTTCGCATGGCGGATTCGGGATCGCGGCGCGAGGCGCGCTGAACACCGGACCTCAGTGTTTGAGCTATCGTCGCTCGGCGTCAAGTCCGATGGCCGGCGCGAGGTTCTCGGCATGGACATCGGGCCATCCGAGGCCGAGACGTTCTGGATCGCCTTCTTGCGCAAGTCGGCCCGCCGTGGCCTCCGGGCCGTCGAGCTGGTGGTCTCCGACGCCCTGGAGGGCAGGCGGAAGTGTCGAAGATCCTGACCGCGACCTGGCAGCGCCGCCGCGTCCACTTGATGCGCAACGTTCTCGCCCATGCCGGGCGACAAGGAGGCGATGATCCCTTCGACACGCCGCCAATCCTTGCAGCCTGACCAGCTCGGCCAACGCCGGCGACCGTGGTGACCAACGACGAGCTACACCACGCAGCGGGACACGATCAGCGAATGTCGCAATCGGAAGGACCATTACCAACTCCATGTTTCCGGTGGAGCTTTTGAATTTGACATTTGAGCGAGAGCTTCGCATTGGGCGGAACTCACGTGTGAAATTCGCTCCACCAGGATCGGAGGCACGCCATGAAGCAGGTCTATTCGATGCTTGCCGACTACAACCGCTGGGCCAATCGTCGGCTCTACGCGGCGGCCGGCGCTCTTCCCGATGCCGACTACCGGGCGCCGCGCGGCGCCTTCTTCGGTTCCCTCCATGGCACGCTCAATCATGTCGTCGTCGCCGACCGAATCTGGATGCGCCGGTTCACGGGCGAGGGACCCGTTCAGACCAGGCTCGACGAGGTTCTGTTCGACGATTTCGGTGCGCTCTCGGCTGCGCGCGAGGTCGAGGACGAGCGGATCATCCGCTATGTCGAGGGGCTAAGCGAAGCCGATCTGGCTACGACCTTTACTTACCGCACCATCGTCCAGCCCAAGGACGTGACCCAGCCGCTCGCCCCGGCGCTCTCGCATTTCTTCAACCACCAGACCCACCATCGCGGCCAGGCCCATGCGCTCGTCTCCGCCATCGCCGGAAATGCGGCGGCCCCGTCCCTCGATCTGATCCTCTACCAGCGCGAGACGGGTGTCGGGCTGTCATAAGGGCGAGGACGAACCCTTCATTTCAGCCTTTGACTGCGAAGAGCGCCTCCCTTGAGCCCCGGCTCGCCCTGGGGCTCCGCTTGCCGATTGCTTTGCCCACCGCTACCTCTTGCGTTTGCGGCAGAGGGGCGCGGGAAATCCATGTGCAAGGCGTGATGTCGGCCGTGCAGTCCCTGAAGCGCTCGCTGCGGCTGGCGGGCATGCGCCCCCTGCCCCGCCTGCCGTCGCGATCCCGGGTCGATCTCCGCGGCAAGCGAATCCTCGTCACCGGCGCCTCGTCGGGGATTGGCGCCGCCGCCGCGGAGAAGCTCGCCGCAGAGGGTGCGACCGTGATCGTCGTGGCGCGCCGCGCCGAACTGCTCGCCGAGGTCGCCGGACGGATCACCGCATGCGGCGGCCAGGCGATCGCGATCCCCACCGATCTGGTCGACATGGACGCCGTCGACGCGCTGGTGCGGAACGTGGGCCGAGTCGACATCCTCATCAACAATGCCGGCCGGTCGATCCGGCGGCCGCTCATGGAATCGCTGGAGCGCTGGCATGACGTCGAGCGGATGATGGCGATCAACTACTTTTCCCCCCTCCGGCTGATCCGGGGCCTCGTGCCCGGCATGATCGAACGGGGCGACGGCCACGTCATCAGTGTCTCGAGCTGGCGGGTGATGCCGGAGTCCTCGCCGCTCTTCGGCATCTACAATGCGTCGAAGGCGGCGTTGAGCGCGGTGAGCCGCGTCATCGACGCGGAGCTGGCGGGATCGGGCGTCCGTTCGACGACGCTGTACTATCCGCTGGTCGCCACGCCGATGATCGCCCCGACACGCGCCTATGACGGCGTCCCCGCCCTGACACCCGACGAGGCGGCGGACTGGATGATAACGGCCGCGCGCACCCGTCCGCTCAGGATCGTGCCGCGGCGGACCTTGATGCTGCGGGCGCTCGACATCGTCTCGCCCAGACTCGCCACCGGCGCCATGAAGCGCTCGACCCCGCAGTTCGAGCAATAGGACCACATGGAGCTCGCCACCACCGGAACCGGTCACAGGCCCGAGAACCTGCTCGTGGGAGCCCTCCTCGTCACCGCGGCCTTCTTCTGCGTTTCGCTGGTGACCGCGCTGGCCAAGGTGTCCGGCGGCTATACCTCCACCGGCGTGATCCTCCTCGTCCAGAACGTGCTGTGCCTTCTCTGCATGATCCCGATCGCGGCGCGGGACGGCATCGCGTCGCTGCGGACGGAGCGGCTCCGCATGCATGTCCTCCGGGCCGCGACGGGGACCGCATGCTGGTACGCGATCTTCTTCTCGATCACGCTGATCCCGCTCACCAACGCCATCCTGCTCGCCTACAGCGCGCCGCTCTGGATGCCGCTGATCGCCTGGTTCGTCACCCGGAAGCCGATTGCGAGCGCGACCTGGATCGGCGCCGGCATCGGCTTTGCCGGGGTGGTGCTCGTCCTCCAGCCGCAAGGCCAGAGCTTCAACCTCGGCGATCTTTCCGCGCTCGCCGGCGCGCTCTTCCTCGCGGTCGCGATGATGTCGGTCCGCTGGCTCGGCGCGACCGAACCGACCAACCGCATCCTCCTTTACTACTTCCTGCTCTCGTCCCTGATGATGCTGCCGATCGCCCTGATCGACTGGCGGCCGATCCCCGCCGCCGCCTGGCCGTGGCTGTTCGCCATCGGCGCCGCCCAGTTCTTTTCCCAGCTCCTCATCGTCATCGCCTATCGCTACGCCTCGGCGGAAAAGGTGGGGCCTTTCATCTACTCGGTCATCGTCTTCACCGCCGTGATCGACTGGCTCGTCTGGCGCCATGTTCCCGGGCCGCTGGTGTTCCTCGGCATGGCGCTGGTCATCGGCGGCGGCCTCGTCGCCGTCCGCGCGAAGGCCGCACCGCAAGACGCCGCTGGCATCCGGCCCCACCCGCCATGACCCGGCAACGCCAAGGGCCCGGCGTCAGGCCTTACGGACACCGCAGGTCGAACACGTAGCGCGGGGCGGTCCCGGCCACGAGCTCTATCGTCCCGATGACGCCCGTGTAGGGCCCGGTGCCGCCGGTCACGACCAGGATGGCGTTCTGCGCCTTCTGGCTGGTATCGGTCGAATCCGGAAGCTGGTAGACGGTCTGGCTGGCGATATATCCGTCCGGGAGCCGGATGAAATATTCGCCGGCGAGCACGTCGCCGCCCTCGGCGCCGGGCTCCGTGAGCGTCGCCACGAACTGAACCGAGCCGACCGGGTTCCCCGCTTCGTCGGCGAGCTTCCGCCAGCCGGCCCGCACGTCGCCGGCGCTCTTGCCCGCCGGCGGGTTGTCGACGACGGTGATCCCCTTCTCGCCGCCCACCAGCGTGAACGCGCCGCAGGCCGGCCCTGCCGCGTCCGCCAGCGCCGGCACCATCGCGACGAAGACGGCCGCAATCATCGCAAGCTTCGTGCTCATGTGCCCTCGCTTCGTCACGCCGGAACGGACCTAGTACGGGTCGCTCGCCTCGAGGATCTCCTGCCCCATCAGGACGCAGGAGTCCGGGATCTGCGCATAGATGAACCGCATGCGATACTCGGCCTTGTAAATGTAGCCCCACACTTCCAGCACATCGAACCTGCCGCTGCCCTTGAGCGCCTTGATCGGTGCGAGTTCCCGCACCTCGTCGCTCACTCCGACGTCGGCTTGCGGATCCTCGAAGTGGAGCTGGAGGAGCGGCGTCGCCCGGTCGATCGCATCGCCGTCGCAAGGGTGAGCGGCGGCGGGTGTGACGAGGAGCGCGGAGAGGATCAGGGTGGCAGGCAGGAAAGGCTTCACGGGATGACCTCGCGGCTGAATGTCGATGCGTGTCTTGGGCCCCGTTGTGGCAGCCGAACGGGAGAGGGAAGGCACGACCCTACGGGTGCTTGTGGATCGGATCCACCCACGGAACGTGCTCGGGCTTCTCCACCGGCTCGATGTCGAGATTGACCACGACCGCCTCGTTGTCGCTCCGCACCACAACGCATTCGAGCGTCTCGTCGGACGACGCATTGATCTCCTGGTGCGGAACATAAGGCGGGACGAAAATGAAGTCGCCGGGGCCGGCCTCGGCGACGAACTCGAGGCGGTCGCCCCAACGCATCCGCGCCCTGCCCTTCAGGACGTAGATGACGCTCTCGAGCGCGCCGTGATGGTGGGCGCCGGTCTTGGCGTTGGCGTGGATCTTCACCGTGCCCGCCCAGATTTTCTGCGCCCCGACGCGCGCGAGATTGATCGCCGCCGCCCGGTCCATGCCGGGCGTCTGCGCCGTGTTCGGATCGAGCTGGTCGCCCGGGATCACCCGCACGCCGTTGGTCTTCCAGTCCGTCATGCCTGCCTCCCCTGGATCACGACTATAGAACATCGCGCTCATCGATCCCACCGCGTGTCCTTGGCTTTAACGATAGATTTCACCATGCGGCCGAAGCCCCGCTCCCGCGCCCTGCGCTCGCGGAGCGATGCGGAGTTCCGGGCCTCTTCCGCGACGAGCTTCCGGAACCGCCGGAGCCGGTCCTCACCGAGTGCTCCCGCCTCGATTGCAGCCCGCACCGCACATCCGGGTTCGTTCTCGTGACGGCAATCGGTGAAGCGGCATGCAGCAGCCGCGTCGGATATGTCGGCGAAGACGTCCTCAATGCCGGCTTCGACGTCGGCGAGCTGCAGCTCCCGCATGCCGGGGGTGTCGATCATGAAGCCGCCGGCGGCGAGCCGGTGCATCGACCGGCCCGTCGTGGTGTGGCGGCCGTGGGCGTCATCCTCGCGAATGCCGGCCACCGCCTGCCGGCCCTCGCCGGTCAGCGTATTGACCAGCGTCGACTTGCCCACGCCGGAGGATCCGACCAGCGCCACGGTCTGTCCAGGTCCGCACCACGGCGCGAACCGGGCCGCCGCCTCGGGATCGCGCGCATCGAGGCACGCGACGAACAACCCCGGCATCAGCCGCGCTGCGGCGGTGATGTAAACGCTGGGATCATCGACCAGGTCGGCCTTGGTCAGCACCACGAGCGGCGTCACCTCCGCCTCCCGTGCGAGCGCCAGGTAGCGTTCGAGGCGCGCGACGTTGAAGTCGCGGTTGCAGGAGGTGACGATGAGGAGCGTATCGACATTGGCGGCGATCAGCTGCACGCGGCGGTCGGCGCCCGCCGCCTTCCGCTTGAACAGGCTCTTCCGGGAAAGCAGCCGTCGCGGCCGCCGCATCTCCCTCTCGATCAGCACGAAGTCGCCGACCGTCGCCCTGTCCTCGTCGCCGTCGCTCGGGAGCGGCGCGACCCGCCCCTCGAAGTCCGCCCCTGCGACATCGAGGCCGTTCCGGTGCACGGCGAGCACGCGGGCCGGGACATGCGTTTGAAGCTCGTCCGCATCGAGCTGCGCGGCGAAGTGGTTCGACCAGCCGAGAGCGGCCAGCCGGTTGGAATTGTCCGTCATTGGTTTCGACCATCCCTTGCCCCACATGGAGCGGGGCGCACGAAGACAGCCGCCGGCCGAGCCGGCAGCAGCGAATTCGGGCTGGTCGAGGGGGACGCCTGTCAGGTACCGCCGGTCACGCGGACCGCGCGGGGCACGTGTCAGGCGCTCACGGTCTCGCCAGCCGGGATGCGAACAGTGGCTTGCATGAACTTTCTCCTCTGCTCCGGCGTGACACCGCCGACATAGCGATCCGCCGCCTCCGGCGCAAGTCGGGCGGCAGGAAACGTGCAGGAAGCCCAGGCTTCCGGCTCTTGCAGAAGCCATGTAGCTTGCTTGGCTGTGCCAGAACGTTGGCGCCTCTAGCGCGGGGGACATGGGAAATGGAAATAGTGGACTTGCTGAAAGACACGGCGCTCTTCGGCAATTTGCAGCCGAATGAACTTGACCTGATCGCCCGGTCCACGCGCCTCGAAACCTTTCCCGCCGGCAAGACGATCATCCGGGAAGGTCGCGTCGGCTCCGCGTTCTTCGTGATCGTTTCCGGGCAAGTCGAGGTGGTCAAGGAGATCGATGCACCGAACCCGGTGGTGCTGGCCTATTTCGGCCCGGGGGATTTCTTCGGCGAGGTCGCGACCGTCAAGCACCTGCCGCGATCGGCCAGCGTCCGGGCGCTCGAGGATACGCAATGCCTGGTCATTTGGCGGGCGGATTTCGACGGCTTCATCACCCACTTTCCGGAAGCGGCGGCGCGAGTGGAATCCGCAGCCCGCGAACGCCTGGCCACGCAGAAGCACGGCACCGGGGAACGTGATAACCTTGCCTGAGGCGAAGTAACCGGCACTTGAGGGCGTCGTCAACGGCGCCGGAGGCACCCTTCCCCGTGGCGCGGGCAATCGCTATGTGATGGGCGCGCCTCCAGGCATGGGTGGCCGAGTGGTTGACGGCAGCGGTGAACCGCACCGGGTTTGCCGGAGGCGATTTGGTTTGAGTCGCGCTGCCACGCGATCGCCGTCTGCCTGCCATTCGTGGCGGCGCTGGCTTCACCGGCTCTTGCGCAGGGCGATACCGCCAAGGGCGCGGAACTCGCCGCCGAGCATTGCGCGCTCTGTCACGACGTCACGCCCGACGGCGCCGCCAAGCAGCTTCCGCCAAGCTTCGCATCGATCGCCGGCTTCCGGTCGCCCGAGCAGATCGACGCCCGCATCGTCTTTCCGACGATGCACTCAGGCATGCCCGAGGCGGCGTTCTATCTCCTCGGCAAGGACGAGATCGAGAACATCGTGGCCCATGTCGTCTCGCTGGAGGAATAGCGTCGGCGCGACGAGGAGCCTGCCTCAGTTCTCAATGAAAATGTCGATGCCGAGCTTCTGCTCGAAGTCGAGGGCCGCGTCGCATGCGGCGTCGCCGAGAAGCGCGAAGAGCTGGGCGCTCGCCTGCTTATGCCGCTCGATCATCGACAATCCCGAGGCGAGCGCCGCCTGATCGTCGGCGTCGAGCGACTTCATCAGCTCGAGCACGCCCTGTGGATTCACCTTGAGCCGCGGGCAGGCCTCGACCGCCGCCTCGGCGAAGCCGAGCTTGTCGTAGATTTTGGCGCGGTCGAAGGCGCCGGCGAAAGCCTCGGGCGGAATCATGACGAGGCAAATCCCAACAGCGAGCGCCCTCATGAACGTCCCCCGATCATCCTCGGTCCGACAGTAGTCTGCCTGGGCGGCAGCGCCTCGGCCTTGACAAGCGCAAGGAGCGCGAACTCGGAAGGGGCCCAAGGGTCTTCACCTATCCGCCGACACGATGATCCAGGAACCAGTGCGCTGCGAGGTCGACGACGGTTTGGAGCGCTCCCGGCTCCGGAAACAGATGCGTCGCGCCGGGCACGATCTTCAACGCCTTCGGTGCGGTGATGTGCGCAGCCGCCTCCTCGTTCAACGCGATGACGTCGTAGTCGGCGCCGCCTACGATCAACAGCGTCGGCGCCCTCACCCGCGCGAGTGCGTCGCCGGCGAGGTCGGGCCGCCCGCCACGGGAGACCACCGCGCGGATCGCGCCCGGGAGCTGCGCCGCGGCAACGAGGGCCGCGGCAGCGCCGGTGCTCGCCCCGAACAGGCCGAGCGGCAGCCCCGACAGACCGGGCTCGTGCTGCACCCAGGCGACCGCATCGGCGAGACGCTCCGCAAGCAGCGGGATGTCGAATACGTTTGACCGGTCGCCTTCCTCGGCCGGGGTGAGCAGGTCGAACAGGAGGGTTGCGATCCCGCGCGCGGCAAATCCCTCGGCGACCGCGTTGTTGCGCGGGCTGAACCGGCTCGATCCGCTGCCATGGGCGAACACCACCATGCATGTGGCGTCAGCGGGCTGGCGGAGCGTGCCCGCGAGGCCTAGCGGCGGGATCGTGACCTCGCGCATGGCCACGGCGCGCATTGCGTCGCGCGACGACCCGACAGGCCTTGTCGCGACTCGGTTCATCGCTTCGCTGCCTTCCTCAGGGCAGCCTCGACATAGGCGACGGCGCCGGCGAGCGTCACCAGCTTCGGGTAGTCGAGCTCGGGAATGTTCACACCGAGGCGCTTGTGGATGGCCGTGACCAGGTTGAGGATGTCCATCGAGTCGATGTCGAGGGCCTCCCGCATGTCGGCCTTGGGATCGAGCGCGGCAAGATCGGCCTCCGGCGCGATATTGCCGATTTCCTCGAGGAGCACGGCGCGGACGTCCACATCGCTCATAGCTTGTCTGGCTCCTGCAGAAGGCGGTCGATGGCGGCGAGCAGAAGGCCGCCAAGATGGCCGTCGCTCGCGCGGTGGTCGCCGGCGAGGCTGGCCGAGACGGTGGGGCGCTTCCGCACCCGCCCTTCCCATACGCTCGGGCGCTCGGCGATCCGGCCGAAGCCGATGATCGCGACCTGGGGCGGGTAGATGACGCCGATCACGGAGTCGGCGCCGCGCTCCCCCAGGCTGGTCACGGTAACGGTCGGGTCCATCAGCTCGGAGCTCCTCAGCCCACCGGTGCGGGCGCGGGTGACGAGGTCGCGGAGCGCGGCCATGAGCTCGGCGAGCGGCTTCTGGTCCGCGTCGTGGATGGCCGGCGCGACGAGGCCGCCGCCGCGGAGCGATATCGCCGAACCGACGTGGATTCCGGCGCCGGGGCGGAATCCGTCCTCGCCCCAGAAACCATTGAGCTGTGGCGTCTCGCGGAGCGCCAGCGCCGACGCCTTGAGGAAGAGCACGCCGGGGATCAACCGCTCTTCCGGCTCTGTGCCCTCATTGGCCCTGGCTAGCCAGGCCATCGCCCGGCCGAGATCGATGGTGCTCGACAGATAGTAGTGCGGAATCTCCCGCTTCGAGCGCCCCATGGCCAGCGCAATCGCCTTCCGCATCTCGGCCGGATCGAAGCCGGCCCGCTTCTGCGGGGCGCGTGGGGCCTCCTCGCCCGTCGGTCGCGGAGCCCGAGCCGGCGGACGCGGCGCCGCCTCGACATCAGCGAGCGTTACCGAGCCGTCAATGCCGGTGCCGCGAAGCTCATTCAGGGACAATTTGAGGTCAGATTGGAGGTGCGAGAGGCGAACGTAAACAGGGTCTGGGGCGTCGGTGATCATCCTTGGTGCTCCGTGGGTTGGTGTTTTTTAGGGTTGGTGATCTGGGGGCGGGATCATGGGTAAATCGACGGATTGTGCGTGTGCGGCGGCGATGGCGTCCTCGTAGCCTGCGTCGGCGTGGCGCGCGATGCCCATGCCAGGATCGGAGGTGAGGACGCGGTGCAGGCGCTGTTGGGC
>JALHRF010000156.1 GCA_022841545.1 Bauldia sp. | reverse complement strand
CGGCACCTGCTTGAGTGCGGCGGCGTGAAAGATGAACTGCGAACCCCGCACGGCGTCGACGATGCTCGTCGGCTCGCGCACGTCGCCGATATAGAAGCGCAGGCGCGGATCGCGGATCGAGAGCCGCATGTCCTCCTGCTTCTTCTCGTCCCGCGACAGGACGCGGATCTGGCTGATGTCGGTCTTGAGGAAGCGCTGGATCACAGCGTTGCCGAACGAGCCGGTGCCGCCGGTGATCAGAATGGTCTTGCCGTCGAACCTAGTCATGGCTGTCTCCCTTCCTCGCGCCGGTCGAGGCTCCGCATCGCCGCGACCATCGACGGCCAGTCGGGCGGCGCGTAGCCCGTGGCGGCGCGGAACCGGCTCGAATCGAGCGAGCGATCGATGACCAGCCCCTCGTCGCGCTCGATGGCGAACGTGCGCCGGTAGGCGGCGGCGAAGAGGAGGAGCAGGTCATACTTGCTGATCGGCGCGGCGCTGACCTGATAGACGCCGGAAAGCTCGGGGCGCGGTATAACGAAATCGGCAACGACACGCGTCAGTTCGTCCGTCGTCAGGCCTGAAAAGATCGCCCTGGCGAAGCCCTTCACGGGCCCCGGCTGCCTGAGGAACCACTCGAGGAGACCGAATCCCTGGGCGCCCGAGGGTTCGGGACCGACGATGGAGGTGCGGAGGGTGATCGCATTCGGAGTGTCAACCTCGCCGAGGAGCTTCGAGCGGCCATAAAGGTCTTCGGCGTCGGGCACGTCGCTCTCGCGGTAGCTGCCGGCGCGGCCGCTGAAAACACAGTCGGTGCTGATATGCACGAGGCGGATGCCGCCGAGATCGCAAACCCGCGCCAGCTGATGCGGCAGGAGCGCGTTGATGGGAAGCGTCAGGAGCGGATCGCGGCTCGCCGCCGCCTGCTTCACCACCCCGATGCAGTTGATCACCACTTCGGGTCGCGCATCGCGAAGGAGGCCGGCCAGGCCGGCAAGGTCTTCCACGGCGACGTCGGTCCGGATGTCGGCGCCGGCGGGGAACCGCGTGCGGACCGACGGCGAGCGGGCGGTGCCGACGACCCGCCAGTCCGGGCGCTCGCCGAGCAGGCGAAAGACCATGCTCCCGAGCATGCCTGAAACACCAAGGACTAAGACGTCCATTTTGCCACCGTCCGCCTGTCAGCCCCCGAAAGGACAGCTCATCCGCCCCACGGTCTTGGCCGATATGAAGTGCGAATATTGTAAATACAGTTGTCAGCGCCAAGAAGAGAGTTATGCAGCCGCCAGCCGACCTTCACCTCGCGGAAATCAACTTGTCGCGGACGGCAAGGCCGACCGGGTGCCGGGCATCAAGGGGCGATCCGCTCCCACTCCTCGTCCGACAGGTCCGGATAGCGCTTCGTCTTCGTAGCGATCTGGGCCATTCGACCCCCGGCTCTGTTTTCGTCCACATCCAGAGCTCGAATCACAAACCAATCCCCCACGGAACCCCCACGCGCGATCTTCCAAACGGCCTCTTAAGGACAAGGAGTGAAGCCGTCAATCTGACCAGTGGGAATTGTGGACAACCGAGAAGGGACTGTAAGCGCCTCGGGAATCCGCATGTTCGACGCCATTATTTCGAACTTGCGACCCAACGGCTCCTACGCGCCCGGTCGCTTTGATAGATGAGCTCAAGTTCGTCGTGAGTTCATCGGGTAGCAGTCGTCGGGCATTCCGAACAAGATACCTTAGCGTCCGCGTCCTGCTCGGATGCTGGGGCGGCTGCTTTTGTTCGCGCCCACGCCATGTATTCGTTCAGGCCCACCATAAGCTCGACTGAGGGCGTGTAAGCGAAGCTCTCTCGCGCGCGGGAAATGTCGGCCAGGCTGTCGCGGACGTCACCGGCACGAGGCGGGCCGTAGATCACCTCGAAGCCACCGCCGGTGATCGCTTTCAACGCAGCGACCAGCTTGTTGATCGAGATCCGCGTTCCGCTGCCGATATTGAAGGAACCGCTCACGCCCTTGGCCTGGGCGGCATTGAGATTCGCGCGAGCGACGTCCGATACGTTGACGAAGTCCCGGGTCTGCTCGCCGTCTCCGAAGACCGTGATCGGCGCGCCCTTGATGACGCTGAAGGCGAATATGGGAATCACGTTGCCATAGGCATCGAAGCGCTGGTTAGGCCCATAGACGTTGAAGTAGCGGAGACAAACCACCTCCAAGCCGTAGAGCTTGTGATACGCCAGACTTACCTTCTCCTCGGCCAATTTCGACACACCGTAGGGCGTATCAGGGTCGACGGGATGGTCCTCGGCGATTGGCAGCGTCTTCAGTTCGCCGAAGATGCCGGCCGAGGAGGAGACGACGATCTTGCGGACGCCGGCAGCGCGGGCGGCTTCCAAGACTTGAATGGTGCCGAGGATATTGATTTCGGCATCAACGAGAGGTCGGTCGATGCTCCGCTTATTGCCTACGGACGCGGCAAGGTGGAAGACGATATCGCACCCGGCAATCGCCTGCCCCACGGCAGCGGCATCGCGGATGTCGCCCTCCACAAAGCCGAATCGCGAGCTGTTTGGAAAGAGGTTCTGGCGATATCCAGATAGGAAATTGTCGAGAACGACAACCTCCCAACCCTGATCGAGCAGAAGCCGGGCCAGGTTGGAGCCAATGAACCCGGCGCCGCCTGTTACCAACGCTTTCATGTATCACCTCGGTGATTGCGAGAAGGCCATTGTACATTGGCAGCCCGGTCGAGGCGACCTCTCATCTCCCCTGAGGACGGCAGGTTCCGCTGGCCTGCGATTCAGGATGGTGATCCGATTGACCGCGGGGCAGTTCTCGGCGCTGCGGGAAGCCTCGACTGGCGCGGGGCCACGAGGCATCGGCGTGGAGCTTTATGCGGGGCTGAAGGTCCGGGATGAGGCGGAAGGTATAACCAGGGAGCCGCGCGGGTCGAACGGTATTTCAATCATTAGACATTAACTGTATCATCAAATGTACGATTTAACTCTGGTTCACCTGTTTATATACACAAACATCTTGGCAATCAACTGAATTTGTAACATAGAATAGGGTGATTTCGTAGTAATTACCACCGATATGGACTGCTATTCTTTGCTCAGAAGAGGCGGAAGAATCAGAAAAGGCGGAAGAATAGGAAAACCGGGTGCCATGTCGCAGGTCGGGAGTCTTGGCAGAACAAAGCCAATAAGAGGCATCGTGCTGAATCGCCGTCCTTGACGACAAGCCGGAAGCAATGTCACCGGCGCACTGGTGGGGAAGGGGCCAACAGGCCAACTCCGCGGATGCGTGCCTACGACGCACGCTCTCCTCGCCAGACCTCAGTAAAGCGTTTTCTTGTATTCCTCTTCGAGGTCGTCATCGATCTTGCGCATTTCCGCGTCATCGCTTGGCGCGCCGGTTGTCTGATCCAGGACGATCTTTGACAGCGACGGCATGTCGGCGCGATCCTGAAAATGATCCGGATTCCACAGGTGAGAGCGCCGGAAGGCCTTGGCGCAATGCAGAAAGACCTCACTCACTTTGACCACAATCGCCAGCGTGGGCATGCGATCTTTAATGCTCATGCTCTTGAGGACTTCAGGATGATTCACCAGACTGGCTTGCCCGTTCACACGCAATGTGTCGTCGAACCCCGGAATGATGAACAACAGTCCAACGCTGGGGTTGGCAAGAATATTGACCTGGGTATCGAGGCGGTTGTTGCCCGGCCGATCCGGAATTGCCAGCGTGTGTTGATCGAGAATCTTGACAAAGCCAACCGGGTCGCCGCGAGGACTGACGTCAG
The DNA here is from genome assembly GCA_022841545.1 of Bauldia sp. Lineage (GTDB taxonomy): Bacteria > Pseudomonadota > Alphaproteobacteria > Rhizobiales > Kaistiaceae > Bauldia. The sequence continues at coordinate 9,310 of JALHRF010000156.1, read as the reverse complement.
CTTTGCCATTCAAATTCTGGGTCCCGATGCAGAGGAACGGCGAACGTCGGATAAAGGCTTGCGCATGCTTGTCGAGGGAACCCTGGACCTTATGAATGGCCAGCGGAGTCTGGCCGGGAAACAGACGTCGAAGTGCCTGCTCATCGGTTATTGCGAATTCCGGGTTGACCTTGAATTCCTTCATTCCGTCCCTCCGCGGCCCTTTTCCGGTTCGATCGATCGCACCCGAGTGGCTCTGGGCTGATCTCAACCAAAGCTCGGTGATCCTGGCAAGGGTCGATCCGAAATCAAATGCCGGTTTCTTGGGCATACTGCCGTAAGATCGGGCGGCGTATCGCGGAGCCGCCCGAACCGGCGCGCCCACCTCGACACCGTGGCGTCAAGCTTGCATGAATGGCGCATCGAACCGTGACGGGGATTCATGACGCCTTCTGCCGTAGCCGTCCTTCCCGGACCATACACCGCGCCGGCCGCTCCTCCCGTGTTGCAGCGGGCCCGCGGCCTGGCGCGAATCTCGGTCCAGGCCGTCGATGGGCGATCCCGAATTGCCGGGATGCACCAAGCCGGGTCGTCACGGATCCGCGAGCCCAGGACCCTGCCCGACGCCCCGATCGAGGCCGTCCTCCTCAACACCGCCGGCGGGATGACGGGGGGCGACCGCTTCGAGACCGAGGTATCGGTGGGACCGGGGGCGGCGGCGCTGGTCACCTCCCAGGCGGCCGAGCGCATCTACCGCCGCTCCTCCGGGACGGCGCGGGTCGACACGCGGCTCTCCGTCTCGGGGGACGGGCACCTCTGTTGGCTGCCGCAGGAAACCATCGTCTTCAACCGCTCGGCCCTCGCCCGCAGCCTCGCCGCCGATGTCGACCACGGCGCGACGCTGCTCGCGCTCGAGGCCGTGGTGCTCGGACGGACGGCGATGGGGGAAAGCCTCACCGACATCGCGATGACCGACGCCTGGCGCATCCGCCGCAACGGCCGCCTGATCTTCGCCGACACGACCAGGCTTGAAGGCGACGCCGCTTCCGTGATGAATGGCGCGGCGACGGGGCGCGGCGCAATCGCCTTCGCCACGATGGTGCTCGTCGCACCGGACGCCGGGCGTTTCGTCGATCCGCTCCGCGAGGCGCTCGACGGGATGCCGGGGGAGGCCGGGGTGAGCGCGTTCGACGGACTGCTCATGGCGCGCATGATCGCTCCGGGCGGACAGGCGCTCCGCGCCATGGCCACCCGGGCCATAGCCTTGGTCCGCGGCGCGCCGATGCCGCGGGTATGGACTCTCTGAGGGGGATGCATGAACCTGACGCCGCGTGAAAAGGACAAGCTGCTCATCGCCATGGCGGCCATCGTGGCGCGCCGGCGGCTCGAGCGCGGGGTTAAGCTCAACTACCCCGAAGCGATTGCGCTGATTACGGATTTCGTCGTCGAAGGCGCCCGCGACGGGCGTACCGTCGCCGACCTGATGGATGCCGGCGCCCATGTCGTCGCCCGCGGCCAGGTCATGGACGGCATCGCCGACATGATCCACGACGTTCAGGTCGAAGCCACCTTTCCCGACGGCGCCAAGCTCGTCACCGTCCACAACCCCATCCGCTGAACCTACGGAGAGAACGACATGCTCAAGCGATTTGGCGTCTCGGCCGCCCTCATCCTCGCGGCCACCGCGCCGGCCTTCGCCCACCTCGACCCGAACGACCACGGCTCGTTCATGTCGGGCTTCTCCCACCCGCTGTTCGGCCTCGACCACATCGTGGTGATGGTCGCGGTCGGCCTGTGGGCGGCGACGATCGGCGGCCGCGCGCTGTGGGTCGTGCCCGGCGCCTTCGTCGGCACCATGGCCCTGGGCTACCTGCTGGCCTTGGCCGGCGTCTCCCTGCCCTTCGTCGAGCCGGCGATCCTCGCCTCGGTGGTGGCGCTCGGCCTGCTGATCGCCGCGGCGGTGCGGCTGCCGGTGGCGCTCGGGGCGACGCTGGTCGCGGTCTTTGCCCTCTTCCACGGCTTCGCCCATGGCGGCGAACTCGGCGCCGCGACTGCGCTGCCCTACGGCATCGGCTTCGCGCTCGCCACGGCCCTCCTTCATGCCGCCGGCATTGGCCTCGGCCTGCTCCTCGGCTCGGGAGTCGGGATCGGCAAGTCGGCGGCCGAGGTCCTGTCGCGCGTGCTCGGCGGGATCGCTGCCGCGATCGGCCTCGTGCTCGCCTTCGGCGCGGGATAGCCCGCGATGCTGGCGCTCCGTCCGAACTGCGAATGCTGCGACCGCGACCTGCCGCCGGACACCCGCGACGCCATGATCTGCACCTTCGAGTGCACCTTCTGCGCGGACTGTGCGGCGGCGGTCTTCGGCGGAAGCTGTCCCAATTGCAGCGGCGAACTGGTCCGCCGCCCGGTCCGCCCGGCGGGGAAGCTCGCGAAATACCCTGCATCGAGCGAGCGTGTGCGCCGCGACGGCGCGGATTGCGCCGCCCGGCGGGCGGCTTGAGGAGAGAGGCATGATCCCCGGCGAAATCTTCACCAAGGGCGGCGACATCGAGCTCAACGCCGGCCAGCCGACCGTGACGCTCGACGTCGCCAATACCGGCGACCGGCCGATCCAGGTCGGCTCGCACTACCACTTCTACGAGACCAACGCCGCGCTCCGCTTCGACCGCGACAAGACCCGCGGCATGCGGCTCGACATCGCCGCGGGCAGCGCGGTCCGCTTCGAGCCGGGCCAGACGCGGACGGTGACGCTGGTGCCCTATCGCGGCGACCGCCTGGTGTTCGGGTTCAACCAGAAGATCATGGGCGAGTTGGGGAGCTAGGGCCTTTTCTGGCTCAACGGCAATCGCTGCGAGAGTGGCCGGATCATCCGACAAGGGCTATGTTGTAAGGAGAGCGCCAGAAAGTAAGGAATCTCCTATGCCCCACCACGAAGCGAGGATGACGTCAAAGGGGCAGATCACCGTCCCCTCTGCCGTACGCGAATTTTTCGGCCTGGAAGCCGGTGACATCGTCGATTTCTATGTCAGCGACGACGGCCGGGTGGAGATCATCGCACGCAACAAGCCCGTCAGCGATTTGTTCGGCATGCTGAACAAGCATGTGGACCTGAGCGAGGGGCCGTTGACGCAGGCGTCGATCGACGAGGCGATCGGCGATCACCTCGCGGAGGAGGACGAGCGGATCACGCGACGACGGACGCACGGGCATGTGTCTGATGCGCCGCGATCGAGGAAGTTGGCGGTCAAGTGATCGGCTTGGACACCAATGTTCTGTTGAGAATCTTCATCGACGACGACCCGCTGCAAGCGGCGGCGGCACGGCGGTTCATCCTGAACGCGGCCCCATCGGGTCTCTTCGTCTCCGACCTCGTTCTTGCCGAGACGGTCTGGACGTTGGGACGCCGCTTCAAGGCCAGCCGGGCGAGCATCATCGAGGTCCTTCAACGCATCCTGGAACGCTCCGAGTTCATTCTCGAGAACCGCCAGGACATCCGGGATGCAGTTCGGATATTTGCCCGCACGCGCGTGGACTTTGGCGATTGCCTGATCTCGGTCCGGAACCGCCGACACGGGGCGACGCGGACCGTGTCGTTCGACGAGGACGCCGTCGAAGCGTCCGTTTTCGACGCAATCCCTTCCTGATCGTCCCCGACGACCGCCAGAAGGTCGCGGGGAAACTGGGCGTCTGATCGCGACCCGCCGGCCGCGACTCGCTGATCAACCGGTTGAGCAGCCGGTAGCGTGCATGGACGCCGACAAGCTCCACCAGCTACTGCCGCATCGCGGCCGGAAAATCCGGATGGCCCCGGATCGCCGAGAGCAGCCGGCCCGGGACGGGCCCGGATTGCACATCACCCGTCACCGGCGCATCCTGCGGCATCGCCGAGCCGGAGAAGTGGGCGGCCCCGGGCGCCAGACGCGGCCAATTTTTGCCGTTGCCCCGGGCGCGCGCCGAACGCTATCCGGGAGGAAGCGGCCGGCGGGCGGCGTCGCACATCTCGGCATGCCCGCGCCGGAACGGCCGCGCGGCATAATGGGGAGGTGGACCATGGGCTTCGAAATCGCTGATCTCCGTGGCGTCGGCTCCGACTACATGGGCCAGATGGTCGTGTACCTTGCGGCCGGCGACAATCCGATCACCGAAGAGGAGTGGGCGACCTACACCCCCGATGCCGGATTCATCCTGAACACCCCGCGCGGGCCGAAGTTCGACGTCCTGAACGTCCTCGGCAGCCCTTACGAGCCCACCGGCGTCTACACCTACTTCACGGATACCCAAGGCTTCACCTGGCAGTCGGTGGCCGCCGTCGAGAACCGCATCTACCCCTTCGACGCGGACGACTATACCGGCTACACGCCGCCGCTGCCGGACTCGGCCCAGGCCGGCTACGTCGTCCTCACGCCGCTCCCCGGCACGATCCAGTACAACAGCAACGACAAGAACCACGAGAACATATTCTACGCCGAGGATTCCGGCGGGAACCCGCAACTCCAGTATTACGTCACCGACCCCTGGGGGAACGTCTACATCCTCAAGTCGGTGAACCTCGCCAACGACACGCCGGAAGGCACCGCCGAGGCGGTCGAGAAGGCGGTGCTGCCCGAGGGCTGGGTCAAGTCGAGCGGCTACCTGAACAAGGACAAATCCTACCTGCCGGTCTGGAGCGGCGACGTCGCCCACGCCAACGAGTTCCGCGACAGCGCCGACAGCGCCTGGATGCAGATCAAGTGGGGCAAGTCGGGCATCACCCTCGCCACCGAGATCGGCGACGGCCTGGAAATCTGGGGAGGCAATTCCAACGACCTGGTCAAGGGCAACGACGAGGACAACGTCATCCATGGCGGCGGCGGAAACGACGAGGTGCGCGGCAAGAAGGGCGACGACACGCTGACCGGCGACGACGGCGACGACTTCCTCAAGGGCAACAAGGGCAACGACATCCTCCTCGGCGCCGACGGCGCGGACGTGTTGAAGGGCGGCCGGGGCAAGGACACCTTCGCCTTCGCGGAGCTCAACGCCGGGAAAGACGAGATCCTGGACTTCGTCCGCGGCAAGGACCTGATCGACGTCTCCGCCATCGACGCCAACACGGCGACAACCGAGGACGACGCGTTCGACTTCATCGGCAGGCTGCCGTTCAGCGGCGAGGCTGGAGAACTCCGCTACCGGGTGAAGGCGGGCGACGCCACCGTGCGCGCCGACACCGACGGCGACGGCCGGGCCGATTTCGTCATCCGCGTCGTCGACATCCACCGGCTCGGCGAAGGCGACTTCATCGTCTGAGTGCCGGTATCGGATGCCACTCGGTCCCGGCTGGACAACTGGCGAAGCGCTCCCTACCCTTCGCCTCAGGTAGGGCAAAGACCGAAAAGTAGGACCGCGGGATATGGCCGTCTATGACGCCAAGACCTCCCGGAAGGGCCAGGCGACGATTCCGCTCGAAGTCCGGAAGGCCATCGGGCTGAAGCCGGGCGGCACCGTGCAGTTCGTGACCACGCCGGACGGCGAGGTGCGGCTCGTCGCGCAGAAAGACAGTCTCCGCCATCTCAAGGGACTCTTCGGCCCGCTGCCTGCGCCGATGGATATCGACGAGGCCATCGCCGAAACCGTGGCCCGCCGGACGGACCCGAACCGGACGGACCCGGATCCGTGATCGGCATCGATTCGAGCGTGCTCCTCCGCTACCTGCTCGACGACGATCCGGTCTGGTCGCCGGTCGCGACCCGCTTCATCGAGGAAGAGCTGACCGTCGAGGAGCCGGGGTACATCAACCTGGTGGTTCTGGCCGAAACGGTGTGGAGCCTTCGACGGTCGCCGCTCTTCGAGAAGTCGAAACTTGCGTCCGTGGTCGAAGGTCTGCTTGAGTTCGATAAGTTCGTGATCGCCGAAAGAGATGCCGTTGCCGATGCACTCTCGCGCTTTCGCTCCGATGGCGCGGGATTTGCAGATTTCCTGATCGCCGAATTGAACCGCGCCGCCGGCGCCTCGGCAACGGTGGCCATCGATCGGGCCGCCGCGAGGAGCCTGGTCTTCCAACGCCTGCCCGAAAGGTGACCGCATGCCCCAACGCATTCCCCGCTCCGCCTATGCCGAGATGTTCGGGCCGACCGTCGGCGACAAGGTTCGCCTCGCCGACACCGAGCTGATCGTCGAGGTCGAGCAGGACTTCACCATCTATGGCGAGGAGGTGAAGTTCGGCGGCGGCAAGGTGATCCGCGACGGCATGGGCCAGAGCCAGATCACGCGGGCCGAGGGCGCGGTCGACACGGTGATCACCAACGCGCTGATCATCGACCACTGGGGCATCGTCAAGGCCGACATCGGCATCAAGGACGGCAAGATCGCCGGCATCGGCAAGGCGGGCAACCCGGACGTCCAGCCCGGCGTCGACATCATCATCGGCCCCGGCACCGAGGCCATCGCCGGCGAGGGCAAGATCATCACCGCCGGCGGTCTCGACATGCATATCCACTTCATCTGCCCGCAGCAGATCGAGGAGGCGCTGATGTCGGGCGTCACCACCATGCTCGGCGGCGGCACCGGCCCGGCGACCGGGACCAACGCCACCACGTGCACGCCTGGCCCCTGGCATCTCGGGCGGATGATCCAGGCGGCCGAGGGCTTCCCGATGAACCTCGCCTTCGCCGGCAAGGGCAACGCCTCGCTGCCCTCGGCCCTCGAAGAGCAGATCCGGGGCGGGGCGGCGGCCCTCAAGCTCCACGAGGACTGGGGGACGACACCGGCCGCGATCGACTGCTGCCTCTCGATCGCCGACGAGTTCGACGTCCAGGTGATGATCCATACCGACACGTTGAACGAGTCGGGCTTCGTCGAGGATTCGATCGCCGCCTTCAAGGGCCGCACCATCCACGCCTACCACACCGAGGGCGCCGGCGGCGGCCATGCACCGGACATCATCAAGGTGGCGGGGCTCGCGAACGTCCTCCCGTCCTCGACCAACCCGACCCGGCCCTACACCATCAACACCATCGACGAGCATCTCGACATGCTCATGGTCTGCCACCATCTCGACCCCACCATCCCGGAGGACGTCGCCTTCGCCGAAAGCCGCATCAGGAAAGAGACCATCGCGGCCGAGGACATCCTCCATGACATGGGCGCCTTCTCGATGATGGCGTCCGACAGCCAGGCGATGGGGCGGGTCGGCGAGGTGCTGATCCGCACCTGGCAGACTGCGCACAAGATGAAGGTGCAGCGCGGAAGCCTGCCGGAGGACCATGCCGGCAACGACAATTTCCGGGTCAAGCGCTACATCGCCAAGTACACCATCAACCCGGCGATCACCCATGGCCTCGACGAATGGGTCGGGTCGGTGACGATCGGCAAGCTCGCCGACCTCGTCGTCTGGTCCCCCGCCTTCTTCGGCGTGAAGCCGGACATGGTGATCAAGATGGGGACGATCGCCGCCGCTGCGATGGGCGACCCCAACGCCTCGATCCCGACGCCGCAGCCGGTGCATTATCGCCAGATGTTCGGAGGCTACGGCAAGGCGATGACCCACTCCGCCGTGACCTTCGCCAGCCAGGCGGCGGTCGCCGACGGGCTCGGCGACGTCCTCGGCCTGTCGCGCCAGCTCCTGCCGGTCCGCCACACCCGCGGCATCTCGAAGGAATCGATGATCCACAATTCGGCGACGCCGCATATCGACGTCGACCCGGAAACCTATGAGGTCCGCGCCGACGGCGAGCTCCTCACCTGCGAGCCGGCCGAGGTGCTGCCGATGGCGCAGCGGTACTTCCTGTTCTAGTATTGCGTCATGAGCACGAAGACCGCATCCCGCTCCACTTCCTATGACAGCGACTTCAATGAATGGACGCAAGCACAGGGACACGCCCTGCGCAGCAAGCGGGCTGCAGATCTCGATTGGGAAAATCTCGCGGAGGAGATCGAAAGCTTGGGGCGCTTCGATCAACGCGAGGTCAAGAGCCGCCTCACCACGCTTCTCGTTCACCTGCTCAAGTGGCGGTATCAGCCGGAGAAGCGGAGCGACAGCTGGACCGACACAATCGCGCGCGAGCGGATGGAACTGCCGTTCATCTTCGAGCAGAGCCCGAGCCTTCTGGGCTTCGCGGGGGGCGCATTCGCGAAGGCTTACCGGTTGGCACGGTCCGAAGCCGCACGGCAGACCCGCCTGCCCATCCGAAGCTTTCCCTCGGAACCGGCCTTTTCCATGGACGATGTCCTCGACCCGGACTTCTGGCCGGACGGGTCGTCGCAATAATCAAGTTTCGGCCGGGTCGGCGATCTCCGTCTCCTCCCGCTCTGCCAGCCAGCCCGGTAACTCCCGGATGCTGGGGAGTACCACGTCGGCATAGGCGACAAGATCGCTCTCGCCGCTGTTGCCGGTGAGCACGCCGATGGCGGCGCCGGCGCCCGCCGCACGCGCCATCTCCATGTCATGGCGGTTGTCGCCGACCACGGCGATGTCGCTCGGGTCAACGCCGGTCGCCGAGGCGAAAGCGAGCACGATGTCCGCCGCCGGCTTCGGGTGCCGCACGGAATCGTAGCCGAAGACGTAAGGCAGGTATTCGTCGAGACCCACGGCGGCAATCGCCGCCACCGCCGCGTCGGTGGCGTCGTTGGTGGCCACGCCCATCACGATGTCCATGTCGGCAAGTTCGGCGAGCACCTCTGCCGCGCCGGGGACGAGCACGGACGCGTGCTCGCCATGGGCGCGGAAGGACGCGTCGATCCGCGCCGCGACGGCGTCGAAGGCTTCGCCCGCGAGGTCGGGATACCAGAGCCGGACGATGTCGCTGGTGGTGCCGGCGCCGAGCACCGAGCCAGAGCGCGTGCGTCCCGTCTCCTCGTCGATCCCGCCCGCGGCCAGCATCGCCGCGGCCCTGGCCGGGTCGCCGCCGGCGAGATCGAGCGCAAGCGCCCGGTAGAGCGGGCCCCATGTCGCCTCGAAATCGAGGAGGGTTCCGTCCTTGTCGAAGAGGATTGCCCGCATCTTTGCCGCCCCCGTGTTGGCTCCGACCAGCGTTCATTATCATCGATTTGAGATTCGCAAGGAATGGCCAACGGCGACAAAGACAGCAGGTTTGCTTGTTGTTCGCACGCCGAGGCCCTATCCTTTGACCATGGAGTTCCTGCCGGATCCCTATGGCGATGAGGCCGTGCTGGGCGCGGAATGGTGGCGAGCGCAATGAGTCGTGTCCCCAGAGCCTGCCCGTTCACCATCGATGAGGTGCTCGACCCCAAATCCTGGCCGGACACGGCAGCCGGAGCGGTGCGATGAGTGAGGTGAAGACCCGCCCACGTCACAGCGTGGCCTACCAAACCGATTTCCACGCCTGGTCGAAAG
>JALHRF010000155.1 GCA_022841545.1 Bauldia sp. | reverse complement strand
GCGCGATCAGCCCGGCCGCGAGGCCCTCGGGATCGTCGAGCAGCACCTTGAGGAGATGTTCCGGGGTGAACTGCTGGTGTCCCATCGCCAGCGCCCCGGTCTGGGCGGACTGGATGAAACCGCGCGCCCGGTCGGTATAAAGTTCGGGATTCATTTGCCCTCCTGACACGGCGCCGCCGCCCATACGGCGCTGGCGGCCCGTTCGAAAACGTCGATAAACTAAGGCCTTCCGGCCGAAAAAACAGCGCCTTCAAACGAAGCACGCCGATCGTTTCGGATATGGTAATGGGCCTCTACCGAATAAAGGGGCGGAGCGCCCCGTCCTCCGCAGATTCTGGTGAATAATGTCAAACTCCGCTCCCCGTGTCGCCGCTCTCTACCGCTATCCCGTGAAGGGGCTTTCCCCGGAGCCGCTCGAGAAGGTGCGGGTCGAGCCCGGCGAGACGTTTCCGAACGACCGCGCCTATGCCATCGAGAACGGGCCATCGGGCTTCAATCCCGCCGCCCCGCTCCATCTGCCCAAGGCCAACTTCCTGATGCTGATGCGGAACGAGAGCCTCGCCGGCCTCGACGCCCGCTTCGACGACGCCACCGGGGTCCTCACGCTGCGCCGGGACGGACGCGTCGTTGCGGAGGGGAACCTGGCGACCGCGGCAGGGCGACAGGCGATCGAGGCCTTCTTCGACGACTATGCCCGCGACGAACTGCGCGGGCCGACGAAGATCCTGTACGTCCCCGGCTTCTCCTTCTCCGACGTCGCGGCGAAGGTCGTCTCCCTGATCAACCTCGCGTCGGTCCGCGATCTCGGCGCACGGCTCGGGACCGAAGTGAACCCGCTTCGCTTCCGCGGCAACATCCATGTCGAGGGCCTGGAGGCGTGGACGGAGCTCGACCTCGTCGGCAAGCGCGTCACGATCGGCGGCGTCGTGCTCGAAGGATTCGACCGGATCGTGCGGTGCGCCGCCACCAACGTGAACCCGGTCACCGCGACACGCGACCTCGCCATCCCGCGCTCGCTCCTGGAACTCTACGGCCATGGCGACTGCGGCGCCTATCTCCGCGTCGTCGAGGGCGGCGAAATCAAAGGGGGCGACGGGCTCGATATCGCGGGCGGTTAGCCTCGAAATCCGCTCCCCCGGTGCGCCCTCGCCGCATGTCCGGCCGATGAATGGCGGATAAACGGCGGGTTCAAGGCGAGTTCAAGGCGCGTGGCCCATCCTCCCTGCAGTTCGATGCATGGGCAACGAACCGCCGCGTGGGACGCGACAAACCGGACCCGCCGGGCTCAACGCAGACCTCGGGAGAACGACAATGACCCGCTCCAAGATCCTCGCCGCCGCCTTCGGCGCCCTCGCCGTCGCCGCGACCTCCACCGCGGCCCTCGCCACCACCGCCTGGGACTATCTCGGCTCGCGCCAGGTCAACTGGCTCATCGACCATGACACGATCCCGGTCGGGATCGTCCAGGGCACGTTCGACAAGCTGCTGCTGAAGGTGCGCGGCAACGGCCTCTTCGTCTACGATCTCAAGGTCACCTACGGGAACGGCAGCGTCCAGGACATCCCCGTCCGCTTCCACTTCGCGCAAGGCACGACCAGCCGCGTGATCGCGCTGGCCGGCCCGACAAACCGCATCATCCGCAACGTCCAGATCACCTATGGCAAGCCCTACAACGGCAACGGCCCGACCTACGTCGACATCTTCGGCCGGCACTGATGCAGGACGCCTGTCAGGAACGGCCGCGCGATGGCGGCCGTTCTTGCCGGCCCAGCCGGCGTCGGCCCGCTGCGACTCTTGTGGCTTCACGAAGCGAGCACGTTGCCCGTCACCGCCGCCACAATCCGACCGGCGTCACCATCGCGAATGATTGTCACACGCATTCCATCACGAACCGGACTCCGCAATGCCCGCGACCCGCCCGGGACAATGATCAACGCTCCGCTTTCCTCCATGGCCTGGATCTGGCTTCGAGGCAGCCGCAGCTCAGCGGCAAGCAGGCGATCCAGGCGGCAGGCATTCGGATGGGGGACGATGAAGAGAATCTCCACCTGTCTCGCCGGGCCGGTGCTCAACGCTTGCCCCTCCTTGAGCACCACGACCGCATCGAACTGCTCCACGCGCTCGACCCGACGCTTCAGATCGTCGATATCCAGAGCGACGCGACGGGCCAGCGTCGGATCGTTCGCCTGCAGCGCCGCCAGGAAGAGCGGATCGATCGACCGCAGGTGCCGTCGCTCCAGAATCGGCCGGTTCCAGGTGTCGTCGCACGACGTGCACCGGTAGATCAGCCACGCATCGATGCGCCTGCCGTTGGCATTGACCCTGATTCTCCGCTGGTTCTGAAACTGGCTGTGCCGTTGCAGCGGCTGCAGTGCAACAATGGTCGAGGCGGACTTTCGACCAGGATGGTCCACTTCACACGCAAGACGTCGGACATGCCGGTTCACGCTTCCCGTTGGGAAGCTCACAGGCGGCAGCCCAGTCAGGCGCGGTGTGGCAGGGGTCCGGAGAGGAACGAAGATGCAATGGCGGCCGGGCGAACCCGGCGCGGTTCAGCCATGCCAAACCGGTCTCGGACCGTCACCACAGAGAGCTTCATGCGAAGACTTGCGGCAACGCATCCGGCGTCGCCGCGCTCATTCTGGTGGAACTGACGAGACCGGCGATTACGAAGGCAAAGCGGGCTTGACCGTTGGATATGGAGGCGACGCTCCCATAGCCCGAGGGGCGGAAAGCCGGAAGTTCTTTTTTCCTGCCCTATGGCGAGCGCCAGCGCAGGCCGGCGTTGACCAGGCCGAGCACGGAGCCGAGAACGCCGATTCCGTTCAACGCGACCGCCGCGATGCGCCAACTCTGGGAAGCCCACAGCGATGGGTCCGAAACGATGTCGTTGAACGCGGTCCAGCCGGCGAAGGCGAGCGTCGCCGCCGACCCGACGGCGTAGACGAACGGCGAGCGGCGGACGGAGACCATCAGCGCGATGATCAGCCCTAGCGCGAGCAGCGCCGCGTTCATCGAGCTGCCGGGACCGAGCGGCGCCTGATGCTGGCCGATCAGCGCCAGGCCCCGGAAATTGAGGGAGGCGACGAGGATCCCCCACAGCATCTGCAACAGGAGCGACGGGGTTCCGAGCGGTCCGGTCCGAAGGTCCGCGGCGGGAACTGGCACCTTTGACATTCGGCCTCCATGCGAGTCTGACGCGGGCGGAGATACACCAGCCGACCGTCAAATTGGGGATCGACGTGCGGATTCGCACCTCTGTTTTTTGCCCGTAGACGCGCCTGGTCCGGGCGTCGAGGTGGCGCAGCATCACGCACGGAATGCCGGTCATAATTCCGCGCCTTTCCTTCCCTATCAGCCCGCGTGGTCGGCGGGTGCGTCGCCGCCAGGCTCGCGCCTGCCCGTGAAGCTGGCGTCGTCGGCGACGGTCGTCGCCCTCTACACGAATGAGGATCGACCTTGTCGCGCGCCCACCGCCTGCCCATCGCCGCCGCCCTCCTGCTCTCGGCGTCAGCCATTGTTCCGCCCGCGCTGGCCCAGGATACGGAGGCGGTCGATCTCTTCGCCGCCGAACGGCCAAACCGCTCCGCCCTCTCCACCGATGCCGCCGAGCTCGGCCTCCTCCCCGGTGCCGTCGGGGCGATCGAAGTCTTCAGCCTTTCCGTCAACGCGGGCATCCGGCTCCGCTCCGGCGGCCCGGACACCCAGCGGTTTCGGATCGCGCTTCCCGACGGCGGCGAAGTGACCTGCGAGATGACCCGCGCCGCGCCGCTAAACGGCGTCGAGGTGATCGAAGGCGGCGTCAGCGGCAACCCGCTCGACCGCTGCGCGCTGTTCGTCAAGGACGGCGCGGTGAGCGGCGACATCGCCATCGGCTCGGAGCGTTACCGGGTGGTGCCGCTCGATGGCAACGCCCATGCCGTGGTCGAGGTTCGCACCAGCGGCATGTCGGAGGGCGAAAACGACGCGCCGACGCCACCGGGGATGCAGCGCCGGAGCGAGCGAAGCACGCAGACCGAGCCGCTCTGCGACATCGCCGGCGCGGGCGACCGCGGCACCATAGACATTCTCGTCCTCTACACGCCCAGCGCCTCGCGGCGCGCCGACATGGACCTGCTGATCGCCGAATCGATGAACCAGCTGCAGCGCGCCGCGGCGATGACGCCAGGCGACCGCTTCGGCGTGACCTTCCGACTGGTCGGAAGCGAGCAGGTCGACTACGCCGAGGGCGAGGACCTCTCGCGCGACCTCGACCGGCTGTCGGGCATCGAGCCGGGCATCCTCACCGAGGTGCCGGCACTTCGCGACAAGTACCGCGCCGACCTCGTCCACCTGATCGTCGAGGGCAAGGGAAATGACGGGAGTTGCGGCATCGGCTGGATGGTCGAGCCCGAGGCGCCGCTCACCGCGGCGGCGGGTTTCTCGGTGTCCGACTATCGCTGCTCGGCGGCGAATCTCAGTTTTGCCCACGAGATCGGGCACAACATCGGCATGAACCACGACCGTTACGTGGTCGAGGGCGCTGAACCCAATGCGATCAACTTCGGCTTTGTCGCCCTGGAGGAAGGCCGGCGTACGCTCATGGCCTATGGCAACCAGTGCTACGAGAAGGGCGTGGACTGCCCCCGGGTGGTGACCTTTTCGACGCCGGACCCCGTGCTCGGCGGGAGCCGCCGGTGGGGGGTTGCGCTCGACGGATCGAACCCCGCCTACAACCGCGAGATCCTCTGCCGCTATGCGCCGGAGGTAGCCAAGTACCGCTGACGCCGGCGCGTCGAGGGACGGGAGCGAGGCTACTCTTCGCCGCCGGTCGGGGCGCCTTCGGGCTGAGGGCTGCCGCCCTCGGGAGAAGCGGCCCGATCGCCCCGTTCGCGATAGGGACGCCGGCGACGCGGGCGGAAGCCCTCCCGGCGACCATCGCGAGGCGGCTCGCCGCCTTCAGGGCGCGAGGCCGCTTCCGGCTGGGCCTGCGGCTGCGGCTGCGCTTCGGGCTGGCCATCCCCGCCCTCATCCTCCGCTACAGGCTGCTCTTCGCGGCGATCCTGGCCGTTACCGTTGGCGGTGCCGTTGACATAGGGCTGCGACTCGCCGCCGCCGAACGACGGCTGCTCGTGCGGGAAAGGCTGAAACCGCTGGTCGCTCAACGACATATGGCTGCGATCGTCATCATCGTCGCCATAGCCGTCGCTGTCGTTGCGGTAGACCTGCTGCTGCGGCTGCTGTGGGTTCTGCGCCTGGGCGGCGCTGACGATCCGGTAGTAGTGCTCGGCGTGCTGCAGGTAGCTCTCGGCCTGGACACGATCGCCCGAGGACTGGGCGTCGCGGGCGAGCTGCATGTATTTCTCGGCGATGTGAATGGCAGTGCCCCGAACCTTCACGTCGGGTCCGTTGCTCTCGTAGGAGCGCGTGAGGGGATTGGGACCCTTCCGGTTCCGGCCACGCATACGCTTGTTGTTGTTGTTCTGCTGTCCCTGCCTCATCGAGGCATCTCTTCCTGGACCGGAACGGTTCCACGACACGTCATTCACTCCCGCGATTTCGGCTTCCTCGGAAGCCCCAAGGCAATAGGTTCACTGTCCGGCGCGGCCGGCCAGGCAAGCAGCATTTTTCGGCGTTGACTCACGCGGCCAAGGTTTCCCGAGCGGGCTCTCCCGCTATGCCTGGTCTGTCCGAACTACCTGATGACGATCCGAACATTCGGACGAGGTCAAAGATCGCACCCGTTCGTGTGGGACAATCGCTCCCAGCGCCCGATGCCGCGATCTCAAGTCCATGCCTTCAAGGCATTGGACCGCCCGTCTTCTACGGCGCCCGGAACCTAGCCGTTTCGCTGCCGATTTCCAAGCCCATTTTTTAGCGCGATCATTTGCCGCGCCGGAGTTCCACAACTCTGTCAATTCCCACGAGGTCTTTGCGGCGATCTGCCTCAAAACCGAGCATTTCCGCCGATTCTGCGACAGATTGCGCCTGGCCGGCGCCCACTTCCAGAAAGGCGGCGCCTTGAGCCGCCAGAATTCCGTCCAGTCGGGCGAGAATCACCCGATAGGCGGCCAGTCCATCCGCGCCGCCGTCCAAAGCGATCTGGGGATCAAAACGACTGACTTCAAGCGAAAGTTCCGGAATGTCGCCGGCTTTGACGTAGGGCGGGTTGCTGACGACGATGTCGAATCGGCCCAGGAGTCCGTCCGTCCAGTCGGCGACGGCGAATCGCGCGCGATGGCCGAGGTTCAGCCTTTGAGCGTTGGCGCTTGCCGTCCGCGCCGCGCCCTCGGCAATGTCGATTCCGACCCCGCTCGCGGCCGGCAGCTCGCTGAGGAGGGCGAGGAGGATGGCGCCCGACCCGGTTCCGAGGTCGAGAATCGTCAGCGGGCCGCGGGCCCTCCCCCCGCGGCGGGCCCAGGCCAGCGCCGCCTCGACCACGGTCTCGGTATCCGGCCGCGGCACCAGCGTGTCGGGCGACAGCCGGAGCGCGAGGCTCCAGAATTCCTTCTCGCCGACGATTCGCGCCACGGGCTCCCCGGCGATGCGGCGCTCGGCAAGGGCCATGGCCCGCGCCCAGTCGGCTTCGCTGACGGGCCGGTGGGCATGGACGATGAGCCCCGAGGCGTCGAGGCCGAGGGCATGGCCGACCAGGAGGCGGGCATCGAGGTCGGCGTTGAGCGAGGGCCGCTCGTTCCCAAGACCACCCCTCAGTCGTTCCGAAACACTCCGTCGCAAACCGGCCACGGTCTGCAACGGCGCCCCTCTCACGCCATCTCCGCCGCCAGCAGGCTCGCCTGGTGCTCGGTGATCAGCGCCTCGATCACCTCGTCGAGCGCATCGCCGGCGAGCACCTTGTCGAGATTGTAGAGGGTCAGGTTGATCCTGTGGTCGGTGACTCGCCCTTGCGGGAAATTATAGGTGCGGATGCGCTCCGAGCGGTCGCCCGAGCCGACCTGACCCTTTCGCGCCGCAGCGCGCTCCTGGTCGGCCTTCTGCCGCTCGAGATCGTAGAGCCGGGTGCGGAGCATCTGCATCGCCTGCACCCGGTTCTGGTGCTGCGAGCGCGACACGGCGATGACGATCGTGCCGGTCGGGATGTGCAGGATGCGGATGCCCGAATCGGTGGTGTTGGCGTGCTGGCCGCCGGCGCTCGAGGCGCGCGTCGTGTCGATCCGGATCTCCTCCGGCTTGATCTCGATGTCGACGTCCTCGGCCTCGGGCAGGACGGCGACGGTCGCCGCCGAGGTGTGGATGCGGCCGCTCGCCTCGGTCAGCGGCACGCGTTGCACCCGGTGGACGCCGGATTCGAACTTGAGCCGGGCAAAGACGCCGCGCCCGCGGACCTCGGCGATGATCTCCTTGTAGCCGCCGGCCTCGCCCTCGCTTTCGGACAGCACCTCGACCTTCCAGCCATGGAGATCGGCATAACGCTGATACATGCGGAAGAGATCGCCGGCGAAGAGCGCCGCCTCGCTGCCGCCGGTGCCGGCGCGGATCTCGAGGATCGCGCTCTTCTCGTCCGCGGCGTCCTTGGGCAGGAGGAGCTTGCGCACCTGGTCGCCGAGTTCTTCGATCCGCCTGTCGAGTTCCGCCGCTTCGTCGTAGGCCATGTCGCGCATTTCCGGGTCGGCGAGCAGCGCCTCGAGGCCGGCCCGCTCCCGCTGCGCGGCGCGAAGCGTCAGGATCGCCTCGTAGATCGGGTCGAGTTCGGCCCGCTCGCGGCTGAGCCTGACCAGGGTATCGCGGTCGAGCGGCGCCCCGAGGCGCGCATCGATCTCCTCCATGCGCGCCACCAGCGCATCGATCTTGGCTTCCGGCAAAAGGGTCACAGCGGGATTCCCTCGGCCTCGGCGAAACCGGTCAGCATCGCGCGGATGCCGTCGTGCCCGTTGCTGTCATCGAGAATGACCTCGAGCCTTTCCGAAAGCTTCTGCGTCGGCAGGGCCTGGGTCATCGCCTTGACCGGACCGAGGGCGGCTGCCGACATCGACAACGACCGGTAGCCGAGGCCGATCAGCGTCATCGCGGCCAGCGGATTGCCCGCCATCTCGCCGCAGAGCGTCACCGGCAGACCCGCCTTCCCGGCCTCCCGCACGATCTGCCGGAGCGCGCGCAGGAACGGGCGCGACAGGATGTCGAAACGGCTCGAAACCCGCGTGTTGCCGCGGTCCGTCGCGGTCAGGAACTGGAGAAGGTCGTTCGAGCCGACCGAAATGAAGTCGACCTCCTTGACCAGACGGTCGAGTTCGAAGAGGAGCGCCGGAACCTCGACCATCGCCCCCATCAGGAGCCGCGCCGGGGCTTCGTGGCGGTGGCGGCGGAGATGAGCGAGGTCGCGCTCGATCAGCGCCCGGGTCTGCCGGATCTCGTCGAGGTCGGTGACCATCGGCAGCATGACGCGAAGCTCGCGCCCGGCCGCCGCCTGGAGGAGAGCGCGGATTTGCGTCCGCAACAGGCCCGGGCGATCGAGGCCGAGGCGGATCGCCCGCCAGCCCATCGCCGGGTTCTCCTCCGTCGCCGTGCGCAGATAGGGGAGCACCTTGTCGCCGCCGATATCGAGGGTGCGGAAGGTGACCGGCCGGCTGCCGGCGGCGTCGAGGACGGCCGCGTAGAGCGCCTGCTGCTCCTTGAGCTTCGGCATCCGCGCCGCGATCATGAACTGGAGCTCGGTGCGGAACAGGCCGATCCCCTCGGCCCCCGACTCGGCCAGGTGCGGCAGGTCGACGAGGAGCCCGGCATTCATCAGGAGCGTCACCCGATGGCCGTCGCGGGTCACGGCCGCCTGATCGCGGATCAGACGGTACTGCTCCTGGCGCTTCGCGCGGAACCGGACTTTCTCGGCATAGGCCGATTCGACATCCGCCGGTGGGCGGACATGGACCTCGCCGGCGATGCCGTCGACGATGATCGGGTCGCCGTTCTCGACCAGCGAGACGATGCCGTTGGCCCGCCCGACCGAGGCGATGCCGAGGGCGCGGGCGACGATGGTGACATGGCTGGTCGGACCGCCCTCCTCCAGCACCAGCCCGCGGATTCGCTCGCGGTCATAGTCGAGCAGCTCCGCCGCGCCCATGTTGCGCGCCACGATGATGGCGTCCCGCGGCAGTTCCTCCCCGGAGAGGCCGTGCGGCTTGTTCATCAGCACACGGAGCAGGCGGTTGGCGAGGTCGTCGAAATCGTGGAGCCGGTCGCGGAGGAACGGGTCGGTCTGGCGCTGGAGGCGCGCCCGCGTGTCACTCTGCACCTTTTCGACCGCCGCCTCCGCGGTGAGGCCGTTCCGGATCGCCTCGTGCATCCTCCGCACCCAGCCCCGGTCATGGGCGAACATGCGGTAGGCCTCGAGGATGTCGCGATGCTCGCCGCTCTCGCGGATGTCGTCGCGCTGAAGCATGTCGTCGACGAACAGGCGAAGCGAGGCGATCGCCGCATCAAGTCGGGCCGATTCGGCCTCCGCATCCTCGCCGATCAGGGCCGTAACGACGACTCGCGGCTCGTGGAGCACGACATGACCGAGGCCGACGCCCTCGCCCAGGCTGAGGCCGGCGACGGTGACCGGGCGCTTCAGGTCGATCTGGGTTCCGGGCAGCGCGAGCCGTTCCAGCTCTCCTACCGCGATCATCTCGGCGAGAACCATGGCCGTGGTCTGCAGCGCTTCGACTTCTTCGTCGTAGTAGGTGCGATGCGTGCGATTCTGGACGACAAGTACGCCGAGAGTACGGCCGGCCCGGAGGATGGGAACGCCGAGGAAGGACGAATACTGCTCCTCGCCGGTTTCCGGCAGGTACTGGAACGCCGGGTGCGACTGGGCATCGGGCAGGTTGAGGGGCCGCGCCTCGTCGGCGATGGTGCCGACCAGGCCCTGTCCGACGCGCAGTTGGGCGTGGTGCACCGCCTCGCGCTTCAGACCCTCGGTCGCATAGAGCTCGAGTACGCCGTCGGAGCGGAGCACATAGGTCGAGCAGACCTCGGCGACCATGTTCGCCGCGATCTGTGTCACGATCTTGTCAAGCCGTTCCTGCGCGCTGATCGGCTCCGCCATGATCTCGCGCAAGCGGCGGAGCAGGACGCGCGGTCCGGCGGGGGGGCCCCGCATTATCCGCAATCCCAGAAATATGAACCAGTGGTCCGCTGCCGCCGCCCTTTTCGGCTATCCGGCACGAGGCTCGGCGTTTTCTTTACCCTTCGTCGAGCCCGTATAACGAATGCAAAGTCCGTACCGCAAGCTCGGTGAAAGGCGCATCGATCAGCATCGAGATCTTGATCTCCGAGGTGGTGATGGCGCGGATGTTGATCCCGCGCGACGCCAGCGCCTTGAAGGCGCTCGCCGCGACGCCCGCATGGCTGCGCATGCCGATGCCGATCACGGAGATCTTGGCGACATCGGTGGACCCCTGGATCTCCTGGTAGCCGATCTGCTCCCGGGCCGACTCGAGCACCGCCCGCGCCCGGTCGTAATCGGCGATGGTCACGGTGAAGGTGATATCGGTCAACGAACCGTCCTCGGAGACGATCTGAACGATCATGTCGAGATTGATGTTGGCCTCCGCCAGTGGACCGAACACCGCCGCGGCCACGCCAGGCTTGTCGGGAACCCGGCGAAGCGAGATGTGCGCCTCATCCTTGGAATAGGCGATACCCGTGACGACCTGCTTTTCCACAATCTCTTCCTCGTCGCAGATGAGGGTGCCCGGCGGCTCGACGGCGCCGAGCAATTCCGGCGCGTCCGGGTCGGTGAAGGAGGAACGAACGAAGGTCCGCACGTTATGGACCATGGCGAGCTCGACCGAACGCACCTGCAGCACCTTGGCGCCGAGCGAGGCCATCTCGAGCATCTCCTCGTAGGAGACCTTCGGCAGCCGCCGCGCCTTCGATTCGACCCGCGGGTCAGTGGTGTAGACCCCGTCGACATCGGTGTAGATATCGCACCGGTCAGCCTGCACCGCCGCGGCGATCGCCACCGCCGTGGTATCGGAACCGCCGCGGCCGAGCGTTGCGATGCGGTTGTCCGGCCCGATGCCCTGGAATCCGGCGATCACCGCGACCTGACCCTGGCTCATCCTCTCGATCAGCCGGGCGCCGTCGATCTCCATGATTCGCGCCGCGCCGTGGGCGGCATCGGTGCGGATCGGGATCTGCCAGCCCAGCCACGAGCGGGCGTGAACGCCCATTTCCTGGAGCGCGAGGGCGAGCAGGCCCGCGGTCACCTGCTCGCCGGAGGCGACCACGGCATCGTATTCGCGGGCATCATGCAACGGCGCGGCCGCGCGGGTCCACGCGACGAGCTGGTTGGTCGTCCCGGCCATAGCGGAGACCACCACCGCAACCTCGTGGCCGGCGTCGATCTCGCGCTTGACGTGGCGGGCGACGATGCGAATTCTCTCGATATCGGCGACGGATGTGCCGCCGAACTTCATGACCAGACGTGCCATCTTCCCGTCCGAAACACCCCCGCTACCCCGCGAAAGGCGCGCCTACATAGCGACTTGGGGATAGCGCTGCAACGGACTCGACGAAAGCCGGGCCCGTCGCGACCATCGGGAAAAGCGATTCGCCCCCTCGCCGTGCGTGGCTGGTCGACGTCGAAACCGGCTGACGGGCCGCTGACCGCTACAGCTCGAAACCAACCGGGCATCGGGAGATTTCTTCAAATGGCTGCATCGCGCGCACGGAAGTCGATGGAAGGCGAGCAACCTTCACTGGATGTGGGGGCGACGGGCTATCAAGCCGTACGGGAGGCGCTTCAGCGCGTCCTGAGCGCCTGCGTCGCCAAGCTCACCGACGCAGACAGGGCTTGGGCCGAGGACATTCTCGACATCGACGTCTTCACCAAGCTGGAGGACGAGACCGCGGACTACTTCCTTGATACTTGTCTTTATTCCCGCCCCGGCGACCCGTTCGAGCGCGGTCGCGCGCGCCGGCCGGTCGACCGGATAGCCCCGAAGCTGAAGCTCAAGGGCGACCCGCTCGCCGCCGGGATAGCCGAGCGCCTGCCGCACGCCTTTTTCTCCGTCTTCGAAATCACCGAAATCGAGCGAGGCGGCTGTGTGACCGTCAAGGACCTCATCGATGGAGGTCGCCGCCTGGAGATCATGGACAACGCCCTCGCCGCGAGTGGCGAACGTGGTCTGGTCTTTGCCGGCCGCTTCGTCGACCTGGGCGCGTGGCACGCTGGCCTGGGCATCGTGGTGACCCTGAAGAAGAGCGAAGCGGCGGCGATAGTCATCGCGTCTTTGCACTCCGGCGACCTCGCCGAGAAGCGCGAGGGCCTGCATGAACCCGTCTACTCCAGCCGAATCCATGGCGAGGATCTTGTGATGCATGCGCTACAGCCGCTGATCCTGGCGATGGCGATGGCAATCGATTTGAGCGACGTCGGCGTCGAGGAGTTCGCCTCGCAATTCACGTCTGCGCTCCTGGATGCCGGGCCGCAATAGCCCTCCGTCGAGGGCCGGCTACGTTGCTCTGGCGCGCTTGTGATGGCATGAAGGCGCTATCATGAGTGCCCGCACCCAGATCACGATGGACTTGGAGATGCAGCGGCGCGCCACGCCAAGGCCGCCGAACTCGGCATCTGGTTCGCAGAGTCTGTCAGGCGTCTGGTCGCGGACGACCTCGGCGAACGGATGCCGAAGGCCGACATTTCGATGGTTTTCGATCTTGGCGCATCGGCAGGGCCGACCAATGTCGCACGCGACAAGCGTGGGATGATCGGCGAAGCAGCCTGGGATGATCATGTCAGGTCAGTCGGCGGTCTTTCGGAGACGCCAACACCCGGGTTGTCCCTGGGGACTTTCCCGATCAGGACGTCTCGATCGTCGACCGGACGAACATCGCCGTGATGGAACGGCTGGGCATCACGCGTGTTGCCAGCTTCGACCACCACTTCGCCATCTACCGCTACGGGCCGAAGCGCGACCGCGCCTTCCAGATCGTGCGATAGCTCCTCGCGACAGGCGCGGCGCTGACACGGGGCGATAGCGCCCTATGTCGGATGCCGAGAGTTCCTCCGTCATGGAGCATCCATGCCCCGCCATCCCCCCGCCCGCCTCCGTCCCACCCGCCGCACCGTTGTCGCCGGCCTCGCAGCGGCGGGGGCGGTCGCCGCGCTGCGGCCGACACGCGCCGCCGCGCAGCC
>JALHRF010000154.1 GCA_022841545.1 Bauldia sp. | reverse complement strand
CACCGATCGTCCCGCAGCCGCCTACCCCTTCCTCCCCGTGGAAGGCGAAGGCCTGCACCAGATTCCGGTCGGCCCGGTCCATGCCGGCATCATCGAGCCGGGCCATTTCCGCTTCACCGCGAGCGGCGAGACGGTGGTGCGGCTCGAGGAGCGGCTCGGCTATGTCCACAAGGGCATCGACGGCCTCCTCGCCGGCGCCGACATCGCCACCGCGGCGAGGATCGCCGGCCGCACCTCCGGCGACTCGACCGTGGCCTATGCCCTCGCCCTTGCCCGGGCGGTCGAAGCGGCGACCGGCACCGGGCCGCCGCCCCGCGCGGTGTGGCTCCGTGCGCTGATGGCGGAACTGGAGCGGATCGCCAACCACCTCGGCGATATCGGCGCGATCTGCAACGACGCCGCCTTCGCCCTGATGCACGCCCATACCTCCGTGCTCCGCGAGCGCGTGCTCCGCTTCGCCGCCTCGGCCTTCGGGCACCGCCTGATGATGGACAGGATCCTCCCCGGCGGGGTCACGGTGGACCTCGGACCGGAGGGGGCGACGGCGCTCGCCGCGCTGGTGACCGAAATCCGCCGCGCGTTTCCGGCTCTGGTCGCGCTCTACGATTCGACCGCCTCGCTCCTCGACCGGACCGTAGGCACCGGTACGCTCCATCCCGGCCTCGCCGAACGCTTCGCACCTGGCGGTTTTGTCGGCCGGGCTTCGGGGCAGGCCTTCGATGTGCGCCGCGACCTGCCCTATCCGCCCTACGATGCGCTCGTCTTCGACGTGCCCGTCCTCACCGAGGGCGATGTCAATGCCCGGGTCTGGATCAGGATCCGCGAGGTGGAGCAGAGCCTGGCTCTCATCGACCAGATCGTTGCGCGTCTGCCGGGAGGGCCGCTCGCCGTCGACGTCCCGGCGTGCGCGGGAGAGGGCATGGCTATCGTCGAAGGCTTCCGCGGGCCGGTGCTCGCCACTGTGCGGCTGGGCGAAGATGGACGCGTCGCGCGCTGCCACCTCCGCGATCCATCCTGGTTCCAGTGGCCGCTGCTCGAGGCGGTGATCGAGGGCAACATCGTCGCCGACTTCCCGCTCTGCAACAAATCCTTCAACTGCTCCTATTCCGGCCACGACCTCTAGGCGGACAACCGATGCGAAGACTCCTGTTCGAGGGACTGGCGAAGGGGCCGCTCACCGAGCCGCCGCCCAAGCTCGACGATGCCGAAGTCGCGGCGCTCGCCGCCTCGCTCGATGCCGCTGCCCGGAAGCGGCTTGGCCGGAGCCTGTCGATCCGCGCGGTCGATGCCGGGTCCTGCAACGGCTGCGAACTTGAGATCCACGCCCTCAGCAACGCCTTCTACGACCTCGAGCGGTTCGGCCTTCACGTCGTCGCCTCGCCCCGCCATGCCGACGTGCTGATGGTCACCGGGCCGGTGACGAAGAACATGCGCGAGGCGCTGCAACGGACATACGATGCGACGCCCGCGCCGAAATGGGTGGTGGCGGTCGGCGATTGCGCCCGCGATGGCGGCCTCTTCGCCGGCTCCTACGCCGTCGAGGGTGGGGTCGGCGCCGTGGTGCCGGTCGATCTCCACATCCCCGGCTGCCCGCCGACGCCGATGGCGCTGCTCAGGGGACTGCTCACTCTGCTGCGCTGACTGTGCCGCGCGTCAGCCGAGGTCGAGGAGCGAGCGCGCGGTCGTCTCGTTGGTGATGAGACCATTGAGGATTTCTCCGCGGAGTGCGGCATGGATGGGAAGCACCTTGCCGGTCCCTTGCGCCACGCCGACCACCAGCCGCGGCGGCGGAATCGCGCGCGGCACGCTGGTGAGCCGCTCGTTGGTGCCGGTCTCGATGATGCGGCCGGCCGCGTCGAAGGCCCAGCCGGTGACCTCCCCGACCGCGCCGAGCCGCCGCATTTCCGCGAGCTCCTCGGCCGAGATGAATCCGTCGAGATGAAGCGGCGCGCTTTCATCCATGCGGCCGACGCCGACCAGGGTCACGTCCGCGGCCTCGCCCAGCTCGATGACGCGGATCACCGGCTCGAGGCGAAGGAGCTGGTCGCGCTGGTCGCGGCTCGGGACCACGACCGGCAGCGGCATCGGGTAGTGCGGCGCCTCGGTGAGGTCCGACAGGCGCGCGAGCACGTCGAAGAAACTGGCGGAGCCCTGCATGGAAATATGCCCGACCAGCGACACCAGCTTGTGCTGGTGGCATTTCATGCGCGGCATGCCGTCGACGGCGGCGCGGAGCGTGCGGCCGGTACCGATCGCGACCACCAGCGGCTCGCTGGCGCGGAGCCGTTGCTCGAGGAAGGCGGCGGCGCTCTCGGCGATGCCGAGCGTAAGGTTGTCGGGCGCCGCGGGGTCGGCGGGGACGACCTCGCAGAACGAGAGGTTGAAGCGGGCGGCCAGCGACGCGGCGAGCGCCATGCAGGCGGCGATCGGATGGTCGAGCCGGAAGGTGATCAGCCGTTCCGAAAGCGCCAGCGAGACAAGCCGCTGCGCGGTCGGGCGCGATACCTTGAGCTTGCGTGCAATCTCGTCCTGGGTGTTGCCGGCGACGAAATAGAGCCAGCCGGCGCGGGCCGCCTCGTCGAGGCGCGTCTTCTCGGATCTTGGCGCGTCCATGCCCTACTCAGCCCTCGAAGAATGCCGACATGCGGTCGAAGACGCGATCGGCGCCCGCTTCCTCCAGCTTTCGCCCGATGTCGCGCCCGACGCAATGGCTGCCGCCGGTGAAGCCCCACACCGTCATGCCAGCGGCCTTGCCGGCGAGCACCCCCGGCACGGTGTCCTCGATCACCAGACAGCGCGCGGGGGCCGCGCCCATCGATTCCGCGGCGAACAGAAACAGGTCCGGCGCGGGCTTTCCGCGCGCGACCTGGCTCGCGCTATAGACGCGGTCTCCGAACCGCTCAGCCAGCCCGGCCGCCCGCAGCGTCACCCTGAGCCGGGCGGGATCGCTGGATGAGGCAAGGCAGAAGGGCCGGTCGAGCCCCTGCAGGACGTCGATGGCGCCGGCCATGGGCAGAAGGTCGGTTGCGAAAACGCCCTCGATCCTCCGGCGGAAATCGTCCCGGAAGGCCTCCGGCATGGGATTGCCCGTGCACTCCAGATAGTGCGCCTCGACCAGCGCGAAACTCCGACCGAGAAACCGCTCGAAGACATCTTCGATCCCGAACGGCATGCCGTGCCGGGTCAGAGTCTCGGCCAGCGAGCGGCAGGCGAGCATCTCGCTGTCGACCAGCACGCCGTCGCAGTCGAAGATGACCACCTCCACGTCCGGCGGCATGCCTGCCCGATCCTTCCAGTCTGGCGCGATCATATGATCGGCGCACGAACATCTCTCCTCGCCTGCGGGGTCCGTGGGCGCTTCGATTGCCCGAAGCTATAGCGGACTGCCGCGTGGATTGACAGAACGCCGCACCTGTGTGAGCATATGATTAATGCTGTAGCAAAAGCTCACAGCTGCAATGGGAGGAGAACCATGAAGACCATGCTCGGCGCCCTTCTGGGCGCAGTGTCCCTTCTTGCCGTCGGATCAACTGCTTACGCCCAGACCAAGCTGACCATCGCCACCGTGAACAACGGCGACATGATCCGCATGCAGGGGCTCACCGACGATTTCAAGGCGAAGAACCCCGACATCGATGTCGAATGGGTGACGCTGGAAGAAAATGTGCTCCGCCAGAAGGTTACGACCGACATCGCGACCAAGGGCGGCCAGTTCGACATCCTGACCATCGGCACCTATGAAGTGCCGATCTGGGCCAAGCAGAACTGGCTCGTTGCGCTCGACGGGCTCGGCGCCGACTACGATGTCGATGATCTCCTGCCGGCCATTCGCTCGGGTCTGACGGTGGACGGCAAGCTCTACGCCGCGCCGTTCTATGGCGAATCCTCGATGGTGATGTACCGGAAGGACCTGTTCGAGAAGGCGGGGCTCACCATGCCCGACGCGCCGACCTGGGAGTTCATCGCCGACGCCGCCCGCAAGATCACCGACAAGGACGGCGAGGTCTACGGCATCTGCCTTCGCGGCAAGGCGGGGTGGGGCGAGAACATGGCCTTCCTGACCGCCATGTCCAATTCGTTCGGCGCCCGCTGGTTCGACGAGAGCTGGCAGCCCCAGTTCGACCAGGCGGAGTGGAAGGACACCCTCAACTTCTACGTCGACCTCCTGAACGACGCCGGTCCTCCCGGCGCCTCCTCGAACGGCTTCAACGAGAACCTGGCGCTGTTCAACTCGGGCAAATGCGGGATGTGGATCGACGCCACAGTCGCCGCCTCCTTCGTGACCAACCCGAAGGAGTCGAGCGTCGCCGACAAGGTCGGCTTCGCCCTCGCCCCGAACAAGGGCCTTGGCAAGAACGCCAACTGGCTGTGGGCGTGGTCGCTCGCCGTCCCCGCCGGCTCGCAGAAGGCCGACGCGGCGCAGAAGTTCATCTCCTGGGCCACCTCCAAGGACTACCTGGACCTCGTCGCCTCGAAGGAAGGCTGGGCCAACGTGCCTCCCGGCACCCGGACCTCGCTTTATGCGAACCCCGAGTACCAGTCCGCGGCCCCCTTCGCCAAGATGACGCTGGACTCGATCAACTCGGCCGATCCCACCAAGCCGACCGTCAAGCCGGTGCCCTATGTCGGCGTGCAGTTCGTCGCCATCCCCGAGTTCCAGGGTCTCGGCACCACCGTCGGCCAGCTCTTCTCGGGCGCGCTTGCCGGCCAGATGACGGTCGACGACGCCCTCGCCCAGGCGCAGCAGACCGCGACCCGCGAGATGACCGAGGCAGGCTACATTCAGTAGACCACCCGCGAGAGCCGGGCGGCCAGCGCCGCCCGGCTGAGCCTGAGCCGCCCGGTTCTCCCTGCCGGGCGGCCTCCCTGAGACGGCTTGGCGCCACGCGGAGATCGGGCAATGGCCACGCGGCAGATGACGACGGTCGGGCGCATCGCCACGGCGCCGTCGGTGGTGATCCTGTTCATCTGGATGATCGTGCCGCTGGCGATGACCATCTGGTTCTCGCTGCAGCGCTACAACCTCCTCTATCCGGAGCGGAGCGGCTTCGCCGGGCTCAACAACTACATCTATTTCCTGACCGATCCCGCCTTCGGCAGCGCGCTCGTCAATACGCTGCTGCTCGTCGGTTCCGTGCTTGTGATCACCGTCGTCGGCGGCATCCTCATCGCCGTCCTCCTCGACCAGCCGATCTTCGGCCGCGGCATCGTCAGGCTGATGGTGATCGCCCCGTTCTTCATCATGCCGACCGTCTCGGCGCTGATCTGGAAGAACCTGCTGATGCATCCGGTGTCGGGCATCTTCGCCTGGCTCGCCAAGCTGGTCGGGCTCGAGCCGGTCGACTGGTTCGCCCAGGCGCCGCTCCTCTCGGTGATCCTGATCGTCGCCTGGCAGTGGCTGCCGTTTGCGACGCTGATCCTCTTCACCGCGCTCCAGTCGCTCGACCCCGAGCAGCGCGAGGCGGCGGAGATGGACGGCGCGCCGGCGCTCTCCTTCTTCTGGCACATCACGCTGCCGCATCTCGCCCGCGCGATCACCGTCGTCATCCTGATCGAGACGATCTTCCTGCTCGCGATCTTCGCGGAGATCTTCGTCACCGGTACCGGCGGACCGGCCGGCAACATCACCTTCCTCGTCTACTCGAGGGCGCTCCTCGACTACAACGTCGGCGCCGCGTCGGCGGGCGGCATCGTGGCGGTGGTGCTCGCCAACATCGTCGCCATCTTCCTTATCCGCATGATCGGCAAGAACCTGGAGACGTGAGCGATGGCCCGGCGCGTCTCCACCGCCTACAAGGTCAGCATGACGGTGATCGCCTGGGCGGTCGCCTTCCTGATCTTCTTCCCGATCCTGTGGATGATCCTCACCAGCTTCAAGACGGAACTGGAGGCGTTCTCGACGCCGCCGCAGTTCCTGTTCTTCGAGTGGACGACCGAGAACTACGTGGTCGTCCAGGAGCGGAGCGACTATGTCCGCTACGCGATGAACTCCGTCATCCTGGCCGGCGGTGCGACGCTGCTGGGTCTCATCATCGCCATTCCCGCGGCCTGGGCGATGGCCTTTTTCCCGACGAAGCGCACCAAGGACCTGCTCCTGTGGATGCTCTCCACCAAGATGATGCCGGCAGTCGGCGTGCTGGTCCCGATCTACCTGCTGTTCCGCAATCTCGGACTCCTCGACACCCATATCGGCCTGATCGTGGTGCTCGGCCTCGCCAACCTGCCGATCGTCGTCTGGATGCTCTTCACCTACTTCAAGGAGATCCCGAAGGACATCCTCGAGGCGGCGCGGATGGATGGCGCAAGCTCGTGGAAGGAGGTCGTCTTCGTGCTCGCGCCGATGGCCGTCCCGGGCATCGCCTCGACCATCCTCCTCAACGTCATCCTCGCCTGGAACGAGGCGTTCTGGACGCTGAACCTCACCACCATCAACGCGGCGCCGCTGACCGCCTTCATCGCCTCCTATTCCAGTCCGGAGGGCCTGTTCTGGGCGAAGCTCTCGGCCGCCTCGACGCTCGCCATCGCGCCCATCCTGGTGCTCGGCTGGTTCAGCCAGCGTCAGCTCGTGCGCGGCCTCACCTTCGGCGCCGTGAAGTGACGGGGATCGCCGCACCCCCCACTGATCCTCCCCTGCGAAGCGGGGGAGGTGGCGCCGCGAAGCGGCGACGGAGGGGGCACGCCTTCGACCGTCTTGACGGGCCCCCCCCCCCACCCTGGGCGAGGGTGCCCCACCCCCCCGGTGCGGGGGAGGACGAAACCTGACCAAGGGCTTGACCATGGGCAAGATCGAACTTCAGGGTGTCGAGAAGAGCTTCGGCAAGGTCGACGTGATCAGCGACGTCGATCTCACCATCGACGACGGCACCTTCGTTGTCTTCGTCGGCCCGTCGGGCTGCGGCAAGTCCACGCTGCTGCGTCTCATCGCCGGGCTCGAGGACGTGACCGCCGGCAAGATCCTGATCGACGGCGTCGATGTGGTCGATACGCCGCCGGCGAAGCGCGGCCTGTCGATGGTGTTCCAGTCCTACGCGCTCTACCCGCATATGAGCGTACGCAAGAACATCGGCTTCGGGCTGCGCATGGCCGGCCGGCCGAAGAGCGAGATCGACCAGAAGGTCGAGGCTGCCGCCAGGATACTCAATCTCACCCCGTATCTCGACCGGCGGCCGGGCCAGCTCTCCGGCGGTCAGCGCCAGCGCGTCGCCATCGGCCGCGCCATCGTCCGCGAGCCGAAGGCGTTTCTCTTCGACGAGCCGCTGTCCAATCTCGACGCCGCGCTCCGCGTCCAGATGCGGCTCGAGATCGCCAAGCTCCAGGATTCGCTCGGCACCACCGCCATCTACGTCACGCACGATCAGGTCGAGGCGATGACCATGGCCGATCGGATCGTCGTCCTCAACGCCGGCCGGATCGAGCAGGTCGGCAGCCCGCTCGAACTCTACAACCACCCGGCCAACCTCTTCGTCGCCGGGTTCATCGGCTCGCCCAAGATGAACCTGATCGGCGGCGCGGCGGCCAAGGCCTTCAACGCCGCGACCGTCGGCATTCGCCCGGAGCACCTCCACGCTGGTCGTGACGGCGGGGTGTGGCGCGGCAAGGTCAGCGTGGCGGAACACGTGGGCAGCGACACATTCCTCTACGTTCATGTCGACGGCGCCGGCGAGATGACCGTGCGCGCGCCGGGCGAGGTGGGGATCGAGCCGGGCGATGTGATAGGCCTGACGCCGGAAGAAGGACGAATCCATCGCTTCGGCGAGGACGGTAAAGCCATCGTGGCGTGATGCTGCGCCGGCTCGCCGGCCCTCAGCATCGAGCGATGGCGACAACGGGGACAGGCCGGCGGTCCGGCGCGGAAATCGAACAGGAGACTTCGCATGTACATGGAAATGTTCCGGCTCGACGGGCGGGTGGCGCTGGTCACCGGGGGCGGGCAGGCGATCGGTCTCGCCTGCGTCGACGCCCTGTCCGAGGCGGGGGCCCGGGTCGTCATCGCCGACACCAACGCCAAGGTCGCCGAAGAAGCCCGCGACGCGATGAAGGCCAGGGGCCGCGACGTCGAGATGGCGATCATGGACGTGACCGACTCGACGCGGGTCGGCGAGGTCGCCGACGACGTCGTGAAGCGCTATGGGAAGATCGACATCCTCGTCAACAATGCCGGCATCGCACGAAGCCAGACCCCGGCCGAGACGGTGACCGACGAGCATTGGCTCAACGTCATCGACGTCAACCTCAACGGCACGTTCTGGTGCTGCCGTGCCTTCGGCCGGCACATGCTGGCGGCGAAATCCGGATCGATCGTCAACATCGGCTCGATGTCGGGCTTCATCGTCAACAAGCCGCAGGAGCAGGCCTTCTACAACGCCTCCAAGGCCGCCGTGCACCACCTCACCAAGTCGCTCGCCGCCGAGTGGGGCCTCCGTGGCATCCGTGTCAACGCCGTGGCGCCGACTTATATCAACACGCCCCTCAACGCCTTCGTCTTCGATCATCCGAAGATGTACGAGGCCTGGATCGGCGGCACGCCGATGGGGCGGATGGGCGAGGTCTCCGAGATCGCCTCGGCGGTGCTCTTCCTCGCCGGCGATGCGGCCAGCCTGATGACCGGCAGCGTCGTGGTGGTCGACGGCGGCTACACCTGCTGGTGACACGCCTGCGGGCAGGTGGCGGATGACCCGCCGCCGCCGGCCCGCGCCGCTCTCGACGCGGCGCATAGGGCGCAATGGCCGACAGTGTATTCCGCCGATTTGGCGCTGAAACCACGTGGCGCGAGTGTCGGCCTATCGCGCCCATATCGCGGGATCGCGACTTATCCCCGCCTTCGCGACGGATTTCCGCGTCGAATCGTGTGCCTTCTCCCCGTCGGCGAATCCCGTCGTATGATGGCGACATCCTCGCTCGACGAAGGGGGCGTCTACCGGTGACTGTAGCCGGACACATGAATCTGCAGCGGCGGACACTTGAACCTGTAGCAGTCGCCTCGATCGAGCGAGGGACTCGTATCCCCCTGAGAGAGCGATAAAAAATTGCTTCTGTCAGCACTAGTGATGGGACGCTGCTAACATAGCAACACAACCATCTTTCCTTGTGGACGACTCAGAGAATCGTGATAGCTGGTATGTCCGTTCGGGAAGCCCGGCGGACTCCCAACCAGACCGCTGAAAGCCCGCCGGAGAAAGCGAGTACCTTATGGGCCTCGCCGAGCTCAGTGCGTTGCTGAGCATCTTCGCGTCGTTGCTGGTGATCTATCTCAACTTGCAACGACTCAAGTTGCGCCGTCGGCGCTAAGTGAGGATGAGCGAACGAAGAGGGCGGCGCAAGCTGCCCTCTTCAATTTTCGCTGGAGCGGTCGCCGGGGATCGAACCCGGCTGGGGCGGGGGGTGCCCGCCCTTGTCCCAACTGACCGACCGCGATAGCGCGCGCGGGCCGCCGGACGGCCCACCCTTTCATTCCGGCCTCTCGGGCTTGGGATAGGGCCGCGGGGGCATCCGGAGGTGCCGGCGGGCGCCTTTGTGCAGGAAAAAGACGTAGCGGAACTGGCGGAAGTAGACCTTCCGGGCGCGATGGAGGTTCGCCTTGACGTAGCGGCCGCGGCCGCCGCCCTTGTGGTGGGCGGTGACGACGATCTTGTGGAACACCTCGCCGTCCAGCTCATAGAACAGGCTGCGGTGCGCCCCGACGAAGAGAAAGTTGCTCGCCTGATAGACGACACCCCAGCGGCCGCAGCGCTCGTCGGCATAGGACTGGACCCAGCGCACCTGCGGCATCGCCTGTCGGATGTAGTGAAGGGCGTAGCTGATCGCGCGGCTCTCGCTGTTTCGGGCAGCGGCGTCGGACAGCCACATCCGGTTGAGCTCGAGGTAATCAGTGTTGCCGGTGCCGGCGACGACGTGGCTTGCCCGGGCCGGGTTGAGCGCATAGCCGAACTGCATGACGCCCAGGAGCCGCGTCCGAATGAAGACGCCGAGGTGGACGTAGCTGTTGCGGACGTAGCTGCGCGAGTAGTGGTGCTCGATGACCATCCGCGTGGCCAGCGCTGCGGGGATCGCCGCGACATAGAAATCGCGGCAGCCATAGCCGGCGATCGCCAACTCACCCGGAATCGGCGCTGGAATCGTCGACGCCGGCCGGTGGTAGCGGCCGGGGTCCGGTGGGTGATGGGGTGGCTTCCGCGAGGCCATGGCGTTCGCTCGTCCGACGCTCTGGGCGCTCGGGTGCGGGCTCGGATGGCCTCAGGGTGGTGATACCGCCGCAACGACGGCACTTGATCTCTACCACGTCCCGAAGCGTCTTCGAAGAGGCTTTGAACAGAAGTGCAAAGCACCGTGGACAACGGATCGACTCCATCTAGGGTCCGGCTCGCGAATCGGTCCACGCTCCCCTTGCTCGCGCGAGCAGCGGCGGGCGTGGCGTCGTGAGCGTTCTCTGGCGCCGGGCGGGGCCGCTTGCCAAAGCCTGGTCCCGCAGTTCGGAGCGCTCGCAACGCTCCGGGCCGCCCGCCACTCATGTCTCAGCCGGGCATCGGTCGGCTCCCCCTGGCGCTCTGGCGACCGCGCCAGGTCATCGACCTCCGGCGCTCGCGATGGTAGTAGTGATGGGGTGGCAATCGGACCTGGGGAGCTGATCCATGCGTGTGCTTGTTGCGATGCTTGCCGTCGTTCTGGGCTGGTCTGCGGCCTTCGCCGAAGAGGTGCGGCTCGTTGCGTTCAACGTCGAGCGCGGCTTCGGCAGCGGGGCGGAAATACCGGCCGTGCTGAGCCTGATGGACAAGGCCGGAATGGCCGACGTCTGGGCGATCGTCGAGGCCTCGCCCGGCGACATCGACACGTTCCTCAAGCATCTCGGCAAGGCCTACGAGGGCGTCGAGGGCCGGACCGACAACGGCGGGGACGTGCTCGTCATCCTCTACGACCGGCGGAAGTTCAGCCGGGTCGACAGCGACGAGCTCTACATCCCCAACCTGAGTTTCGGCCAGCGGCAGCCTCTGTGGGTTCGGCTCCGCTCGAAGAAGACGGGAAGCGAGTTCTACGTCGTCGCCAACCACCTCCATCGCGGCAGCGAGCAAAAGCGGCTCACCGAGGCACAGGCCCTCAACGGGTGGGCGAGGACGATCGATGCGCCGGCGATCGCGCTCGGCGACTTCAATCTCGACTTCAACATCGTCGGGTACCCGCAGAGCGGCCCGCCGCAGGGCAGCGCCTATCCGGTGCTCCTCGAGGACGACGTCTGGGCATGGGTGCGGCCCGACGTGCTGATGCCGACGCAGTGCGGCTCCGGCTACTACAGCGTCCTCGACTTCGCCTTCGTCGCCGACGAGGCGAAGCAGTGGCCGCGCGAGAGCAAGATCTGGGACATCGGCTGCAAGAACACGCCCCAGCGCCCGGATCATCTGCCGATCGACCTCGTGATCGACGTGCCCTGATCCCGCGCCTCGGCGATCACGGTCATGCGTAGACCGCATCGCCGGAGACGGTGCCGGCGACGTCGCCGGGGAAGTAGTTCGCGCCGCTGCCGAAGGTGTTGATGGTGGCGTTGGCGTCGGCGAGATAGCGCTTGCCGGTCGACGCCCCGGAGAAGGTGACGCCGGCGGTCGAGATCGCGCCCGCGGTGAAGGCATAGGCAAAGGCGGTCACCCACGCCGGCGTGCCGGTCAGCGTCACGGTCGGGGGCGTGTAGGTCGCGACCGAGCCCTGCCCGACGACGAGATGCGCTCCGCCGGGACTGGCGGAGATCGAATAGCTCGCCGATATCGACAGGAGCGAGCCCGACTGGACCGCGATGCCGTGGCTGACGCAGGTGTGGTAGTTCATGTTGCCGTCGATCTCGACGACGCTGCCCTGGCTGAGGTTGACCTGGAAGCCGCTGGTGGCGGTCGTCAGCCGGAAGCCGCGCAGGTGATACTTGCCGACGACGCCGCTGGCGACGATGCAGTCGGCCGCGGTCGCCGCGATCACCACGTTCGACGGCGTGGTGGTGTCGCCGACCAGGTGGACAGGACCGGCGCCGACATAGGACTTGAGCGCCACCGGCGCGTAGGTGCCGCTCCTGACCTGGATGGTGACGCTGTAGGCCGAAAGGTCGATCGAGGCGACGGTGTCGACCGCCTTCTGGATGGTCAGGAAGGCGCCGCCGGAATTGTCCGCGAGCCCGTTATTGGCGTCGCTGCCATCGGCGCGAACGTAGTAGGTGCGATTGCCGGCGATCACCTCGCGCTGGGGCACGTTGAGGACGTTGCCGAGCCCGACGTCGGCCTTCACCAGCGCCAGCGCCGTCTTGAAGGCGCTGAAGGTGGTCGCCTTGATCAGCTTGCCGGTGGTGCCGTCGAAGAGCGCCGGGACGCCATCGGTCACGCTCGCCGGGCCGATCACCGCGCCGTCGAGGTTGGCCTGGGCGATCGACCAGCTCGCGCCGACCGTCGCCTGGTTGCCCGACGCCGTGCCATCCGTAAGGCAGAGGACGAGGTCGCCCGCCTCGACAGTAACCCCCGAGCCGCCGCCGATCTTGCCGGCGACGCTGACCCGGTAGGTGTCGCCGCGGTTGCCGGCCGGGTAGTTCGGGTTGGCTGAGCAGTCGACCACGCCCTTGAACACCATGGCGTCGTTGACGGTGACCGGCTGCCAGAACGTCACGGGGTCGTAGCGGTAGGTGATGCCGTCGTCGGCGTTGAAGACCGTCCAGCCCTCCTTCGGCACGATCTTCACCCAGCCGCCGTCGGCGACGTAGGCGATGTTCCAGTCCCAGTCGTCCCAGGCGCCGGTCGCGCCGGCGCCGGGAATGTAGACGTCGCCGTCGGCCGGCGAGCCGGGCGGCGCGGTGTCGCCGATCGACACCACCCGCGCCTGGACGAGCACGTCGAGACGGAGCAGCGCCTCGTTGAGGGTGACGTGCTTCTGCGCCTGCGCCGCTTCGAGACAGGGCAGGCCGAGGTTCGGGGTGTCGGTCACAGTGTCCTCCGCATGTCGTGGACGGCCGCGGTCAGGGCGATGCCGTTGCCGTAGAGCGCGCTCACCTGGCGGACGCGGACCTGAAGCGTGGTCTGGGCGACGCCGAAATCCGCCGCCTGCTGCGCCGCCGTGTAGGTCGCCTCCGGCGCGGTCAGCCCGGCAAAGCTCCGCACCGTCGCGCCGCCGCGGTCGAGGATGTCGAGGCGGTAGAGCTCGGCCGCCTC
>JALHRF010000153.1 GCA_022841545.1 Bauldia sp. | reverse complement strand
AAACACCAACTGTCATCCCCGCGAAAGCGGTGATCGATTGACGACCACGATTCCGGTCATCAAAGCTGGTGATCGAAGACATTCCAGAGTTGCATGGAATTTGTGCAACGAGGATTGGATTTTTGCTCACGCCATGCTTATATCGATGTGGACGCCGGCTTGACCGGCTGTTTTAAGGTCCCAATTATGCTCAATATGAGTATAATTGGGTGAGAGGAGACGGGCGATGACCGAGGTTCAGGGTTTGACCAGCCGGGAGCGGCGCGCCGCAACCCGTCTTTCCGGAGCCGACCGCTTCGCTCCCGTCCCGATGCCCGACCTCGAATACACCGACGAGGTCGCCCGCGAGACCGCGCATCTCTACGAGCGCGTCAAGGACGTCATTCCGGCGATCGAGTGGCCGGTCATGGCGCCTTACGTGAAGGCGATCAACGACCTCAAGAAGGTCCGGAACGCCGTGATCGTCGCGCACAATTACCAGACGCCGGAGATCTACCACTGCGTCGCCGACGTGGTCGGCGATTCCCTCCAGATCGCGATCGCCGCGTCGAAGAGCGATGCGGACATCATCGTCCAGTGCGGCGTCCATTTCATGGCCGAGACGTCGAAGCTGCTCAACCCGGACAAGCTCGTGCTGATCCCGGACATGCGGGCCGGCTGCTCGCTCGCCGCCTCGATCACCGGGGCGGATGTGCGGCTCCTGCGTGAACGCTATCCCGGCGTTCCGGTCGTCACCTATGTCAACACCACGGCGGACGTTAAGGCCGAGACCGACATCTGCTGCACCTCGTCGAACGCCGTCGAGGTGGTCGAGAGCCTCGGCGTCGACAAGGTGCTGTTCCTGCCGGACCGCTACCTCGCCAACTGGGTCGCGTCGCAGACCAAGGTCAAGATCATCGCCTGGACCGGCGCCTGCGAGGTGCACGAGCGCTTCACCGGGGCCGAGATCGCCTCCTACCGCGCGGCTCATCCCGGCGTCGTCGTGCTCGCCCATCCCGAGTGCCCGCCCGACGTGATCGCCGAGGCCGACTACACCGGCTCCACCTCGAAGATGACGAACTGGGTGCTCGACAAGCGTCCGGCGAAGGTGCTGCTCGTCACCGAGTGCTCGATGTCGTCCAACATCGAGGCCGACGCGCCGGGCATCGAGTTCATCCGGCCGTGCAACCTCTGCCCGCACATGAAGCGGATCACGCTGCCGAAGATCCTCGACAGCCTGGTCGAGCTCCGGGACGAGGTCACCATCGACCCGCTCGTCGCCGACAAGGCGCGTCGCGCGGTCGAGCGGATGATCAACCTCAGGAGCTGAGGCACGTCGCCTGGCGGGCGGTGCGGGGAGGATGCGGTCATGCGGGTGCGCCTGGCGGAACCGGCGGACGCCGGGGCGATGAGCAAGGTGCTTGTCGCCTCGATTTCCGAGCTTTGCGCAGCCGACCACGGCGGCCGGCCGGAGGCGATCGCAAACTGGACCCGCAACAAGACGCCCGAGAGCGTGCGGGGCTGGTTGGAGAACGCGGCCAACCGGCTGTTCGTCGCCGAGGAGGACGGCGTCATCCTCGGCGTCGGCGGATGGAACGCGGCCGGCGAGATCATCCTCAACTACGTCTCGCCCGACGCGCGCTTCCGTGGCGTGAGCCGGGCGATTCTGGCGGCACTCGAGGATGCGATGCGGAAGAGCGGCGTGACCGACGCGCGACTGGACAGCACCGCGACCGCGCGACGCTTCTACCGAGACGCCGGCTGGCAGGAGGGCCAGGGCGGCTCGTCCTGCAGCCACAGCGTTCCCTGCTACCCGATGACCAAGCGGCTCGCCTGACCGCCGGAGCATTCGCCATGACCGCCGCTGATTCCAGCTCCGTGCCGATTGGCCCGACCGACGACGTGATCATCGTCGGCGGCGGGCTGGCGGGCCTGTTCTGCGCGCTCCGTCTCGCGCCGCGCCCCGTCACCGTGCTTGCCGCGGCGCCGATCGGGCAGGGCGCGTCCTCGGCCTGGGCGCAGGGCGGCATCGCCGCCGCCATGTCGCCGGGCGACTCGGCCGAGAAGCACCTCGCCGACACGCTCGTTGCCGGTGCCGGCACCGTCGACGAGAAGATCGCGCGGCTGATGGTCGGCGACGCCTCGGCGCGCATCCACGACCTCCTCGCCTATGGCGTCCCCTTCGACCACGACCTCGAGGGCCACCTCGCCCTGTCGCGGGAAGCCGCGCACAGCGAACGCCGCATCGTCCATGTCCGCGGCGACATGGCCGGCGCCGCGATCATGCAGGCGCTGGTCGACACCGTGCGCAAGACGCCGTCGATCCGCCTGATCGAGGGCTATATCGGCGAGTCTCTGCTCATCGACCGCAAGCACGTCACCGGCATCGTCGCGCGGCCGACCGAGGGCGGGTCGCCGGTGACCTTCCCGGCGCGGGCCGTGGTGCTCGCCACCGGCGGCATCGGTCACCTCTATGCGGTCACCACCAACCCGCCGGAGTCGGAGGGCGCCGGCCTCGGCATGGCGGCGCGCGCCGGGGCGATGATCGCCGACCCGGAATTCGTCCAGTTCCACCCGACCGCGATCGACATCGGCCGCGACCCCGCGCCGCTCGCCACCGAGGCGCTCCGCGGCGATGGCGCGAAGCTGATCAACGCCGCCGGCGAGCGCTTCATGCTCGCGATCCACCCCGACGCGGAGCTTGCGCCGCGCGACGTGGTGGCGCGGGCGATCCATGCCGAGATCGCGGCCGGACGCGGGGCGTTCCTCGATTGCCGCGAGGCGATCGGCGCCGAGTTTCCACATCATTTCCCGACCGTCTACAAATCCTGCATGGCCGCCGGCATCGACCCGGTGACCGCACCGATCCCGATCGCGCCCGCCGAGCATTTCCACATGGGCGGCATCCTCACCGACGCCAACGGGCGAACCACGCTCGACGGCCTGTGGGCCTGCGGCGAGACGTCTTCAACCGGCGCACACGGCGCCAACCGGCTGGCGTCGAACTCGCTCCTCGAGGCGGTGGTGTTTGCCGCCCGCGCCGCCGCCGACATCGGCGAGCACCTGCCGATGCCGGAGATCATGCAACCCGTTGCGGAGCCGAACGGCCTCGGCGTCGCCGATCCGCAGGCGGTCGCCGAACTCCGGCGGATCATGGCCGCGGATGTCGGCGTGGTCCGCGACGCGGCGGGTCTCCGCCGGGCCCTCGCCGCGATCGAGGCGCTACAGGCGCGGGACGGCTCGATGCGTTTCCGGAACATGCTGACCACGGCGAAGCTGATCGCTGCGGCGGCGCTGATGCGGACGGAGAGCCGCGGCGGCCACTACCGCTCCGATTTTCCCGAGCCCGACCCGGCCTGGCGTCACCGCACCTTCATCACCCTCGACGATGCCGACCGGATCGCGGGCGGTGGCGCGGTCGAGCATCGCGTGGCGGTGGGGGCGGCGTGATGCGGGGCCCGAAGATGTTGCCGTGGAATCGAGACCCGGACGCCTGTCGTGCGTCCTTCGAGGCTCGCGCTTCGCGCTCGCATCTCAGAGCGTGTGAAGGAATGGGAACGACGCGCCCGTCGGACATGGTGACTCGAACCGACCAACCTCTGCTCATGCCCGCACGCGCGGGCATCCAGCTTTCATGCCACGGCCGTAAGCCTTTGAGAAAACTGGAGTCCCGCTTGCGCGCGCATGAGCGGGGTGGGAAGGTTCGCGTTGTATCGTTTTGAGGCTGCTTGGGTATGAGGCACACCCATCCGATGGACCGAATCCAAATTTCTTCACAGGCTCTCCGGATGAGGGAGTTGGTGTCTTCCATGGGCGGTGCTGCGGCATTCGACCTGCGTGGAGCCAGACCACCCCCTCATGCTGAGGTGCCCGCCCTGCAGCGGCGGGCCTCGAAGGACGCACGAGGCTCATCCAAGTCGCTCCGTCACGCGTTCACAGCAAGCGCCGGGACTCTTGCGGGGCTTGCTTGTGCGAAAGCTGGGTCCCCGCGTGCGCGGGGACGAGCGGCCGTGGGGGGCGCGGGTGCCTGACATGACCATCGACCTGCCCGAACTCCCGTCGCTGCTCGTCACCGACGCGGTGCGTGCTGCGCTACGAGAAGATCTCGGCCGCGCCGGCGACATCACGTCGGCCGCGACGGTTCCGTCGGATGCGACGGCCGAGGCGGTGTTCGGTTCGCGGCAGGAGGGTGTCCTCGCCGGCCTGGCGCTGGCCGAGGCGGCGTTCCGCGAGATCGACCCGATGGTCGTCTTCACGGCGTTGAAGCGCGACGGGGACAGCATCGGCAAGGGCGACATCGCGGCGCGGGTGGGCGGGCCGGCGCGCTCCGTCCTCTCGGCCGAGCGCGTGGCGCTCAACTATCTCTGCCATCTCTCCGGCGTCGCCACCGCGACCGCCGCACTCGTCGCGGCCGTCGCCCACACGAAGGCGCGCATCTGCGACACGCGGAAGACGCTGCCGGGACTCCGGGTCTTCGAGAAATACGCGGTCCGCTGCGGCGGTGGCTGGAACCACCGTTTCGGTCTCGACGATGCGATCCTGATCAAGGACAACCATATCGCCGTCGCGGGCGGGGTCGTGCCCGCCATCGAGCGGGCGCGTGCGCATGCCGGCCACATGGTGCGGCTCGAGGTCGAGGTCGATTCGCTCGACATGCTGCGCGAGGCGCTGACCGCGCGGCCGGACGCGGTGCTCCTCGACAACATGGCGCCCGATACGCTGCGCCAGGCGGTGGTCATGGTCGCGGGCCGGGCGATCACCGAAGCGTCAGGCGGAATAACGCTGGCCACGATTGCCGGCGTGGCCGAGACCGGCGTCGACTACATTTCGTCGGGGTGGATCACCCACTCCGCACCATCGCTCGACCTCGGTCTCGACGTGATCGCGCGTCGGTGAAGTGGGGCTTACCGGAAGTAGGCGAGGACGGCGACAATGAACGCCGCAACCGAAATCACCACCGGCACAGCGTAGTAGAGGTCATACCGCTCGAGGGCGTTTCGAAACCACGACCCTCGTGGACCCTCGACCGGCATGAAACCCGCACTTCCGCTCTCGACCGATACAGACAAAGACCGCCTCCCCGTGTGTGTGGCAATAACGCGTATATAGGCGGTCGGTTCCCCGCCTGGTTGATCCAGCGCAATCGATGCTTGGGCCGCGAGCGTCGGAGGGGTCAGCCTGCGAAGAAGCCGAAATACGCGATGATCATCAGCAGGATGACGACGCTGAGGCTGATGATCAGGATGTTCCGGACGTTGTGCTGCGCCAGCCCCTGGCGCGCGTTCGGCGCCGGGATGATGACCTTTTCGCCGACATCGACTTGGGTCTCGTAATCCGGACTGGGGGGCCGTTTGACGACGACCATGTCTCACCTCGTGGGTTATGGCGTACCCAAGAGGAACGGGCCGGCCCCCGTTTCGGTTCCGGCCCTTGCGCTCAGCTCCAGCCGCCGCGGCGCGTGTTGTAGAAGATGTGGCGTCCGATCTTGTCGGTCTTGGTCATCCGGCCGGCCCAGCGTGGCCGGACATAGGTCGCATGGTAGTGGGTCGCGGAGCCGACTTCGTCGAGGAAGGTCGTCGACTGCTCCTCGACGGATTTCTTGGCAAGCGCCTGCGCCGTTGCCCATGCGCCCTTGTCGGTGATGCGGTCGGCACGGCCGTCGCAGGCGAAGGAGAACTGGCAGCGGTTGCGCTTGCTCTGGTTCTGGTAGACGACGCCGCAGACGGTGTTGGGGTAGGTGGGGTTCTTGACCCGGTTGAGCACCACCTGCGCGACTGCGATCTGGCCCTCCTCGGGCTCGCCGCGCGCCTCGAAATAGATCGCTGTGGCGAGGCACTTGAGCTCGCTCTCGGAGCGGACGCCCGCCGGCAGCGGATCGTTCACCCAGGCATGGGTCGCGGGCGCATTCGGGATGACGACATTGGGGTCGACCGCGCCGTTCTTGATCACCGCGTCGAACGGCACCGCATCGGCGGCGCCGGCCTCGTTCGGCGCATAGGCGACCGCGACCGGATCGGCGCCGTTCTCCGCGGCGGCGGGGCTGGCGTCGTCCCCGGCCGGCTCGTGCGCCGGACGCTGGCGCGGCTTCGGGTCGACGGCGGCGACCGCCGTGGTCGGCGTGATCCACGGCGTGTAGACGAAGGCCGAGCGCGGATAGGTGGGCTCGACCTCGGCCGGATCGAA
The DNA here is from genome assembly GCA_022841545.1 of Bauldia sp. GTDB lineage: Bacteria > Pseudomonadota > Alphaproteobacteria > Rhizobiales > Kaistiaceae > Bauldia. Next base: position 7,029 of record JALHRF010000153.1, on the reverse strand, counting down.
CAGGCCGACGGTCTTGATGTAGCCCGCGTTGATCTCGTCGCGCCGGATGACGCGGACCTTGGGTCGCGGGGTCTCCCCGGCGTCGTCGAGGACGGCGGCGGTCCGCCCCTTGGCATGCCGCGCCGAGGGGCCGGTCGCGGCCTTCGCCACGCCGATCCCGAGCCCGTCGGAGACCGCGCCCGCGGTCTGCCGGGCGAGTTCCGTCGAGGAGAAGGTGAGGGCGAGCGCCGCCAGGAACAGGCGGATGGTCATCGTCGGCCGTTCCGGCCTTGGCCGTCTGGTTGAGGGCCTCTGCGGCACTGGCCGCCCAGTCGATCGCACCATCGACGCGGTACTCCACCCAACGCGACTCACTCGTCGCCCCAACGCGCCATCCGGAAGGCCGGTATGGCGCTTTTTCGATTCTCCATTGATGAGCGATTAACCTTGCCACGGAGTTAATGAAGGCCCGTCGTCTCCGCTTGGAAGACGGCTAGGCCGTGCCCGGGCCGCCCTGACGGCCCGCCGCGCGGAGCGAAGCCTGCGCCGCCGCGAGCCGGGCGATGGGCACGCGGAACGGCGAGCAGGAGACGTAGTCGAGGCCGGTCTCCTCGCAGAACGTGATCGTCGCCGGGTCGCCGCCATGCTCGCCGCAGATGCCGAGCTTGATGTCGGGCCGCGTCTCGCGCCCGCGGTCGACGGCGATCTGGATCAGTTCGCCCACGCCGTCGATGTCGAGCGTGACGAACGGGTCTGCGGCGAGGATGCCGCTCGCCGTATAGGCGCCGAGAAACGCGGCGGCGTCGTCGCGCGACAGGCCGAAGGTGGTCTGGGTGAGGTCGTTGGTGCCGAAGGAGAAGAAGGCGGCGCCTTCGGCGATCTTGTCGGCGAGGAGCGCCGCGCGCGGCAGCTCGATCATGGTGCCGACACTGTAGTCCGGGCGCTTGCCCTTCTCGGCGGCGACGGCGTCGGCGGCCTTGCCGATCAGCGCGGCGACGCGGTCGAACTCCGCCTTGATCGCGACCAGCGGCACCATGATCTCGGGGAGGACCGGCTTTTCCGTCTTCTCCGCAACCTCGATCGCGGCCTCGAAGATGGCGCGCGCCTGCATCTCGGCGATCTCCGGGAAGGAGATCACGAGGCGGCAGCCGCGATGCCCGAGCATCGGGTTGAACTCGTGGAGAGCGGCAGCGCGCTCGCGCAATTTTTCCGGCTCGATGGACATCGCCTTCGCGACGTCGGCGATTTCCGCGTCGGTCTTCGGCAGGAATTCGTGGAGCGGCGGATCGAGGAGGCGGATCGTCACCGGCCGCCCGTCCATGATGGTGAACAGCTCGACGAAGTCGGCCCGCTGCATCGGCAGGAGCTTGTCGAGCGCCACGCGCCGCGCCGCCTCGTCGCCGGCCAGGATCATCTCGCGCACGGCGATGATGCGGTCGGCCTGGAAGAACATGTGCTCGGTCCGGCAGAGGCCGATGCCCTCGGCGCCGAAGGACAGCGCAGCCTTCGCGTCGGCCGGGGTCTCGGCATTGGCGCGGACCCGCATCCGGCGGGCCTGGTCGGCCCATTCCATCAGCTTGCTGAAATCGCCGGAGAGCTCCGGCTGGCGCATCGCGACCACGCCGGCGAGCACCTCGCCGGTCGAGCCGTCGACGGTGATGATGTCGCCCTTCTTCAGCACCCGGCCGCCGGCCGCCATCGTGCCGGCCTGATAGTCGATGCGGAGCGCGCCGGCGCCGGAGACGCAGGGCTTGCCCATGCCGCGCGCCACCACGGCCGCGTGGCTGGTCATGCCGCCGCGGGTGGTGAGGATGCCTTCGGCGGCGTGCATGCCGTGGATGTCCTCGGGGCTGGTCTCGACCCGGACGAGGATGACCTTCTTGCCCGCCTGCTTGGCGGCTTCGGCCTCCTCGGGGGTGAAGACGATCTCGCCCGAGGCGGCGCCCGGCGAGGCCGGCAGTCCGTTCGCCACGAGGTCGCGGGTCGCCGTCGGGTCGATGGTCGGGTGGAGGAGCTGGTCGAGGGCGAGCGGGTCGATGCGGAGCAGCGCCTCGTCCGGCGTGATCAGCCTCTCCTCGGCCATGTCGACGGCGATCTTGATCGCCGCGGGCCCGGTGCGCTTGGCCGAGCGGGTCTGGAGCATCCAGAGCCGGCCCCGCTCGATGGTGAACTCGACATCCTGGACGTCGCGATAGTGCGTCTCCAGCGCCTTGCAGACGTTGGCGAACTCCCAGAACGCATCCGGCAGCAGCGCCTCGAGCGAAGGCTGGTCGGAGCCGGCAGCGATCCGCGCCGCCTCGGTCAGGTCCTGCGGCGTGCGCGTGCCGGCGACCACGTCCTCGCCCTGGGCGTTGAGCAGGAACTCGCCATAGAGGGCCTTGTCGCCGGTCGAAGGGTTGCGGGTGAAGGCGACGCCGGTGGCGGAGGTGTCGCCCATGTTGCCGAACACCATGGCCTGGACGTTCACCGCCGTGCCCCAGTCCTCGGGGATGGCGTGGAGGCGGCGGTAGGTGATCGCGCGCTGGTTCATCCACGACTGGAAGACGGCGCCGATCGCGCCCCAGAGCTGGGCCTTCGGCTCTTCCGGGAAGGGCGCTCCGCTCTCGCGCTCGACGATCACCTTGTAGTCGCGGACCAGCTCCGCCCAGTCGTCGCCGGAAAGCTCGGTGTCGAGCGTGTAGCCGCGCTCGTCCTTGAAGTCCTCGAGCCGCTCCTCGAAGGCGTGATGGTCGATGCCGAGCACGACGTGGGAATACATCTGGATGAAGCGGCGGAAGGAATCATAGGCGAAGCGCTTGTCGGCGCTCGCCGCGAGCAGCTCGACCGTGCGGTCGTTGAGGCCGAGATTGAGGATGGTGTCCATCATTCCCGGCATCGAGGCGCGGGCGCCGGAGCGGACGGAGATGAGAAGCGGCCGCTCGTCCCCGCCGAGCGCCTTGCCGGTGATCTTCTCGACCCGCGCCAGCGCCAGCTCCATCTCCTCGACGAGGTCGGCGGGATAGGTGCGGTCGTTGGCGTAGTAGTAGGTGCAGACCTCGGTCGTGATGGTGAAACCGGGCGGAACCGGCAGGCCGAGATTGGCCATCTCGGCGAGGTTGGCGCCCTTGCCGCCGAGGAGATTGCGCATCTCCGCCTTGCCCTCGGCCTCGCCGTCGCCGAAGCTGTAGACCCACTTCGCCATTCCTGTATCCCCGCCGGCACCGCTCCCCCCGAGCGCACCTTCCCTAGCGACGCGGATGATGCGGTGCAATAGGAGCATTGCCGCAGCGCGCCCACCGGCCATTACCGCGAGCCCGATGCCGGTGGTAGGCTCGCCGCAACATTGGCCGAGTCGGCGGCGCGTCGCCGACGAGACGAAGGAGGTCCGGATGACCCTCGCGCCGATCCTCGGCTATGCGGCGGCAGTGCTGCTCATCGTGAGCTTCGCCATGCAGACGATCGTCTGGGTGCGCAACCTGGCGATCGCGTTTGCCGTCGTGCTTGGCGTCTACGGCGTCGTCGCGGAGCAATACGTCGTGGTCGCGATCGCGGTGGTCATTCTCGCCGTCAATGTCTGGCGGCAGTGGGAGACGGAAAAGATCGGCGGCGCCGCGAGGACCGCTGCGGCCGGCGCGGGCGCACCGATCACCGTCGACTGGCTCCTGCCGCACATGGAGGCGGTGGCGCTCCCCAAGGACCACGTCCTCTTCCACAAGGGCGACCCCGCCGATGCGATGTATTTCGTCAGCCGGGGCAGGATAGAGCTCAAGGAATTCGGTATCGAGATCGGCAAGGGCAGCCTGTTCGGGGAGATCGGCGTCTTCGCGGTCGAGAATGTGCGCACCGCAACGGCGGTCTGCCTCGAAGACTGTTCGCTGCTGCGAGTTTCGGCCGAGCGGATGCGCGAGCTGTTCTACCAGAACCCGGAATTTGCCTTCTTCCTGGTCGGCGTCATCACCCGCCGGCTGACCGAGGACCTCGAGCGCGCCACCGGTGGCCGCTCGGCGTCGCTCTGAAGCTCAACGCGACCCGACCCGTAACCCGGGTGCCGGCCGCTCCTTGAGCACGTCCCGGCGGAAGCGAAACAGCGCCGCGGGCCGTCCGCGCTTCGGCCGGCTCTCGGCGCCGGTCGGCTCGACCAGCGCGGCGGCCTCGACCAGGCGGCGGAAATTCTGCTTGTGGACGTGGTGGCCGGAAATCGCCTCGACCGTGTGCTGGAGTTCGGTCAGGGAGAATTCCGGCGCCATCAGCTCGAACACCACCGGTCGGTACTTGAGCTTGGCGCGGAGCCGCGAGATCGCGGTGGCGAGGATGCGGCGGTGGTCGAAGCGCATCGGGATGCCGCCCGCGCCCGGCGGCAGGAGCCCGACCGGGGCCGGCCGCCCATCCCCGCGCGCTTCGGGCACCAGGCCGGCGGAATAGAGCAGCTCATAGCGGTCGAGGACGCGCTCCTCGTCCCATGGCGCATCCTCGACGCCGAAGGCAAGCCGGACCCGCTCGCGCCGCTGGCGCAGCTGGAAGCGGGGTTGGTCGCCGCTCCGGTCGCGCGCCCAGCGGCGGAGCGCCGGCAGGATCGCGTCGTCGAGGAGTGCGGGGCGCCCGCCGCGCCAGTCCTCCCAGGGGAAGAAGTCGTACCAGCGCCGCCAGCTTGCGCCGGCGCGTTGGAGCGCCTCGGAGGTCTCGATCCCGATCCGGGTCAGCGCGAGATAGCCGACCGATACGAGATGCGGCCCGATATCGCCCGGCCGGGCGTGCCGGCCACGGTCGCCGAAGGTATAGAGCTGCTCGACATAGCCGAGGGTAAGCGGGGCCTGCTCCGCGACCCAGGCGCGGAGCCCCATGTCGAGGGTGCGGTGGAGAATCGGATCGAACGGGCCGAAGGGCAGGCCGACGGGCTCGGAGGGGTCGCCCGGGGCGACGATCAGGATCAGCGGCTCGCGGTCGTCGACGGCGACGATGGCCGCCGCGAGGCCGATCTCGATCGGTGGCCGGATCGCCTCGACCAAAGCGCCGCTACCCCTCGAGCCCGACCGCGAAGGGGATGTTCTCCGCCGTCAGCTCGCCGCGGCCGATCGCCTTGACGGCGGCGATCATGCGGCCGTTCCGCCCCAGAATCTCGTCGCCGATCGCGACGATGCGCGGGTTCGGATAGGCGAAGCGGGAGGCGGCGCGCATCCGGAGCGCGATGTCGGCCTCGTCGCGCTCGGGCTTCAGCGCGCAGAGCGTGATGAAGGCGGCTGCCGTCGACCGGCTGATCCCGGCATAGCAATGGACGACGATGGGGCGGACAGGCTGCCAGCCGGTGATGAAATCGACCAGCTGCTCGACATGCTCCGAGGCCGGCAGCACCATGCCGTCGAGCGGCTCGACGATGTCGTTGATGCCGAGGAAGAGGTGGTTCTCCTCCGGGATCGTCTCGGGCCGGACCACCGCCGTATTGTCGTTGATGAGGCTGACGAGGTGGCTCGCGTTGGCCCGCGAGACGGTCTCGGCGATGCGGGAGAGAGGACAGACGTAAACCTGCGGCATGGGAACCCCGGCGATGGTTGAGCGTCCATTTTAGGGGGTGGCGCGCCGCGGGTCACGCACTCCCTGCAGCGAACAGCACTCTGAAGCGGGTGAGGAAGCGCTTTTCGGCCAGCGCGGCGGGCCAGGGCTTGAGGTCGAGGCGATCCGGGTCGACGCCCTTCGGGCTGCCGAAGAACCGCCGCGCTTCGGTTTCATTGAAGCCGGCAAGCCGCGTCGCCTCGTAGAAGGCGGCGATACGGTCGGCCGCCTTGATCGCGGCGGTGACTCGCGCGGCAAGCGGCGTCGGCACGCCGAAGCGGCGGTGGATCGCGGCCAGGAGCCGCGCCTCGATCGCCTTGTACTCGCCGCCGAGCAGCATCTTGAACGGCGAGATCAGGTCGCCGATGACGTATTCCGGCGCGTCATGCAGCATCGCCGCCAGCCGTCCGGAAGGGTCCAGCCACGGGGCGGTCATGCCCGCCACCGCATCGACGACGAGGGTGTGCTGCGCGACCGAGAACGCGTGCACCCCTTCCGTTTGCCCGTTCCAGCGCGGCACGCGGGCGAGGCCGCGGGCGATGTCGCCGATCTCGACATCGAGGGGGGAGGGGTCGAGCAGATCGAGCCGCCGCCCGGACAGCATGCGCTGCCAGGCACGGGGCGGGGCTTTCGGGCGATCGGGCATGCGCGCCTCACGGTTCGCGCGATGGTCGCCGATTCGGGCAGGTCCCGGCTACACCGGGTTGCGGGACTCAGCCTTTTGCATCGTCCGCCTTCGGCCAGTCGAAGCTCGCCCACGCGGGGATGCCGAGTTCGACCGGAGCGCCCGCCGCCATCAGCGGCGTGCCGGCGTCCATCGCGTCGCGGGCGCGGTCGAGGCGCACGAGCGCGACGCCGAGATCGCCATGCGCGGAGCCGATGGCGCCCACGGCCATGTCGCCGGCGGTGACCGGCGCGCCCGGAGCGAGTCCCGCGCCGCGAACGGTCACCGGCCTCCGGCGCGCGGTGCCGCGATGCTCCATCCGGGACACCACCTCCTGGCCGACATAGCAGCCCTTCTTGAAGTCGATGCCGCCGAACTGGTCCATCGCGGCGTCGTGGGGGAAGGCGTCGCCATGGGCGAAGTCGATGCCGCCTTCGGGGATGGCGAGGGCGATGCGATGGGCATGGTAATCGGCTTCCGTCGCCTCGGTATGGTCGGGCGCCATGTCGGCGCCGGGCGGGACGATGGCGCGGAATCCCAGCGCCGGGTTGCGCGGGTCGGGGGCGACGGGGCCGTCGAGGATCGGGGCGGCCGCGCCCCCCCAGGCTACGACGACGATGCGCTCCGCCGACAGGTCTGCGATCGCGACATTGGCGCGGAGCTTGTAGAAGCCGAGGCGCTTGACGAAGTCGGCGACGAGGCGACGGTCGATGTCGATGAGGTAACGGTCGCCGTCGGCGAAGACGATGAAGTCGAACAGGATCTTGCCCTGCGGGGTGAGCAGCCCGCCATAGACCGCGCGGCCCGGGCCGCACTTGCTCGCGTCGGAGGTGAAGAGGTTGTCGAGGAAGCCCGCCGCG
>JALHRF010000152.1 GCA_022841545.1 Bauldia sp. | reverse complement strand
AGCGAGATCGCCATGTTCCCCGGCGACCTGCCCGAGGATCCTGAATCGGTATTTCAGGCGGACGCCGAGCCGACCGCGCTCCGCTTCGTCCGCTTCCGTCCCCCGAAGCTCGAACGCACCGCGGAAGGCATGACGCTGTCGCTGCCCCATATCCGGCTCGACCGGGCGCTCGAATTCCTGATCGGGGACCGGCTGACATGAAGCCACCGCAACGCAAGCCGGCGGCGTTCCGCCTCGACGACATCAGCACCATCTCGGGCGACTACGTGCCGGGCCTCGGCGCCCCACCGGTGCTCACGCCGGAAGCCGACGCCTTTGCCGAGGCGGCCGCCGTGCAGGCCGTGGTGCGGCCGCCGCCAAGGGTGCGCTGGACGCGGCTCCTCGTGGCCGGCCTCGGGGGGCTGATCGCGCTCGCGATCGGCCTCGCGATCGACACGCTGATCCGCGACCTGTTTGCCCGGACCGATGCGCTCGGCTGGCTCGCGGTGGCGCTCGCGGCGATTGCCGGGGTTGCGGTCCTCGCCATCGCCATTCGCGAGGTCGCCGGCCTCCTGCGGATCCGGGCGATCACCGTTCTCCATGCCGGCGCCGTCGAGGCGGTCGCGGCCGACGATCGCAACAAGGCGAGGCGCGTCGCCCGCGACCTCATCAGCCTCTACGACCGGCGTCCCGAGATGGCTCGCGGACGGGCCGCCCTCGCCGGTCACATGGGCGAGATCATCGACGGCCGCGACCTGATCGGCCTTGCCGAGACGGAGCTGATCATCCCGCTCGACGATGCCGCGCGGCGCCTTGTGCTCTCGGCCTCCAAGCGCGTTGCGCTGGTCACCACCATTTCGCCGCGGGCGCTGGTCGATGTCCTGTTCGTCGCGCTGCAGATACTCCGTCTGATCCGGCAACTCGCAATGCTTTACGCCGGTCGCCCCGGAACGCTGGGGTTCTTGCGCCTGACGCGGGCGGCGATCACGCATCTGGCGGTCACCGGCGGCATTGCCGCCGGTGATTCGCTCGTCCAGCAGATCCTCGGCCACGGACTCGCGGCGCGGCTTTCCGCCCGGCTCGGTGAAGGCGTGATCAACGGGCTGCTCACCGCACGCGTCGGGATTGCCGCAATCGAGGTGTGCCGGCCGCTCCCGTTCGTCAACGGCAAGCCGCCACGCCTGGCCGACGTCATGGCCGAGCTCAGGCGCCTCGGCGCGGACCAGAAGCCCGTCAGCGGTGACGACTGACGGGACGCCAATACTCGGCGATCGGCCCGCCTTCACCCAAGACGGGATCTGCACCGGGCAGCGGCACGGCATTGACGCGACGGCGGATGCCGGCCTTGTCCTCGGCGCCTTCCCGCATCAGGTCGGCGCGCTGCCCACCTGGATACGCCCCGATGACCAGAAGGTCATGGGTGGCGGAGATTCGCTTGTGGCCGACTCCGGCCGGGATGAGCACGGCGTCGCCGGCGCGCACGGTCAAGGTCTGTCCATCCTCGCCGCCGAATCGGACCTCCGCCTCGCCTGCCGCGATCCCCAGGACCTCATGCGCGGTAGAGTGGTAGTGATGGAACGGGAATATGCCGTTCCGCCAGCTCCCACCCCAGCCATGCCGCTGGAACAGCGTCTCGAACGCGACCGCCGGATCGGGCGAGACCGGGTCGATCGCGCCCTGATAAACGATAAGCGGCAAAGGGTTATTGGGGATGTCGCCATCGTCGACGAAGACCACTGCCTCGCTTCGCATAGTCATGCCTCCCGCGACATCCTGACGTCCCCCGCCAGCAAGTTTGACAGTCCCGCGCCCAACCGTCAAAAGGAGACGTCTCCGGGCGCCGGCCGCCCGCGCTCCATACGCGTGACCTGGACGGGCTCTCGAATGGCCTTCGGCGGACTGCATGAAATCGTGAGTCCCTCCCTCCGGCGCCGCTCGGGCGCGTTCGCACACTGATGTGGTCCATCGGATTCGGCCTCGAACGTGTCGCGTGGATCGCACTCGGTCGTCCGAAGCTGACCGCTGTCGCGATCGTTTGCCTGGTGGCCGCGTCGGTCTTTGGGCTCACCCAGGTCACGTTCGAAGAGGATCTCCGCGCCGTTTTCGCGGGAGAGAACGACACCTATCGCGACTATGTCCGCATCACCGAGGAGTTCGTCGACCCCGAGAATGAGAATCTCCTTCTGGTCGAGGGCGCCGATCTCGGTACTCCAGCGGACTTCGCGCGCCTGCAGGAGCTTCAATTCGAGCTTCAGTTCATCGAAGGGGTAGACAACGTCTTCTCGCTCTTCGCTCTTCGAAATCCGCCCGACGCGAATGGCGACGCTTCGCTCGTCGTCGGCGACGTGAGCCAGGGCCTGACGCCCGAACTCGCGGAAGCGATTCGGTCCCACCCGCTCCTCGGCGAGAAGCTCCTGTCGCCCGACGCGACGGCGATGATCTACGTGGTGACGCCGACGGAACCGAAAGCGCCGCTCGAGTCCGTTCGGGTGCTCAAGGCCGAGATGGAAAAGACGGCGTCCGGAGTCCTCGAGGGCTCCGACCTCAGCGCGACGGTCACCGGCTTCCCCGCGATGCGTGCCGGCATCATCGACATCCTCATCCGCGACCAGCTCCGACTGAACCTCGCCGGCGTCATCGTCGGCTTCGTCGTCAGCCTGATCATCTTCCGGTCGCTGATCGGCGCGGTGATGACCGCGGTGCCGGCGATCGTCGCCGGATTGGCGGTGCTCGGCGGCATGGGACTGCTCGGCGTGCCGGTGACGGCTATGTCGAACATCATCCCGGCGCTGGCCATGATCGTCGGCTACGCCGACGGCATCCACCTCAGTCACGCCTGGCGGCATCACCGCGACGCCGGAGCCACGCCATGGCAGGCCGAGCGCCTCGCCCAGGTGCAGGTCGGCGCGGCGTGCATGTTGACCGCGATCACCACCTCGGTTTCCTTCCTCGCGCTCACCATTTCGGACGTCGCAATCCTCCGCAACTTCGGCTGGACCGGGGCGATCGGCATGCTGATGTCCGGCATGATCATCCTCGTCGTTCATGCCCTCCTCGCCCAATTCTTGGGACGGTTCTGGAAGGCGAAGCGTGGCGGTCCGTTGCCGGATCTGTTCCAGCCGCTTGCCGAGCCGTGCGCCGCGATCTGCCGGTTCGCGGTCAGGCATGCGCGAAGCATCTCGCTCCTGATCGTCGCGCTCTTCGTGTCGCTGGCCTTCGCCTACACCCAGTTTCCGGCCGATTATTCCGTGCGCGAGCACCTGCCGCAGGACGATCCGGCGAACGCGGCCCTCGGCCGCATCGACCAGAACTTCGACGGCGCATTCCCGATCCAGATCATCGTGCCGATGGAGGGGGTGGCTCCAACCTCGCCAGAGGGCCTGGAGAAGATCCGCGTCGTCCATGACGCGGTGGCGAACATCCCCGGGGTCGAATCGCCGCTCTCGCTGTGGAGCCTGGTGATGTGGCTTGGCGGTGCGGCCGACGAGGAGACCTCGACGCGGCTCACGGCCGATCTCGACCAACTGTCGCCGGCGGCGCGCTCGCGCTTTCTCGGCCACGATGGAAGCGCGACGCTGGTCTCCGCGAGCGTCAAGGAAATGCCGACCTACGTCACGCTTCCCCTGATCGAGAAGATCGAGGAAGTCGCCCGCCAGGCGGGGGGTGCCGGGGTGATCGTCACCGGCGTCACCGTGGTGACGGCCCGCGAAAGCACCCGCACCATCGACGACCTTAACGTCAGCCTGACTTTCGCCATTCTAGGCGACCTCCTGATCATGATCCTCGCGTTCCGGAACTTCCTGGTCGGGTTCCTCGCGGTGCTTTCCAACACACTGCCGGTTCTCGGGACCTGCGCCGTCCTGTTCCTGATGGGCCGCGGCATGCAGCTCAACACGGTGATCGCGCTCATCGTCGCGTTCGGCGTCACCGTCGACGAGACCACCCACTACCTCAACCACTTCATCCACCATGGCCGCTCAAAGAAGCTGGGCGACCGCCTGGTGGAGACCACACGACGCGTGGGCCCGGTTCTGATCAGCACCACGGTGATCATCCTCTGCGGGCTCGCCACGACACTGACGAGCGGCCTGCCCACGGTGACGATGTTCGGTCTGATCACCGCATTGACGCTGCTGTTCGCGCTGGTGGGCGACCTCATATTCCTGCCCGCGCTGATCGCCGGCCCGACGCGGCGCTGGTTCGAGCAACCGAAGCCGGTGCCCGAATCGGCGGAGAAGACGCCGGCCTGATCCCCACCCGCCGTCATGTCTTGGCGGCCGTCACCCTGAACTGACGTCGCAAGCGGTGGGCTTGGTTCCGGCATTGGCGCGGTCGTCGATTCGGTTCCTGGGTCCCATGTTCCCGCTGACCCGCACGGGGCGAACCTGCACCGTCATCGGCGTTCTGCTGGGGGACACAAGCTGCGCGAGAGGGCGCGCCGCAACAAGCGACGCCCGTTGTCGTCGAGAAGGGGGGGCTACTGGCCGGCAAACAGCGGGCCGAGCTCCTTCTGCTAGGTGGCGAGGTCGACCTGGAGGCCGTTGAAACTCGTGCTCCAGAACCTCGTCATCGCCGCGAAGCCAACCGCCTCGCCGATCTCCTCGTCGGTCGCCCAGCCGCCTTCGCGCCGAGCGCGGCGCGCTTCTTCCGCGTCGTGGGCTACGATGTGATCGGCGCCGTGCTCGACGAGACCTCGGGCTACGCGCGGGGACACGGCGCAGCCGAGCCGGTCCCGGACGAGGAGGCCGGGCGCGACTTTTGCGCTGGTGACCACGGTCAACCGCTACTCCCAGCCGGCCGAGCACGACGCCACCGTCCGGTTCGGGCCCGACATACTGCTCGACCGGGTGGAGACAATGGCGGAACGCAGGCGGAGTGCCCGGGGGCGAGGGCGCGACCCCGCCCGCCGGAGAGTGGCGTCGGCGCCCTCAAACCCGCTTCGCGGCCAGCGAAATCATCACGTAGCTCCAGCCGCTGAAGATCAGCGAGATGCCGGCCAGATAGCCGAGCGCATAGGCGGTCGACAGCGGCCACTGGATGAGGATGATCAGGCCGACGATCGCGGACAGGATGCCGGCGATCAGCATCCAGACCCAGCCCGAGTGGGGACGCATCTGGAAGGCCATGATCGCCTGGAACACGCCCTTGGCGAGAAACACCGCGCCGACCACGATGGTCAGCGACAGCGTGGCGAGAACCGGGTTGATCCAGGTCGCGACGCCGCCGATCAGGAGCACCAGGCCGATGATCAGCTCCCAGACGAAACCGCCCCAGCTCTTGGTGCCGAAGGCCTGGATGATCGCCATGATGCCGAGCCAGACCAGGACGATCGAGAAGACGAGCGTCACCGTCATGCCGGCGATGAACGGCATCGCGATGGCGAAGACGCCGCCGATGATGAAGACGATGCCGAGCGCCAGGAACCAGCCCCAGTGCTCGCGTATGCTTTCGATGGCGTTGAGCCGCATTACAGCCGCGTTGGACATTTGCCCCTCCTCACGCGATTCGTGCGAGGCGAGGATAGCCCAACCGGCCGCTGACCGACACTGCCCGTTCCGTGGGCGCTCCCGGCATGGTCTACGCGAGCACCGGCGCCGTGATCAGGCCGACGATCAGCCACTGGATGATGGTGAAGGCGGTCTCGATCGTCACGAAGTCGCGGATCGCCGTGACGCGCGCCTTTGCCGCCCAGGCCAGTGTCGTGAAGCTCCACGACAGCGCGGCCCCCAGCGCTGCATGGATTTGCTCGGCGACAAGTGGACGCTGGTGGTATTCCGCACGACTTTCGCCGGGCGGCACCGCTTCGGCGAGTTGCTCGATGCATCCGAGGCATCGCGACCAACATCCTTGCCGACCGGCTCGAACGGCTGGAGGCGTACGGGCTGGTAACGAGCACGGCATATCAGGAGTACCCCCTCGGCTACGCCTATAACCTGACCGAACGGGGTGCCGACCTCCTGCCGGTGCTACAGGCGCTGGCGGCGTGGGCGGGCAAGCACATCCCGACCGCTGGACGCCGCCGCCATGGTTTGCTGAAGGCAGGCCGCAGGACTTCTATCCGCCGGCCGCTTGACCGAAGGCGGTGGCTGGCCGTAGGTCGGCGGACGTCCGGAGCTCACCGTCGCGATGCCGAACCCCAGCCCGCCAACCCCGCTCTCGCCGGCGATCGTGCTCGTCGCGCCGCAGCTCGGCGAGAACGTCGGCACGGCGGCGCGGGCGATGGCGAATTTCGGCCTCGACGACCTCCGGCTGGTCAATCCGCGGGAGGGATGGCCGAACGAGAAGGCGCGGGCCGCGGCGAGCGGCGCCGACCACGTCCTCGAACGGGTGAGCACGTTCACATCCGTTGCCGAGGCGATCGCCGATCTCGGTTTCATCTATGCCACCACGGCGCGGATGCGGGAGGTGGCAAAGCCGGTCGTGGGGCCGCGCGAGGCGGCGTTCCATATCCGCGCGCTCGCCGCCAAGGGGAGCCGCGCCGGTGTTCTGTTCGGCCCGGAACGGGCGGGGCTCAACAACGAGGATCTGTCGCTCGCCGACGAGATCCTGACCTTTCCGGTCGATCCGGGCTTCGCCTCGATCAACCTCGCTCAGGCCGTTCTGCTCTTCGGCTACGAATGGCGACTCGCCGGCTTCGCGCCGGACGAGAGCGGACTGCCGCTTGCGGAAGGGCGGCCGGTGCCGGCGCCGAAGGAAGACCTGATCCGGCTGTTCGAGCATCTGGAATCCGCACTCGACGCGACCGGCTTCTTCCGCCCGCCGGAGAAGCGGCCGCACACGGTCGAGTCGCTCCGCGCCATGCTGCAGCGCGCCGGCTTCTCGGAGCAGGAGGTGCGGACGCTCCGCGGCGTCGTGACGGCGCTGGAGAAGCGCCCAACGCGCCCGCGCGTCCTGCCCGACGGGACCGTCACCACCGGCCGCGGCATGGACGAGGGCGCGGAGTGACTCGGCTCCTCGTCTTCGATTCGGGCGTCGGCGGACTGTCGGTGGTGGCCGAGATCCGCCGCGCGCAGCCGAAGGCGGAGATCGTCTATGTCGCCGACGATGCCGGCTTCCCCTATGGCGACTGGGAGGATGCGGCGCTGACCGACCGCGTCGTCGGGCTGATCGCGGGGTTGATCGCGGGCCATACTCCGGACGCCGTGGTCATCGCCTGCCATACCGCCTCGACACTGGTCCTGCCGCCGCTCCGCGCCCGCTTCGACCTGCCGTTCGTCGGCACCGTGCCGGCGGTCAAGCCGGCGGCGGAGCAGACGCGAAGCGGCGTTGTGGCGGTACTGGGCACCTACGGCACCATCCGCCGCGACTATACGCGCGGGCTGATCGACCAGTTCGCCAAAGAATGCCACGTGCGTCTGGTCGGCTCCGGGAATCTCGCGGCCTATGCCGAGCGCCACATGCGTGGCGAGGCTGTCGGCGATGCGGCGATCCTGGCCGAGATCGCGCCGGCCTTCATCGAGGATGATGGACGACGGACCGACATCGTCGTCCTCGCCTGCACCCACTATCCCTTCCTGCTCCCGCAACTCGAGCGGCTGGCGCCATGGCCGGTCGACTGGATCGACCCGGCGCCGGCAATTGCACGGCGGGTGGCGACGGTGACCGGCGGGATGCGGCCGGGCGCTGCCAGCGGCGGGGGCATCGCCCTGTTGACGTCGGGAAAGGCGTGGCCGCCTGCCATGACCGCCCAGCTTCGGCGCCTCGGCCTCGAGCCGCAGGAAGCGGCAACTGCTTCCGGCTAAGGCAATTTTCGAATCGGAATGGGGCTCACGTCTGACCCTCGTCACCCTTGATGAAGGTTGGCTGTTCGCCGCGGGCACACCATCCTGTCGTCCCCGGCGAGCGCCAAAGGCGCGAGGGAAGGGACCCTTTAACCGAGTCGGTGCAGAACCGAATCAGTGAATCGTTTACTGGGTCCCCGCTTTCGCGGGGATGACGGTTTGAGTGGGATGACAGGAAGGTTCGCGATCACGGGTTTTTCTTTGGCTCGACCTGATCGAAACCGGTCCTCCCGCCGATCGTGCGACCTTGGCGGAGAGTCGGCCGGCCGAGCCGACTTGACAGACCCCGATGCCGGCGGCGACAGTCCCGCCATGGGGACCCTGCGATCTCCCCACCAGGCGACATGCCGAAGCATCGCGTCCATTCCCTGAGCGGAGGACGCACGCATGCCGTCACCAACCACCCTGTCCTTGCAGAAATTCACCCGCCTCGTCGGCACGCCGAAGTGTCCGGCCGTCATCGACGTCCGCACCGACGAGGATTTCGCGGCGGACCCGCGGCTGATTCCCGGTTCGGCGCGACGGCCCTTCGCCACCGTGGCGGCCTGGGCTCAGGCGCTTCTTGGCGGGCCGGCGGTCGTCGTCTGCCAGAAGGGCCAGAAGCTGAGCGAGGGCGTCGCAGCGTGGCTCCGTCACGCCGGCGGCGAGGCCGACGTACTCGAAGGCGGCTTCCTCGCCTGGGCCGAGGCCGGCCTGCCGCTGGTCCCGGTCGACCGCCTGCCGCCGCGCGACGCCGAGGGCCGCACCGTCTGGGTGACCCGCGCGCGGCCGAAGGTCGACCGCATCGCCTGCCCCTGGCTGATCCGGCGCTTCGTCGACCCCTCGGCCGTGTTCCTGTTCGTCGCGCCGTCGGAGGTGTCGGCGGTCGCCGAGCGCTTCGGCGCCGCATCCTTCGACATCGAAGGCGTGTTCTGGAGCCATCGCGGCGAGACCTGCACCTTCGACACCATGATCGAGGAGTTCAAACTCGCCACCGAGCCGCTCCTCCGGCTGGCGACGATCGTCCGCGGCGCGGACACGGCGCGGCCCGATCTCGCGCCGCAGGCGGCGGGTCTTCTCGCCGTCTCCCTCGGCCTGTCGCGGCTCCATTCGGACGACCTCCGGCAGCTCGAGGCCGGGATGGGGCTTTACGATGCCCTTTATCTCTGGTGCCGTGACGCCGTAGACGAGGCGCACAACTGGCCGACCGCGAAGGGCGCCCGGCCGTGAACCGTAACGAGACGGCGGCCGCGGCGCCGCCAGCTACCGCACATCCGACCTTCGCCGAGGCGACGAGGGTCTGGGCGACGATCGGCTTGCTCAGCTTCGGCGGGCCGGCCGGGCAGATCGCGCTCATGCACAAGATGCTGGTCGAGGATCGCAAGTGGATCTCCGAGCCGCGCTTCCTGCATGCCCTCAATTTCTGCATGCTCCTCCCCGGGCCGGAGGCGCAGCAGCTCGCCACCTATGTGGGCTGGCTGCTCCACGGCACGCGCGGCGGCCTGATCGCCGGGACGCTGTTCGTGCTCCCCGGGCTCGTGGTCATCCTCGTGCTCTCGGGGCTCTATGCGGCCTTCCAGGAGACGGCGTGGCTAGACACGCTGTTCTTCGGGCTGAAGGCGGCGGTGCTCGCCATCGTGCTCGAGGCGGTGTTGCGGATCGGCCGTCGGGCGCTCAAGACCAATCTCGCCGTGGTCATCGCCGTCGTCGCGTTCCTGGCGATCTTCGTGTTCGGCGTGCCGTTTCCGGTCATCGTCATCGGCGCCGGCGTTCTCGGCTATGTCCTGACGCGGCTGGCGCCGCATGCGCTGATGCCGCCGGTCAAGAGTGGCGCGCCAGGCGACGATGCCGCCGACGCGCGGCTCAACCGGGTCGAACCGACCGCAAGGCGAGGGGTCATCGTCACGCTGTCCTCGCTGGTGCTCTGGGCGGCGCCCGCCGTGGTGCTCGGGCTGATCCTCGGCTTCGATACGATCTTCAGTCAGATCGCGCTGTTCTTCTCCTGGCTGGCGGTCGTGACCTTCGGCGGCGCCTATGCCGTGCTCGCCTATGTCGCCGACACGGCCGTGACGTCCTATGGCTGGCTCAACCCGGGCGAGATGCTAGACGGACTGGCGATGGCCGAGACCACCCCCGGGCCGCTGATCCTGGTGCTCTCCTTCGTCGGCTTCCTTGCCGCGTTCCGCGATGCGGGCGGGCTCGACCCGATGGTCGCGGGCCTCCTCGGCGGGCTGGTCACCGCATGGGTCACGTTCGTGCCGAGCTTTCTCTGGATCTTCCTCGGCGCGCCCTACATGGAGCGGCTCCGCGGCAACCGGAACCTCTCCGGCGCGCTCGCGGCGATCACCGCCGCGGTGGTCGGCGTCATCCTCAACCTCGCCCTCTGGCTCGGGCTCCACGTCCTCTTCCGCGAGGTCGGCGTCCTCGACCTCGGCATCATTCGGCCGGCCTGGCCGGTCTGGTCGACGCTCGACCCGTGGGCCCTCGGGCTGATGGTGGTGGCCGCCGTGGCGCTGTTCCGGTTCCATCTCGGGATTTTCGGGACGCTCGCCATCACCGCCGTCCTCGGCGTCATCGTCTCGCTGAGCGTCCCGTAGAATTCAGGAAAGCTACATCGCGCGCTTCATCTCCCGGTAAGCGCCCTTCGTGCGCAGCGTCAGGGTGACATCCGCGTCGGTGCGATTGCGCCAGAACCAGCCGTGGTTTCCGCTGAAGGCGGCGACCAGGACGCCCTCCTGCTCCGGGACACCTCGACCCTGTTCGTACGATACGGACTGGCCGCCGCCGTCCCCGTGGGTGTCGTAATTGACCACCGCACCGTTCGCGGACCAGTAGAATTCCGCCGAGGCCCCTTCGTCCATCACGAGCTTGATCTCGGTTCCCTGACCGGGCGCCAGAGTGAAGGAGACCTCGTCGCGCCATGCATCCGCCGGGGGCGGCGGCGGATCGGCCGGCGGCGGGTCGACCGGCAGGGCGGCCTCGAACCGTTCGGCCAGGCCGTCTTCGATGATCGCCGGCTGGCTGAGAAGGTCGTCGATGCCGGCTTGCGCCGGCGGCGCGCTGGGGGCCGGGGCGGTCACGGCGACGAGGGCCGCCTCGATGCGGTCGAGCCGCGCATTCAGTTCCGCCAGGCCCTCCGTCGCCCCGCCCGGGCCTGCCGCGTCCGCAGCCGCCTCGGCGGCGAGCTGGACCTTGATCTCGCCCATTTGCGTCAAGCCGAGCACGCTGCCCACGCCCGTTGGATCGACCGCGTACTCGGCGGGCAGAACCACGAACCCCAGAATGGCCAGCGCCGACGCCAGAGCGATCCATGTCGATCGCCGCAGCTGTGCGGCGGTGGGCAGGTCGGCGCGCGCGGGAAGGTCGGTGTTGTACATGAGGGTCTCCTCAAGCGACGGAATTGAAATAGCCGGCGATCTGATAGCCGGCGAGAACGAAACCCAGCGTCATCATCACCACGTTGGCGGTGTAGGCGTGACGCCAGAAACCCGGCTTCAGGCGCCAGTAGCTGATCACGATGAGGATCGCCGAAAGCGCTAAAAGCTGGCCGATCTCGACTCCGACGTTGAAGGCGAGAAGGTTCGGGACCAGCCCGTCGGGCGAAATCTCGTACTCGATGATCTTGGTCGACAGCCCGAAGCCGTGGAAGAAGCCGAAGATGAGGGTGGCGAGCTTGGTGTTCGGCTGGAAGCCGAACCAGCGCTGGTAGGCCCCCATGTTGTCGAGCGCCTTGTAGACCACCGAGAGGCCGATGATCGCGTCGATGATGTAGCTGTTGATCCCGACGTTGAAGTAGACGCCGAGCAGCATCGTCGTCGAGTGGCCGATGGCGAACAGGCTCACATAGGTCGCGATGTGCTTGGGCCGGTAAAGGAAGAAGACGACGCCGAGCAGGAACAGGATGTGGTCGTAGCCGGTGACCATGTGCTTGGCGCCGAGATAGACGAACTGGAGGAAGTGGACGCCGGTGATCTCCTGGATGTAGCCCTTGTCGCCTTCGGCGACGGCATGGGCGAGCGCCCCCGTGCCGCACAGGCAGAGCGCCAGGGCCAGGAGCGCCGCGATGGCGGGCCGGAACTCGCGTGGACGGAGTCCCACGTCCCGGCAGGAATGTCGGTGCATCAGTCGTTTCCCGATCTTCGTTGCTTCACAGGCCGCGCGAAGGCGGCCGCGAGGTCAGGCGAAGAACCGGGGTCGCGGCGGCCGTTCGAGCCCGTGTCGTTCGCTTGGCCGCAGGCGGATGAGCGCGACGGCCGGGGATTGGTTTCGGGGTGCGGATTCGGTGACCGACTTCAAGTCCGCGAGTCCCGGCGTGTCGTGCGCCGGATCGCCGGCGGCATGGGCATGGGAAGGATCGGCCTCGTCGGCATGCGAATGGTCGGCGTCGGGGACGGGTTCCGCGAGGCTGGTCGAGACGCCGTCGCCTGCTCCGTGCGCCACCGCATGACCCGCCGGCGAGACGGCCACGGCGAGAAGGACAAGGACGGCCAATGCGGCCCGCATGATCAAGGCGTTGAATGGGAAGGGCATGTCGGCGACGGCACTGTTCCTCACGGGTTGATCGCCGCGGCCACGCGACGATCAGCATCCTTGCTTATCCTATCCGGGGGGATAGTATCAACTCCATGTCCGTTATCCACGTTCACCAGACCCACCCCGCCATCATCAAGCGGCTCAGGCGCGCAGGCGGTCATCTCAACGGTATCGTCGAGATGATCGAGGCCGGCCGGCCATGCCTCGACATCGCGCAGCAGCTCCAGGCCGTCGAGAAGGCGATTGCGCAGGCGAAGAAGACCCTGATCCACGATCATCTCGACCACTGCGTCACGATTGCGGCGGGCCCGGTGCAGGGCGAGCAGCAGCGCTCGATCGACGAGTTCAGGGAAATCGCGAAGTACCTCTGATGTGGCCGCGAACAATACCCACGCCGCTGATAGCGCTGGTATCGGCGCTTCTGTTCGGCGCGAGCACGCCGTTCGCCAAGCTTCTTCTCGGCGAGGGATTTGGCCCATTCCTGCTCGCTGGCCTGTTCTACCTGGGCTCCGGCATCGGCCTCGCGGCATTCTCCCTGCTCCGGCGAAGCGCGGGGTCGGCCACGCGCGAGGCGCCGCTCCGCCGTGCCGACCTGCCGTGGCTCGCGCTCGTCGTCTTCTTTGGCGGCATCGCTGGTCCGGCCCTCTTGATGCTGGGCCTCACGACCACGTCGGGTTCGGCCGCATCGCTTCTCCTCAATGTCGAGGGTCTCGCGACCATGGCGATCGCCTGGATCGTGTTCCGCGAGTCCGTCGATCGGCGTCTGCTCCTCGGCGCCCTGGCGATCCTCGCCGGCGCCCTCGTGCTGTCCTGGCAGGGCGAGGCCGGGGCGCTCGGTTTCGGTGCGCTCGCCATCGTCGCCGCGTGCGTCGCGTGGGGCATCGACAACAACCTGACCCGCAAGCTTTCGTCAGCCGATCCGATCC
>JALHRF010000151.1 GCA_022841545.1 Bauldia sp. | reverse complement strand
GAGATCGGGAGGGCTGGGCCGCGCGGCAACGGCCCGTGGGGGGCTCGCTCCATGCCGGGCGGACGCGCGTCAGCCTGCGCCGCCGCCCCGCGGGTGCATCCGGAGAAAGTCGAAGTCGCAGCCATCCTCGGCCTGGAGCACTTGGTCCAAGTATAGCTTGAGATAGCCGCGGTGGCTCCCCGGCAGCGTTGCGGGCGGACGCCATGCGGATCGGCGCGCGGCAAGTGTGGTCTCGTCGACGAGGAGGTCGAGCCGCCCCTGGTCCACGTCGAGGGCGATGCGGTCGCCGGTCTCGACCAGCGCCAGCGGCCCGCCGGCTGCCGCCTCGGGGCTGATGTGGAGGACGATGGTGCCGAAGGCCGTGCCGCTCATCCGCGCGTCCGAGATGCGGACCATGTCCTTGACGCCCGCGGCCGCGAGCTTCTTCGGAATCGGGATGTAGCCCGCCTCGGGCATCCCCGGCGCGCCCTTCGGCCCGGCATTCCGGAGCACCAGGACGTCGCCCTCGCCGACGTCGAGGTCCGGCGCGTCGATCCGTTCGGCGAGGTCGCGGAGCGAATCGAACACCACGGCGCGGCCGGTATGCTTGAGGAGCCGCTCCGTCGCCGCGGCCTGCTTGATGAGGGCGCCGTTCGGGGCAAGGTTGCCACGGAGTACGCGGATTCCGCCGCCCGTGTGGATGGGATCGGAGACCGGGCGAACCACGTCCTGCGGCCAGGCCGGCGGCGCGTCCGCAATGTTCTCGCCAAGCGTCTTCCCGTTCACGGTCAGGGCGGACGTCTCCAGCATCGGCGCGATCTCGCGGAGGACTGCGGCGAGGCCCCCTGCCTTCTGCAGGTCCTCCATGTAGTGTTGGCCGGCGGGTTTCAGATCGACCAGCACCGGCGTCTCCCTGCCCAGCGCATCGAACGCCGCGAGGTCGATCTCGATGCCGAGCCGCCCGGCCATGGCGGTCAGGTGGATGACGCCGTTGGTCGATCCGCCGATGGCCTGGAGCACGCGGAGGGCGTTCATGAAGGCGGCCTCGGTCATCACCGCGCTTGGCCGCGGGCCACCGTCCTTCGCGAGCCGAACCGCCTCGGCGCCGGTCGCCTCGG
Source organism: Bauldia sp. (assembly GCA_022841545.1). GTDB lineage: Bacteria > Pseudomonadota > Alphaproteobacteria > Rhizobiales > Kaistiaceae > Bauldia. Next base: position 12,147 of record JALHRF010000151.1, on the reverse strand, counting down.
CATGGCGGAGCCGATCAGCATCGACCGCCGGGATCGCGCCGCCGCCGGGCAGCATCATGCCGAGCGCCTCGGCGGTGAGCGCCATGGTCGAGGCCGTGCCCATCACCATGCAGGTGCCGGGGCCCGGCGCCAGCCGGTCGCCGATCTCCGCGATCTCGGCCTCGCTGACCTTGCCCGCCCGGTGCATCGCCCAGAAGCGGCGGCAGTCGGTGCACGCACCGAGCCGCTCGCCGCGCCAGCTGCCGGTGATCATCGGCCCGGTGACCTCGAGGATGGCCGGCAGGTCGACGCTCGCCGCCGCCATCAGCAGCGCCGGCACCGTCTTGTCGCAGCCGCCGATCAGCACCACCGAATCCATCGGCTGCGCCCGGATCATCTCCTCGGCATCCATCGCCATCAGGTTGCGGAGGAACATCGAGGTCGGGTGCGAGAAGGATTCGTGGACCGAGATGATGGGGAAAGCGATCGGCAGGCCGCCGGCCAGCATCACGCCGCGCTTTGTCGCCTCGATCAGGTCGGGGACGTTGCGGTGGCAGGCATTGTAGCCGGAGAACGTATCGGTGATGCCGACGATCGGCCGGTCGAGCGCCTCGTCGGAATAGCCCATCGCCTTGATGAAGGCCTTGCGGAGAAACAGCGAGAAGCCGGCGTCGCCATAGTTGGCGAGACCCTTCCTCATGCCGGACGGATGCTTGCTCATCGACCCCCGGGGCGGAACGCGAACAGGGAGGCCGTCTTTAGGTCATCGCTCGGGCGCTGACAAGGCGATCGCGCCGCTTCACGATGCTCCGCGAGATGATTTGCCTGTTCGAATCCGCCCTGCGGCGTTAGCATTTTGCCGGCCAACCGTCGTGCCACGGGAAATCGAGGTCGGGGAGTTCCACGAATGCCTGCCGCCGTTGTCCTTGCCGGAACCGTCACAATCGAAGGCGCCTTTCCCCATGCCGTGAGGCGCCTCCGCGAGGCATGCCCGAGGATCGACTGGCGCCAAGGCCGCGCCGCCGCCGGCGCCGCCATCACGCTTGCCGCTGACCCGGCAATGAAGGAAGGCGCGTTCCGGGTCGAGACCGGCGAGGGCATGACCGTGAAGGTCACGGGCGGCGGGATTCCCGGCGTGATCTACGCGGTCGAGGACATGATCGCCCGCGGCGGCGCGGACCCCGCGCGTCTGGCCGTCTCGCCGCGCGATGAGACCCCGGGCATGCTCTACCGGACGTTCTGGACCTGGGATCACTCGACCAACTGGGAGCTGTCGCAGGTCGGCCTTCAGGAGATCGGCGTCTTCAATCCATACGGCAAGCCGCCCGGCGGATTCCTCGCCGACTACAAGCGGCTCATTGATTTCTGCAGCCGGAACCGCGTCGCGGCGATCACCATCTACGGCTTCCTCCGCGATTCCCACGGCGGCATCGAAGCCGCGCAGGAACTCTGCCGCTACGCCACCGAGCGCGGGGTCCGCATCATGCCGGGCATCGCCATCGGCGCCTATGGCGGCGTCTACTGGGAAGGTGACCACAAGTACAACCTCGCCACCTGGCTCAAGCAGAACCCGCAGTTCGCGGCGACGATGGAGAAGGGCGTCGGCTTCCAGCTCGCCGACCTCTCCTTCCCGCTCAACTTCCCGCGCTCGGACTACACCGTCAGCGCCTGTCCGAGTGCGCCCGAGACCATCGAATGGATGGAGGAGGCGGTGTCGTGGCTCGCCGAGACCTTCGACATCGGCGGCATCAACATCGAAAGCGGTGACTACGGCGTCTGCGGCTGCGACCGCTGCGTCGCGCGCCGCCAGAATGCGGCCGAGGCGGCGCGTCGGAAGGACGACCACGGCGATTCCTGGTCGCACACCGACATGGCGGAGAATTTCCCAAAACTCTACCGGGCGGCCAAGGCCAAGAAGCCGGACCTCTGGGTCTATTGCGAGATGCAGTGGGACAACCTGCTCGACCCGGTGGCGAGCGCCGCGCAAACCCGGCTGCCCCAGGGCGGCGTCTACCAGCATACCGCGAACAAGAGCTTCTGGCGGAAGCTCCGCACCGCGCTCACCCGCGACTATGTCGAAAAGCTGCCGACCCAGCCCAATGTGCTCCGCTGCCAGTTCGCCTGCCAGTGGAACGGCGATGAGCGCACCGAGCGCTACGCCTTCAACGCGAAGACCTTCGCCGACATGGCCGGGGTCGGCGCGCGCGACGCGATGGACGGCCTGACTGTGTGGGGCGAGGCGTCGGCCTGGCATGCCGCGGTCGAATTGTCCTACATCGCCTTCGCCCGCTTCACCTGGGAGCCGACCCTCACCTGGGAGCGGTTCATGGCCGAGGAAATGGCGCCGCGCCTCGGCGGCGGCGAGGCGGCGGAGCGGTTCGTCGCCATCGCCGAGGAAATCGACCAGAACCAGCGTCTCCCGGTCGAGCGCCTCGCCGCGTTTCGCCGCGAGGCCTTGTCCCGCGCCGGCGATGCCGGAAGCGATGCGGCCCGGCGGTGGCTCACGCTCGGCGAGCAGATCGCGCGCCGGGAATACATGGGGGCGTGAGGGGAGGGCGGCTTCCTTTACGGAGGTTCAATCCTCTATGATCGGCGGCGCCGGCGGGTCGGAGGGTGGGAGGAAGAGATGGCGATGGGTGTGAAGGCTCTCGTGGCGGGGGCGCTGGCCGTACTGGGCGCAGGCCCGGCGCTGGCGCAGGAGGAGGCGCGGCCGCTCGCAGACTGTGCGGGAGTCGTCGGCTCATGGCTCACCACCAACCCCGGCAAGGAGCCGAGCCGGAGCCTGATAACACTCACGGCCGACGGGCTGGTGCTGTTCGCCGATTCCGGTGAGGGCGGCGGCGCGGGTTTTGCCCCCTTCACGGGCAGCCACGGCGCCTGGCGCTGTGTCGCGGCGGATGGCGGCGGCCTTCAACTGAGCGCGACGATGCTCGACTTCACGCTGCCGACCGTCGATTGGCCGAACCAGCAGATCGGCCGGCTCGATGTTGCCGCCACGGTGGACACGACAAAGGGCGGGATGAGCGGCACGATGACGCTGTATCTGGCGGATCTCGAAGACGATCCGATCGCGGACGCGAAGCTCGCCGTGGACGCCGAGGGACAGTTCACGGCCGTCAGGATCACCGCGCCATAAGCGCATCTTCATATAGCCAGCCCCGGGGGGAACAGACTTCATGCTCAAGGCCATCGATCCGATCCTCAATGCCGACGTGCTCTATGCGCTCCGCGCCATGGGCCACGGCGACGATCTCATCATCTGCGACACCAACTTCCCGGCCGACTCGGTGGCGCGGCAGACCGTGTTCGGCGAACTGCTCCGCATCGACAATGTCACCGCCGGCCGTGCCGCCAAGGCGATCCTCTCGGTCATGCCGCTCGACGCCTTCGTCGAGAAACCGGCGCTCCGCATGGAGATCGTCGACAAGCCGAACGAGGTGCCCCCGGTCCAGGCCGAGGTGCAGAAGGAGATCGACGCCGCCGAGGGCCGGTCCTGGCCGATGGGCTCGATCGAGCGCTTCGCCTTCTACGACCTGGCGAAGAAGGCCTATTGCGTCATCCAGACCGGCGAGCGCCGCTTCTACGGCTGCTTCGCCTTCAAGAAGGGCGTCATCCCGCCCGATGCGGCCTGAGGCGGACGCCGTGGCGCAAACCAAGCGCGGCGTCGCCATCCTCGGCGTCTTCGTCGCCGATCTCGCCTTCCGTGCCGGGCGGATGCCGGCGATGGGCGAGACCATCTTCGGCTCCGGGTTCAAGCTCGGCCCGGGCGGCAAGGGCTCCAACCAGTCGGTCGCCGCCGCCCGCGTCGGCGCGGACGTTACGTTCATATCGAAGCTCGGCGCCGACGATTTCGCCCGCATTGCCCGCGACACCTGGGCGCGAGAGGGGATCAATGCGCGCGTCGCCGAGGTCGCCGACCAGCCAACCGGGGCCGCCTTCATCTTCGTCGACGACAAGACCGGCGACAACGCCATCATCGTCGTCGCCGGCGCTGCGGACACGATCGGCCCGGCCGATGTCGATGCGGCGGCGGACGCGATCCGCGATGCAGCCGTATTCATCACGCAGCTCGAGCAGCCGGCCGCCACCGCCCTCCGCGGGCTCGAGATTGCGCGCGCGGCCGGCGTCGTCACCGTGCTCAACCCGGCTCCGGCGGCGCCGGTCGACGACGCGATCTACGCCCTCTGCGACTATGTCACGCCCAACGAGCATGAGGCGACGGTGATGACCGGCGTGCCGGTGACGAGCGTCGACGACGCCCGCAAAGCCGGCGATGTCTTCCTCCGCAAAGGCGCGGGAGCGGCTCTGGTGACGCTTGGCGCCGCCGGCGCTCTTCTCCACACGCCGGGCGAGTCGGTCCTCGTGCCGGCCTTCAAGGCCGGGCCGGTAGTCGAGACGACGGGGGCAGGGGACGCCTTCAATGGCGGGTTCGCGGCGGCGCTCGCCCGCGGCGCCTCGCCGAAGGATGCGGTCCGCTTCGGCTGCGCCGTCGCCGGCATTTCCGTCACCAGAAAGGGCACGGCGCCGTCGATGCCGTCGCTGGCCGAGGTCGAAGCGCTGCTTGCGGCTTCCGGCTGAGGGCCTGTCGGGGAGAGAACGCTCCGCCGGATGGTCGTGCCGGCCGCGCAGCCGGCGCGGGGCTTTACATCACCCCGGCCGCCTGGGTGACGTGCCAGACCTCCCACGCCCCGTCCCAGATCATCTTCACCGCCACATAGGCGATGAGGAGCAGGCCGACATAGGAGATCCAGGGGAAGCGCTTGAGGAGCCCGGCGATGAAGGTGGCGGCGAGGCCCATCAGCGCCACCGACAGCGCCAGGCCGACCACCATGACCCAGACGTGGTCGCGCGCGGTCCCGGCGACGGCGAGCACGTTGTCGAGCGACATCGACACGTCGGCGACGATGATCTGGGTCAGCGCCTGGCGGAAGGACTTCCGTTCAGGTCTCGCCCCGGCGGCGCCGGGGATGGGCTCGCCGTAAAGCTTGGCGTCGAGTTCGACGTCGAGCGCGTCGGCCCCGACCGCCTCCTGGGCGTGCCCGCCGCTCCGGATCTCGCGCCAGAGCTTCCACGATACCCAGAGGAGCAGGAGGCCGCCGATCAGCAGCAGTCCGATGATGTCGAGAAGCTGCACGGCGAACAAGGCGAAGACGATGCGGAGCCCCGCTGCCGCGGCGATACCGAAGATGATCGCCTTCCGTCGCTGGTCGGCCGGCAGTCCCGCAGCCGCCATGCCGACCACGACCGCGTTGTCGCCGGCCAGCACCAGGTCGATCATGATGACGGTACCGAGGGCGGTCAGTTCGGATACGAATGCGGGATCCATGGTTCCTTGCGGCCGGTTCGTGGGTCGGCGTGTTTCTGGCGGCTCAGCCCGGCACCGGGGCGTTCGCCGCGATCAGCTTCTCGGTCTTGAGGTCGGACCACAGCGAGGGCGGGATCGCCATCCCGGTCCATGCGATGATCTGCTTCAGTTCCTCCGCCGAGCGGGGCCCGGGGATGGTGCTGGCGACCAGCGGGTGGGCGAGCGGGAACTGCATGGCCGCCGCGGCGAGCGGAACGCCATGCGCGTCGCAGACCCGCGCAATCGCCCGAACCCGTTCCAGCACATCCGCGGGTGCTTTCGAGTAGTTCCAGGTCTCGCGGCCCGCGAGGATGCCTGAATTGAACGGCCCGCCGATCACGATCGAGGCGCCATGCTTGGCCACCGCCGGGAACAGGGTCTCGAGCGGCTCCTGCTCGAGCAGCGTATAGCGGCCGGCCAGCAGGAAGCAGTCCCATTGTCCGTGCTCGAGCGCATCGGCGATCGGCTGGGCCTGGTTGACCCCGATCCCGATCGCCTTGATGTCGCCGGAGCGCCTCAGTTCCTCCATCGCCCGGAAGGCGCCATCCATGGCCTTCCGGTGCATCTTCGGCCATTCGTCCTCGCCGTGGGTATAGGAGTCGACGTCGTGGAGGTAGAGGACGTCGATGCGGTCGAGCCCGAGGCGCTGGATGCTGTCCTCGTAGGAGCGCATGGCGCCATCGTAGCTGTAGTCGAACCACGGCTCCAATGGCAGCGGGGCGGTCCAGGGATCGTTTGGCGACTGGGGGGTCCGTCGCGCCTTCAGCCGGCGTCCGACCTTGGTCGAGAGGACCCATCCATCCTGCCCGCGAAGTCCGTCGCCGACCATGTGCTCGGAGCGGCCGTAGCCGTAGAACGGGGCCGTGTCGAAGTAGCGTATGCCGGCATCGAAGGCGTCGATCACCAGCGTACGGGCGTCGGCATCGGTGAGCCGGGCCTTGTTGCCGCCGAGGGTGGCGCCGCCCAGGCCGAGCACAGTCACCTCAACGGAGGTCCCGCCGAGTCGGCGGGTCTCGAGTGTCATCGGAGGATTCCTCGCGGAGTTGACCGGCCGCTTCCCGTCAGCCGGTTCATGAGCATGTTGCGCCGCTGTGGCTAGTGGGACGGAGCGAAAAATGCAACACGCCCGCGGCTTTCGCCCCGGGGCCTGACGGGAAGGACGGCCTACCGCCAGCAGGTGCCGATGTATTTCTGCCCGAACATGTTCACGCGCTCGCACTTGTAGGTGTGCTTGCCAACCAGGTAGCCGGCTCCGGCGCCGACCGCGCCGCCGACCAGGGCGCCACCCACCGTGCCGGAGGCGATGGCCCCGATGCCGGTGCCGATCGCGCCTCCGACCACCGCGCCCTTGCCTTCGGGCGTCGTGAGGCAGCCCGACAGCATCGTCGCGGCGCCGAGCGTGCAGACCAGCGCCACTGTCGCAATCTTCATGGTTCTTGCCCTCCATCGCTCCGGCAAACGGCCGGCCCGCCAAATCGGTCTCCGGCAGTATGGCAAGGTGGAAGGCGGTTGGGAAGTTCAGGCGCGGCCGGTGGCCCGCCGCCCGGCCGGGGCGCCGCCGAGCTTGATGCGCTTGCGGATCTCGGAGGCGAGCGTCACGGCCAGACCGGCGGCGAGCACCCACCAGGCGGGGCGGATCGAGTAGCTGAAGTCGAGATTGGCCATGAGCGGACGCCAGGCGCCGACGCCGGTGGCGATTCCGTACCAGGCGGCCTCGGCCGCGGCGGTGAGAAGCGCCGCCGACACCGACAGGACGAGGAGGGGCAAGAGGCCTTCCTTGATACCGCGCGACGCCATCAACCGGTAGCCCATCAGCCAGAAGAAGAAGCCGGTCATCAGCACCGGCTGGCTCACGTCGACCTTTGACTGCATGTAGTAGTGCAGGATGCCGAGGGCGGTGATGACGTAGACCAGCCGGTGAAGCCGGCTCCAGCGGATCGCGCCGAGCCGCTTGACCATGCCGTCGGTCGAGGTGACGCCGAGCGCCACGAGGCCAAGGAGGGCGGTGAAGCCGATCAGCAAGTATATCCGCTTGACGATTTCGGTCGCGACGAAGGCGAGGTCGAGCCGAGAGTCGACGACGTAGAGCGTGAAGTGGGCGAGGATGTAGAGGAGGGCGGAGACGCCCAGGATGCGGCGCACCTGGATCAGCTTCCCCCAGTCGAACAGCCGCCGCGCCGGCGTTACCGCAAGCGTGATGAGAAGAAGGTAGATCGTCCAGTCGCCGAGGGTGTGGATCGCCTCGGTGAGGGGCCGCGGTCCGAGGTCGCCCGTCGCGGTGCGATAGAGGAGATGGATGGCCGGCAGGCTGACGAGGACCAGCGTTACCGCCTTGAGCGGCGCGAGCCGTCCCGCCCGGTCGTTCCAGGGGAATTTCGCGGCGATGCCTGCCTGTGCTGCCATGGGGCCATCCTCGCCGGCCAACCTCGCCGGAGCGACGTCTCGATACGCCGGTTGCGGCATCACTGTCACCTAACGTGTTCGTCAGTCCGGCGTCCGCTCGGGCATGACGCATGCTGTCGCCGACTCGGGGCGTGATGGACACAGGTTCTCCTTCCCGCGCCGGTTCGGCCGTGGGTGATGTCTGAGTCGCAATGATCGCCCCTCGCATTCGAAGGGGTTGGCGGGCGCTGTTGTCACGCCAGTCCGGGCAGTCCGGTATGTGGGCGCTTCAACAGCGCCCGCCGCGGCGATTTGAGCAGGTCTCCGGCCAGGCGTCTTCGGCGGTTGCCCGCCTTAAGCCTTCGGGCGGCAGGGTCGTAGTGCCCCACGGTCCCGGCCGGAGCCCCCCGATGGACGGCTTGCGAGGCCGCCAGCAGGGTACGCCGCTTCCCGCTCCGCACAAAAGACGCCTCCAGAGCGCGACCCTTCGCGAGGGGAATTGTAGGTATATATTCCTAATATTGTACTTCGCGGACCCAAGAGCTACCTTGGGCGGGAGAGTGAGTCGTGATCTCTCGCTACCGATTGGTGACGCTCTTGGAAATTCTGGAAGCCTCGGCTGAAGCGTGGTGGCGGCTGTCCAGCATCATCGGACAGTTGCTGGTGCGGCTGGAAGGCGGCTGGCCCACCGACGAAGGCATGAAGCAGACAGTCGGCGCGCTCGGGGAGGTGCATCGCGAAGCCGAGCGTTTGCGGTTGCGGTCCGTTGTCCAGCAAAGTGAGCGCATTAAAGAATGGCTCTTTCGCGGGAATGAATCACACTTGGACTCACGTGAATTCCGCGAGATGGTTATGCAACTGCACTTGAGGGCGGTTGATGAGTTGAATGACCGGTTCTTTTTGGTGATACCTGTAGAATCAATTGGGTATTACAAGCAGCCTGCCCCGTTATTCGGCGCAGTCGTTGAAGCTAAATTCCCCTTAATGTCAGAGGATATTGCGGAGGCCGGTAGGTGTCTTGGCTTAGATCGAACAACGGCATCGGTTTTTCACATGATGCGTGTTGTTGAGATTGGAGTTCAGTTATTCGGGAACAAGCTTGGTGTTTCTCTTACACACGAAAAGAATTGGCAAAATATTCTTGACGAGGTAAATAAGGCGATTAGGGCGTTAAATCAAAAAGATACACTTACCAAGCAGTACGCAGCCATATCGGCGCACCTTTATAACGTCAAACTCGCATGGCGAAACGAAGTGATGCATCCAAAGCAAACGTATTCCGACACCGAAGCCCGCACGTTATTTCTTTCCGTTGCCACCTTCGTTGAGGAGTTGGCCAAGGTCACGTAGGGATTTTGGCCGGCACGATCCTGTCTAGTGCCCGCTCAAATTCGGTTCCCGTCTCGTCAACACCAAGTTCGCGGGCGGTTTCTATGAACCGCTCGCGCTGAGTCTTCTCTTTCTCCGGCGCTTTTGGCTTCGGAGCCTTTTTCGGACTGCCGCGAGTGCGGGGCTTGGTAGCCATGGGGTTTCACCCTCCACTAGTCGTTCGATAGGTGAGTCGCTTTCCGACGATGCCGCGAAGCGCGTTGTCGGCCCGCTCACGGTCGCCAATGCCACGTCCGACGCGGTTGTTGTAGCGGAAATCGAATTCCGCCAAGTACCGGTGAAGGTGCTTTTCGGCGCAATGCTGGTAGATGCCCGACATGCCCCGCTTGAGGATCGAAAACACGTTCTCGACGGTGTTGCTGTGGATGCTGAAACCGTCGTCGTAGCGGACATATTCGCCCGCGCTGTGCTTGACGGTTTCGTGCGCGTGGAAGTTCCCGGCAACATCATTGTACAGCCGGCTTTCGTCGGTGATGACACGGCTCTCGCGGGCGATGTTCTCGCTCACGATCTGGTTGACGGTCGCCTTGTCCGCGTTCTCGACATGAAACGAACGGACATCGCCGCCGCGCTCGACAAGGGCGATGACGGCGCGCTTTGCAGGGGTGCCCTTCTTGCCCTTCTTGATGAAAGGACGGCCGCTGGTGGTCACGTCGCGGGGAGTTGAGTGACGGCCCTGATAGGTCTCATCGGCCTCGACAACGCGCCCAGCCCCGCCCAGAGGCGACAGAGACCCGTTCCGCATTGCTTCGCGGATGCGATGGGACATGAACCATGCGGTCTTGAGAGTGACGCCAAGGGTCCGGTGAAGCTGGTTGCTGGAAATGCCCTTCTTTGAGGAAGTCAGAAGCGCGACCGCCTGCAACCAGACATGCAGCGGGACGTGCGACGCCTCGAAAACGGTTCCGACCTTCACAGTGAGCTGCTTGCGGCACTGGTAGCATTTGTAGACGCCAATCCTGGTGCTCTTGCCGGCCATCTTGGAAATGCGCTCGACGCCGCCGCAATGCGGGCAGACCGGGCCATTCGGCCAAACGCGGGCTTCGAGGAAAGCGTACGCCGCTTCCTCATCGTGAAAGTGTGGGGCTGAAAGAACCGAAGCCATGACCCGTCTCCTCTTGCCCTCAAGACATAGGGAATCGACGTGGGTCCGTCAAGTATAATATTGGGTATATATTCCCATAGCAGGGCGATGTCAAGCCTTGCGATTCTTACGCTGGTGAGGCGGGACCTGGATGCACGCGTGTGCGCATGAGGGAAGCAAAGTATCTCCATCTACCGACTTTGGGGGGCAACAGCGGGAAAAACACCGCAAGCCCTTGCGACTCCACCGGCATTGTGGTGGTTTGGGATCCATCCATGGACCCTCCCGAACCCGCGCGGCCCTTCCTCGGCATTGCGCTCAAGGTCGCCTCGACCATCGTCTTCACCGCCATGGCGACGCTGATCAAGCTCGCCAGCGAGCGCTATCCGATCGGCGAACTGACCTTCTTCCGCAGCTTCTTCGCCCTCATCCCGGTGTTCATCTGGGTCGGGTATCGCGGCCGGTTGCTGTCCGTCTTCTACACGCCGCGCATCGGCCAGCACGTCATCCGCTCGATCGCCGGCGCCGGTGCGATGTTCTGCGGCTTCACGGCGCTCTCGCTCCTGCCCATCGCCGACGCGACCGCCATCGGCTATGCATCGCCGCTGCTCACGGTCGTCTTCGCGGTGTTCCTCCTCGGCGAGAAGGTGCACATCTATCGCTGGTCGGCGGTGTTTGTCGGCCTGTTCGGCGTGCTCGTCATCCTCTCCGACTATGTCATCCCGGGCTCGCCCGAGGCCGGGGAGCACAACATCGTCGGCGCCGCCTTCGCGATCGCCGGCGCCGTCCTCGGGGCGCTCGCCGCGACCCAGGTCCGCAGCCTCGTCCGCCACGAGGCCGCCGCCACCATCGTCGTCTATTTCTCGCTGTTCACCGCGCTGTTCTCGCTGGCGACGGTGCCCTTCGGCTGGGTCATGCCGGACCTCTTCGACTTCGGCCTCCTGGTCGCCGCCGGCATCTTCGGCGGCCTCGGCCAGGTCTTCCTCACCCAGAGCTACCGCTTCGGCGACGCCTCGCTGATCGCGCCCTTCGACTACACCTCGATGCTGTGGTCGCTGATCGTCTCGGTCGTGATCTTCGCGACCTGGCCCACCCCGATCGTGCTCATCGGCGCCGGCATCGTCATCGCCGCCGGCCTGTTTGTGATCTGGCGCGAGCGCCGGCTCGGGATCCAGCGCGCCCGTTCGAAGCGGGCGCAGTCGCCCACCAATACGCCCTCGGCGTGAGTCCGCATTGCGGCCTTCGCCAGAGCGGCGTCTTTCGGCTAGGCTTGGACGACCGCCCTGAATCGCCTTCCCGAGACCAACTCCATGGCCCGTGTGCTCTACTTCGTCTCCGATCTCCATTTCGGCGGGGACGGCGACCTCCGCATTTGCGACTTCGCCGAGGAATTTGTCGCCTATCTCCGCGACCTTGCGACCCGGAACGAAGACGCCGAGCTGATCATCGCCGGCGACACGTTCGGTTTCTGGGAGACGACGACGGTCAGCGGCGTGGCAAAGCTCGACAAGATCATCGCCGACCACCAGCCGATCTTCGATCAGCTGCGCAAGACCGGCGAGACCGTCGCGATCACCCTCATGGTCGGCAACCACGACTACGATCTCGCGTGCGATCCCGACTTCGCGCCGAAGCTCGCGGCCTATAACATCCGGCTCGACACCGCGATGAGCCTCAGCCGCGAACTCGCCGGCCGGAAGGTCTGGATCGAGCACGGCCAGCAATCCGATCCGTTCAACGCCTCGCCCGACTACGGCAACCTCTATGCGCTGCCGGTGGGCTATTTCATCACCGAGACGGTGGTGGCGGGCGCGAGCCGACTTGCGGAGCTCGGCCGCGGCAACTGGCTCAAGGACATCCGCTCCGTCGCCACCGAGCAGATTCCGGACTGGATCCTGTCCAACTACTTCTATCGCGAGATGGCGTGGGTGATCCGCGCCGTCATGACCGTGTTCCTGTTCCTCCTGGT
>JALHRF010000150.1 GCA_022841545.1 Bauldia sp. | reverse complement strand
TCCTTGAGCCCCACACTGTCGAGCCCGCGGGCAAGCAGGTAGTGCGACACCGACAGCTCCACGAGGTTGACGGTCTGCCCCTTGATGTCGGCGAGCGTGTCCTTGCCCTTGAGGATGATGCCGTCATTGCCGTTGGAGAAGTCGCCGATGATCAGCGCGGTGGTGTCGACGCCGCCGGCCGACGGAATGGACAAGGCGTCCATGTTGGTCATCGAGCAGCCGTCGAATTCGCCGGCCGTGTACTGGTTGATCGATTCGACATAGTCGTTGATCTGCACGATCTCGACGGTGATACCGTACTTCTCGGCGTGGAGGTCCATGATGCCGGATTCCGCGATGTATCCCCAGGGCATCCAGCCGACATAGATCGACCAGCAGACCTTGAAGTCCTTCTTGGCCTCGGCCCCGGCGGATTGCGGGGCGAGGCCGGCGGCGAGGGCAAATGCCGCAAGGGCGGCGGAACGGAAAAGCGATGCGGTCGATGACATTCGTCTCGGCTCCTTCGTGTCCATAGCGGTCGGTTATCGACCGGGCGAAGTCTGCCGAGCGCACGGGAGGACGGGCTCGCGCTCGGCAAACCCTGTGCAGTGACCTCCCGGGATTTTGCCCCGCCGTGTCCCGGACAGCCCCTGGTGTAAGGACCGCCGGGTCGCGTCTCTCGGACCAGCATCGCTCGCGGCGACCGGAACCCTAGACGCTCTGCACGCCATCGCCCTCGCAAGAAGAGTGCCAAAAGGGAGCGGTAGCCTCGGCCGCGCCCTCCGGGTGCGTCTGGCTACCTTTACGACGCAGATGCCTCTTCGTTGGGCAGAATACCTCCTCGCGACGTTGAAGGTGTTGGAGGAGGGTCCTGATGCGGACGCGCGCCGCTGGCGGGGATGCGAGGCAGACTGCCGACGAATCGGTGCTATAACGCGACCCCAAGGGGCAAGGCGTCAGGAGGGAAGTGCCGATCATGGTCAAGGTAGTCGCGAAGCAGGCCCTCGACTCGTCCTTGCTCCCGGGCGTGCCGATGCTGTTCAAGCCGCACAACGTCTACTTCTACAATCGCGAGGACGATGACTTTCGGGTCGCGCCCAACGCCCTGAAGGAAGGCACGATCCTCGACGTGCACGGCAGTGGCTTCCAGTACCTTTTCAGCCAGCCGACCGGCGAGGGGAGGGTGACGGAGGTCAACATCCGTCTCGACAAGGATCCCTTCTACAAGGTGACCGGGCTCAACGTTAAGCTGAAGTCCATCTTCAAGGCCGATCTCGAGAAAACGACGAAGCTGTTCTTCAAGGGGAACGACAAGTTCATCGGTTCCTCGGGCGACGACAAGCTGGATGGCCGCGAAGGGAAGGACACGCTCCTCGGGAAGGACGGCAACGACACGCTTTACGGCGACAAGGGCAACGACGCGCTGGACGGCGGCTCGGGGTTCGACACGCTCTACGGCGGCAAGGGCAACGATATCCTCAACGGGGGCGAGGACAACGACACGCTCGATGGCGGTGGCGGCATCGACACCTATGTGTTCAAGACAACCGCGGGGACCGATTCCATCGTCAAGTTTCAGGTCGGGGAGAGGATAGAGCTTGCGCGGAAGGCCTTCACCGCGCTGACCAAGGGCGAGTTGCCCGAGGACCAGTTCTACCTGGTGGGCAGCGGCCCCCAGGAAGCCGACGACTACATCCTCTACAGCAAGGGCGTCGGCACCACTCGAGGCGTCATCTACTACGATCCCGACGGGGGCGCCGGTCAGGCGCAGAGAATCGCGATCGCGACCTTGCAGCCGGAGTTCGAGAAACTCGGGGCCGACAATTTCTTCGTCATCTGACGCCGGCGCAGGCTTGCCGCGACGGCTGGCCGAGCGTTGGCGGCCCGGCGTTTTCCTTGAAGAACAGGAACGAATGTGCAAGTGAGGGCCCGCGATCCGGAATGTGTCGGGGCGTAGCTCAGCCTGGTAGAGCACCTGCTTTGGGAGCAGGGGGCCGTTGGTTCGAATCCAGCCGCCCCGACCACCTTTCGTTTCGGCCTGGCGGCATGGGATCGGCGCCAGCACGGCGATTGGGTGTTTGAGGAAAGAACAGGATGCTCGCGCGAATCTTCAGGCCGGCCAAGACCGCCATGCAATCGGGGAGGGGCCAGGGTGATCTCTGGGTCCTCGAATACGAGCCGGAGGCGCCGCTCAAGGTCGACCCGCTGATGGGCTACAACTCGTCGACCGACATGCGCCAGCAGATACGGCTCGAGTTTCCGACCAGCGCCGAGGCGGTGGCCTATGCCGAGCGGAACGGCATTCCCTACCGCCTGTTCGAGGACCACGACCGCACGCCGAAGAAACTGTCCTATTCTGACAATTTCCGGTTCACTCGCTCCCAGCCCTGGACGCATTGATGGCCCCGTAGCTCAGCGGATAGAGCAGCAGCCTTCTAAGCTGTTGGTCGCAGGTTCGATTCCTGCCGGGGTCGCCAGGGGCTACTTGCGCGCGGCGACCCAGATCACGTCACGGACGCCCCCCGCCCGCACCGGGACGATGTCGACGCCGAAGCCGGCCTGCTTCAGCCGGCGGGAAAAGGCCTCGTCGCGGGCCGAGGACCAGACCGCGAGCACCCCGTTCGGGCGCAACGCGCGCCACGCGCGGCCCAGTCCTTCGAGGTCATAGAGACGATCGTTGGCCGCCTGCGTGAGGCCGTCCGGGCCATTGTCGACATCGAGGAGGATCGCATCGAACGCCGATCGGCTTCGCCTGATGATCTCGCCGACGTCGCCTTCGTGTACGACGACGCGCGGGTCCCCCAGACAGTCGCCGAAGAGTTCCGCCATCGGGCCCCTTGCCCATTCCACCACGGCCGGCACGAGCTCCACGACGGTGACCTTTGACCCGGCGGCCAGCTCCGCGAGTGCGGCCCGAAGGGTGAAGCCCATCCCCAGGCCGCCGACGAGAACGGCGGAATGCGCGGCCTCGCGCAGTCGCCGGCAGCCGATCGTACCCAGCGCGCGTTCCGAGCCCGTGCGCCGGCTGTTCATCAGTTCCGTCGCGCCGAGCATGATCGAGAACTCCGCGCCCCGCTTCATCAGGCGGAGCTCTCCGGCGTCTTCCGGGACTCGCGCCGAGGCTATCCGGGTCCAGGGAATCATGGAGCGGCTTCTGTTTCTCGTTTACACCGGGCGCGACCATAGATCAGCGGCTCGGGCATTCGAACCCTGCCCGCAAGCCGCGGATTTGGCATTATCGCTCCCGCGCGGCTAGAACACCCGCGACCAGAGCCGGAGGCGATGTGACCGAAGTGCAGACGGGCGTTGGACGCACTGCCATCGCCCGCAACCTTGCCGCATTCCGCCGGCGGCTTCGCCGAGTCCGCGTGCCGGGCGCGGGAGCGCCGGCCCACTCCCGCGGGCGGCTGGTACTGGGCGGTGCAGTCCTGGCCGGGGCGCTCATCGTCCTGTTCCTGTTCACCCTCGACAATCACTCGGTCGGCTGGTGGGAGGGGCTGTCGAAGTCCCAGCGGCGCGCGATCGATGTCGTGACGCGCTTCGGAAAGTCCGACTGGCTGCTGATTCCCACCGGGGTCTTCTGCATCGCGCTGCTCTTCGCCGACTGGAGCCGCTCCGGCCGGCGGGTCGCCGCCGCTTGGATCGAAGTCGGGAACCTTACGGCCTTCTTCTTCTTCTCCATCGCCTTTGCCGGAATGATCACCAACCTCGTAAAGTGGACGGTCGGCCGTTCCCGTCCGGTCCTTTTCGCCGAGGATGGAGTCTTCAGCACCAGCTTCCTCTCGTTCGACTATGCGCATGTCAGCTTCCCCTCGGGTCATTCGACGACCGCTGCCGCGGCGTTCATGGCGATCGCGCTGATCTTCCGGGGCCGGTGGGTCCTGACTACAATCATCGGCATCGTCGCGATGGCAATAGCGCTGAGCCGGATCGGGGTCCGCGCCCATTTCCCGAGCGATGTCGTGGCGGGCGTCTTCGTCGGCAGCACCTTCACCTACCTCTACGCCCATGCCCTCGGGCGGCACGGCGTCGCCTTCCAGCGCCAGCCCGACGGCTCGCTGCGGCCGAAGACGATCGCGGTGCGGCGGGTGGTCGCGAGGCCAGGCGGCGCCGGGACGATGCTGCGGGGTCTCCGCGCGGCCTGGTTCGGCAAGCCGGCTGCGGCCGTGGCTGTGGAAAAGCGTTGAGCGGCATTTGACCCGGGGCGTTCAGCCGACGACGGTCGCGGCATGACTCTTCATCTCATCAAGCTCTGTGTCGGCTGCGACTCGATCGAGGACCTGGCCGAGTGGATCGAACACAAGCGGAAGGAGGCGCGCCGCGCCGGCCGCAAGCCCGAGCATGCCCACGTTACGCGCATGGCGCCGAAACGCAGCGCCGAGCTGCTCGACGGCGGCTCGCTCTACTGGGTGATCAAGGCCAACGTGCAGGTGCGGCAGCGGCTCCTCGACATCCGCGTCTTCACCGACGGCGAGGGCATCCAGCGCTGCCGGCTGGTGCTCGACCCGACGCTGGTGCCGACCGGGTGGCAGCCGAAACGCGCCTTCCAGGGCTGGCGCTACTACGATGAGAAGGACGTCCCGCCGGACCTCGAGGCCGGCGGCCGCCAGGATTTGCCGCCGGCGCTTCGCGCCGAGCTCGCCTCGCTCGGGCTGATGTGAGGCAGGCGCGCGAACTCCCGGCCGCCTCCTCCTATGACCGCATCCGTCCGGCGAGGGCGGCAAGGCCGGCCTGCGTCCGTGTCCCGGTCTTGGCAAACACCGCCTTGAGCTGGCTGCGCACCGTCTCCCGGCTGATGCCGAGCGCTGCGGCAGCCTCGTCGATCCCGGCTCCGGACGCGATGCGGCAGGCGAGCCGCGCCTCGGCCGGTGTCAGTCCGAAGGCTGCTCCGAACGCCTTCTCGCGCGGGCGGAGGGGTTCGGTAAGGTCGGTCAGAAGCAGCACGACCCGGCCGGTGGCGAACACATCGCTGCCCAGCGCGGTCACGGGCATCGTCTCGACCAGGAGCCACGGTGCGCCGTCTCGGGGCACGACGCTCGGCTCAGGTGCTTCCGCCGCGCCCGCCTGGGTTGCGAGCGCCGCGGCGATCAGCGACTGAAGCCGGCGATTGCCCGCCCGGTCTGTGGCAGTGGGGCGGCCGCGGACAAGATTGAAGTCGGGGCCGATCATCGCCTCTGCAGCCGAGTTGATGTGGCGTGCGATCCCGGTTCCGTCGATGACGATCGCCGCGGTGCCCAACCTTTGCAGCAGGTTCAGGCCGTTGGTGGTGTCGAGCCTCGCAAACTTTTCGGCGAGGCCGACGATCCGGGAAAGATGCGGGACAACCTGAATGAAATAGTGTGCCTCCGGCACCGTGAACGGTCCGCGCTTTGCGCCGCGATAGAGCGGCAGGCACCACCCGCGTCCCTCGACCGTGAAGTGGGCAGACGCCCACCAGTCGCGATTACCCGGGTGGGCGGTCTCCCGAAAGTAAGGCAGGGACCGGCGCTGTTCTTCATTCGTGACATCCTCCTCGAGGAGGAAGTCTGACCGGCCTCGGGTCAATCGGCGCAGGCCGTTGTGGGGATCCGGAGCGTGCGGTTCGTTCTTCAGCCAAAGTTGCGCGAAATCCTCGTGACCATCCGATCGCGGGATCCTGAAAGGTCCGTCCACTCCGTTCGATGGCGCGAAGGTGCAGCTCTCGGCCCCGAGCGACTCCCCGAGGAGTTGGAGGGCCGCGGACCAGCGATCGGGCGCCAGTACCGCGTCGTAGCAGGCTTCGACACCGCGGCTGGTCCGGTCTGACAGAAGCATCTGGGTCCCCGATCGGAAGCCTCACCATCCTACCACGGGCGCTGCCCGCCTGACAGTCGGATGGCCACCACCGTGGGCCAGGCATCACCCGCGCGGGTGATGCCCGTCAGTTCGTCCTGCGCAACCCTCGATTCCGCGGCAGCCGTGACGGCGGGGGTGTCCGATGTCCTTTTTTGTTTGGTTGGCGTGCCTGGCATTTGCAGTCTCGATGGTCCCGGTCATCGACAAGAGTCGGCGCGAGCCACTGTCGGTCGACC
The DNA here is from genome assembly GCA_022841545.1 of Bauldia sp. Lineage (GTDB taxonomy): Bacteria > Pseudomonadota > Alphaproteobacteria > Rhizobiales > Kaistiaceae > Bauldia. The sequence goes on along the minus strand of JALHRF010000150.1, from coordinate 7,235 downwards.
TTGCGCTCGTCCTCGCCGTCGATGTCTCGTCGTCGATCAACGAAGCCGAGCTGCAGGCGCAGCGGAACGGCTACGTCCAGGCGTTCCGCAATCGTGATGTCGTCGCGGCGATCACGAGTGGCCTCCGCGGCAGGATCGCCGTCGCCTACATGGAGTGGGCTGGCGCGGGGCATCAGGCGGTGCGGGTGCCCTGGACCGTGGTGGCCAGTCCGCTGGACGCGCGCGCTTTCGCCGATCGCCTCGCTGCCGCGCCAGTCTCGGTCGAGCCCGCGACGTCGATTTCGGCGGCGCTCGCCTTCTCGGCCACGCTCCTCGCCCTGGCGCCGCCGGCGGACCGCTCGGTGATCGACATATCCGGCGACGGGCCCAACAACGCCGGTCCGGCGGTCCTGCCCGTGCGTGGAGGGCTGATCGATGGCGGCGTCACCATCAACGGGCTCGCAGTCATGCTACCGCGCGCCGATGCGCCCGATCTCGCCGACGGCTTCGGCGCGGGGTTCGTCCGTGCCTACTACGAGGACTGCGTCATCGGCGGTCCGGGCGCATTCGTCATCGCGGTCGATCATGTCTCGCGTTTCGAGGAAGCCATCCTTGAGAAGCTTGTGCTCGAGATCGCAGGGCGACCGTTGCGAAGGATCCCGGCCAACTATCATCCTGCCCGGCGCGCTGCAGTCGATTGCTCGACGGCCGGAGTTTCCCCGGGACGGTAACGGGGCATCGCAAGGCGCTGGTCAGACCGCGATATTGTCGATGAGGCGTGTCCGTCCGAGCCTGGCGGCGGCCAGCAACCGGAGCGGCCCGGCGCGCGGGTCGCTCACTTCGGCGAGGGTGTCGGCGTTGCGGAGGGCGACATAGTCGACGGCGAAGCCGGCATCATCGAGGTCGCGTTCGGCTGCAGCGAGGGCGTCGGGGACAGGCGGCTTGCCGGCGCGGATAGCGGCCGCCGCGGCCTGAAGCGCCGCGTGGAGCCGCGGCGCGACGCTGCGCTCCTCGGGGGAGAGATAGGCGTTGCGGGAGGAGAGGGCGAGGCCGTCGGCGGCCCGAACCGTCGGGAACCCGACGACGTCCACGGGCAGGCCGAGGTCGGCGCCCATGCGGCGGACGACGAGGAGTTGCTGGTAGTCCTTCTCGCCGAAGATGGCGATGTCGGGGGCGCAGGAGATGAAGAGCTTGGCGACCACGGTCGCGACGCCGCCGAAGAAGTGCGGCCGGGAGTCGCTTTCGAGTCCGCGCGCCGGGCCGTCGACGACGATCCGGGTCGCGTATCCGTCGGGATACATCTCGGCAATAGTCGGGGCAAACACGGCGTCGACGCCGAGCGCGGCAAGCTTTGCGAGGTCGGCCGCCTCCTCGCGCGGGTAGGCGGCGAAGTCTTCGGTCGGGGCGAACTGGGTCGGATTGACGAAGATGGAGACGACCACGCGGTCTGCCGCCGCGCTTGCCGTACGCACGAGGTCGAGATGGCCCTCGTGGAGCGCGCCCATGGTCGGCACCAGCGCGCTCTTCAGGCCGGCAGCGCGCCAGACGGCGGACTGGTGCTGCATGCCGGCAATGCCGCGGTGAATGGTGGGTATGGTCTCGTCGCGCATCCCGGTTGCCTGGTGGTGCATGGTCTCGTCGCTGGGAAGTCCCCGAGCGACGAAGCATTACGCCAATCGGCGGTCCCTCCGCCAGCGATAGAAGGGATCCGCGGACCCGGGAATCCTGTATGCCGAAGGCCATGTGGCCGCCACCACGGGAGTGCTGAGATGAAGCCGGACGTGAAAGCCTTGTTCGTGACGAACCTTCTCTACGGCGTGATCGCGCTGATACCCATCGCGATCATCGCGCTCCTCCTCTTCGAGGTCTTCCGCCTCCTCGGCGAGGTGGCGAAGCCGCTGGCGCTCCATTCGCGCCTTGCCGCTGCCGCCGTGGTCATCGCCGGTCTGGTCGGCCTCGTCGTCCTCTGCTTCCTGCTCGGCTCGCTGGTCCGCACCCGGCTCGGCTCTTCGACCTTCGATACAATCGAGCGGCGGTTCCTGAACCGGCTGCCCGTGTACGAGCCCTTGGCAAATCTTCTGCGCGGCTTCGCCAGGAAATCCGAGGGCTACCCACCCGCGCTGGTCGCGCTCCTCGGTCCGGGAACCGGCGTTTTCTGCCTGGTCATGGAGGACAATGGCGACGGTACGGTGACCGTATTCGTGCCGTCGGCGCCGACCATGGCGGTGGGGATGGTGCACGTGGTCGACAAGGACCGGGTCACCGCGCTGAAGGCCAGTCTCTCCGACGTCAGCACCTGCATTTCCCAGTGGGGCGTCGGGTCGCGGAAGCTTCTGGTCCGGCCGTAGCCGGAGGCAGCGCTGAGTCCCTATATTCGGATCGAGATGAGGCATTGTCCGGCGCGGGGGCGGGGCGGCTGCAAGGAGACGGTTGCTTCCGCCGCACGGAGTGCCACATTCCCCCGTGAGACGGCGCGGGGATCGAGACCGGCAGCCGCAAGCAGGGAAAGATGACGAAGGACAACACCCCCCCGGTCAGCCGCAAGCCGGACGGAAGGCCCGCCGAGGTCTCACCGGCAAGCGATATCGATGCCTTTCTGAAACAGGCGCGGGCGATGGGCGCCCCGGTAGAAGGGCGTGGGCGTCTGATCTTCGCGCTCGACGCAACGATGAGCCGGCAACCGACCTGGGATACCGCGTGCCGCCTTCAGGGCGAGATGTTCGACGAGGCGGGCAAGGTGGGCGGCCTCGAGGTGCAGCTCGTCTACTTTCGCGGCTATGGCGAATGCCGCGCCAGCCGCTGGGTGAGCGACACCCGCGCGCTCCGCGACCTGATGACCGGCATCGCTGTCCAGGGCGGACAGACCCAGATCGGCAAGGTGCTCTCGCATGCCCGACGGGAGGCTCGCGCGCGCAAGGTCGCGGCCGTCGTCTTCGTCGGCGACGCGCTGGAGGAGCCGATCGACACGCTCGCGCAGAAGGCCGGCGAACTCGGCCTGCTCGGCGTGCGCATGTTCGCCTTCCAGGAGGGACGCGACCCTCAGGTCGAGGCCGGGTTCCGCGAGTTGGCCCGCCTGACGGGCGGCGCGTATGCGCGCTTCGACACCAACGCGGCCGGAGAGCTCGCACAGCTCCTGCGCGCGGTGGCGGCTTATGCCGCCGGCGGCCTGAAGGCGCTCGAAAGGCGGGGCGGGACGTCCGACCGCCTGCTCCTCGCCCAGATGCGACCGCGCTGATGGCCTATATCTTCGCAGGCGCGGCGATCCTGATCGTCCTGATTCTTATCGGCCGCGCCTTCATCGGCGCCGATCCGCGCACGCTTGTCCGCTATGTCCGCTACGCCGTCGGGGCGGGAATGATCGTGTTCGGAGGGCTGCTCCTGCTCGCCCGGCGCTGGGAGCTCGGCGTGCCGCTCATTGCCGCCGGAGTCTCGGCGCTGACGCTGGGCCGGATCGGCCCTATCGACCTCGGCGGAAGCCGCAAGAGTCCCGGCTCGACGTCACGGGTGCGATCCGCATTTCTCGACATGGAGCTCGACCATGACAGCGGCGACCTGAAGGGCAGGGTGGTCGGTGGAGCCTATGCCGGGCGCAGCCTGGATGATCTCGACGAGGCGTCGCTCCAGAAGCTCTCTCGCGAGGTCGCGATGGATGCGGAGAGTGCGTCTCTACTCGAAGCTTATCTCGACCGCCGGTTTCCCGGCTGGCGTGACGACGTCGAGAGTGATCCGGCAGCGGGGACGGGACGCGCGACGGATGCGGGCCCCATGACTGACGAGGAGGCCTATCAGGTCCTTGGCCTTGCGCCCGGCGCCGGTGAGGCGGAAATCCGGGCCGCGCACCGGAACTTGATGAAGCGGTTCCACCCCGATCAGGGCGGCTCGACGTTCCTCGCGTCGAAAATCAACGAAGCTAAGGACAGGCTGCTCGGCAGAAGACATGGCTGAAGAGTCCACTTACGCGTTACAAGAAACGGACCCAGAAAAGTTCATACCGCCGCGGGACTACTCCGCGATGGCGTAGCAGGCGAATTTTCTCTTCACCAGAAAGGCGCACGCCGCCTGGGCTTCGTCCTTGCCCGAGAAGCCGGCGAACCGGGCGCGGTAGAGCGTCTCCGACCCCTTCGCGACCGGCTCGGTATAGGGTGCGGCATCAGGGAACAGCGCAACGCCTTCGCTCCTCGCCCTCTGCAGGATGGCGAGCGCCGCCTGCTGGGTGGGGGCGGCGGCAAGCTGAATCTTCCAGCCCGACATGATGGGCATGTCCGCGAAGCGATCCAGGGCATCGCCTGGAATGGCCGCGATCGGGGCGGGCGGCGGCGGCGTGACCGCGCCGGCCATGCCGTCCTGGTCGTCCGCGATATCGCCCTGGGCGCTGAATTCGTCGGGGACGAGGGTGGCGATGTCGTCGACAGGCGCCTGTCCGGTGGCGACCGCAGTGGCGGCGGCGGCGGCGGTGACCGAACCGGTCTGGTCTGCCGCATAGGCGGTGACGATCGTGCTGGGGCGAAGGCGCGGCAAGGGGAGATCGGAGAGGAGGGCGGGAGCGTCGAGCGCCTCTTCCGGCACGTCGATCGGGCCGCCGACCCCGGTGGGAAGGATGAGCGCCGCGGTGCGAGGGCCGCGCGAGGCCTTCTTGATGTACTCTTCGACCAGCTTCTGCATACGGGCGTCGCGCGATGCGCCGCTGGACCCACCAAGAACGACGGCGACGAGACGGCGGTCGGGCAGGTTGACCGAGGTCACGAGATTGAAGCCGGAGGCGCGGATGTAGCCGGTCTTGATGCCGTCGACGCCGTTCACCCGGCCGAGCAGCCGGTTATGGTTGCCGATCTTGGCGCCGTTGTAGGTGAAGCTCGTGGTCTTGAAGTAGCGGAAATAGACCGGGAAGCGGTCCTGCAGCGCCCGACCGAGCAGCGACATGTCGCGGGCGGTGGTGATCTGGCCGCTGTTTGGCAGGCCGTTGGCATTCTTGAAGGTGGTGTTGCGCATGCCGAGCGAGCGGGCGCGCGCCGTCATCCTCACCGCAAACGCGCTCTCGGTGCCGGCAAGATGCTCGCCAAGCGCCGTGGCCATGTCGTTGGCCGACCGCGTGACGAGCGAAAGGATGGCGTCCTTGACGGCGATGGTGCGGCCGGCCGGCACGCCAAGCTTCGACGGCGGTTGCGACGCGGCGTGTTTCGACACGGTGATTCGCGTGTCGAGCGAGATCCGACGTGATTCCAGCGCCTCGAAAACGAGGTAGAGCGTCATCATCTTGGTCAGCGACGCCGGGTAGGCCTTGGTGTCGGCGTTGCTGGCGTAGAGAACCTTGCCGGTCTTGGCGTCGACCACGATCGCCGCCTGCGTGACGGCGAACGCTTCGCCCGCCGCGAATATCGCCAGCGAGGCGACCGTCGCGACCTTGAGCCAGGAAAATCCTAGATTCCGAAGCGTCTGCAGTCGCTTCCTGATCACATGCAACTCCGCACCTGTCGGCCCGATACTCTGGCCGGCGTCCCATGTCCGTTGCATCGCACCGCGTACGCAACACATCAAGCGCGCCCCGACACGACGGTCGCTGGCGGCGAGCATTACCGAGCCCGTTGACCGCTTAATCCCAGTCCCTGTCGCGGCGCAGTCCCGACGGATGCCGCGCTGCCGGCCTCGTTCTGACAGTATGAAGGTGAAGTTACGAATCCGTAAAGCCTAAAATCAGCGGCTTGGCGCCGCGGCTCGTTGTGCAGCGCACAATATCCGATTGACCCGAATGCTGCAATGCACATATATGGACATCGATGCCGCCCCGGCTTGCGGGGCGCGAGTATACAAGGAGCGACAGAGATGATCGGTGGCCTGGACGATATGCAGAAGACCGGCAAGGACCAGCTCGACGTGGCGATGAAGAGCGGGAACGCCCTGACCAAGGGGTTCCAGGCTTTGGCGACCGAAACGGCCGACTACTCGCGGCGGACGTTCGAATCCGGCGCGAAGGCCTTCGAGAAGCTTGCCGCGGCGCCGAGCCTCGACAAGGCGGTCGAGGTCCAGTCGGAGTACCTCCGCACCGCCTATGAGGGCTATGTCAGCCAGGCGACGAAGGTCGGCGAGATCTTCACGGCCATGGCGCGCGACGCCTACAAGCCCTACGAGGGCATGTTCGGCAAGATGGCGAAGTAGCCTGCGCGCCTGCTGCAGTCTCTACGGGAAAGGCCCGGCTTCGGCTGGGCCTTTTTTGCATCTTGGGGTGCCGGTTTGAAACCATGCGTCGGGTACCTAGATAAGCGTCACGGTGAGACGCCCCGTCTCCGTTCCCCGGTGGCATCGTTCGTGCAATCATTTTCGACGGAGCGCATTGCGTGCGGTTGGGATTCTCGGCAGGATTCGGAAGCGTGACTGAACTTCGAGCCTTGAAATGAGCAATCCCATCAGGCGTCAGGACGACGAGCAGGGAACGGGCGTCGTCACCAAACCGAAGACGCGGACGAAGCGGCCCAGCCTTTACAGGGTTTTGCTTCTCAACGACGACTACACACCGATGGAGTTCGTCGTCATCGTCCTCGAGCGCTTCTTCCAGAAAGGGCGGGAGGATGCGACTCGCATCATGCTGCATGTGCATCAGCACGGCGTCGGGGAGTGCGGCATCTACACGTATGAAGTGGCGGAGACCAAAGTGACGCAGGTCATGGATTTCGCCCGCAAACACCAGCATCCTCTGCAATGCGTCATGGAAAAGAAGTGAGGTAGCCCGTGCCGTCGTTCTCAAGAAGCCTCGAGAAAGCCCTGCACCAGGCGCTGGCCATCGCCAGCGAACGGCACCAGGAATATGCGACCCTCGAACATCTCCTCCTGGCGCTCCTCGAAGACGCGGACGCCGCCGCTGTCATGCGCGCCTGCAACGTCGACCTCGACGTGCTCCGCAGGAACCTGATCGAGTACATCGACACGGAACTCGCCAACCTCGCGACGGGCTCGGATGAGGACTCGAAGCCGACCGCCGGCTTCCAGCGCGTCATCCAGCGCGCCGTGATCCATGTCCAGTCGTCGGGCCGCGAGGAGGTGACCGGCGCCAACGTGCTCGTCGCGATCTTCGCCGAGCGCGAGAGCCACGCCGCTTATTTCCTGCAGGAGCAGGACATGACCCGCTACGACGCGGTCAACTACATCAGCCACGGCATCGCCAAGCGGGCGGGGATGTCGGAGGCGCGGCCGGTGCGCGGCGTCGACGAGGATGCGGCGACCAACGAGGGCCGGGACGATTCGAAGAAGAAGGCCGACGCGCT
>JALHRF010000149.1 GCA_022841545.1 Bauldia sp. | reverse complement strand
CGAGCACGTATTTCTCGCCGTTCCGGGGCGGCGAGGCCTTCATCGCGTCGACCACCGCGGCGGCGAGCGCATCGGCGGAGAGCATTTCGCCGGAGAAGCCGGTCGGCGTGAAGCCGTGAAAATCCTGAGCCGGGGCAACGGCCGTCATCAGTGCCAGGGCGGCGCCGGACAAAAGCATACGGATTGCGGACAAGCGCATGGTCTTCCTCCCATGTGATGCCGACCATTGAAATTGGTCAGGCCAATTAGCTTCGCGCACCATAGCGACGCGCAACGCCTTTGCCAAGCCGGCAGGAATCGCGGTGGGCGGCAAAGCTGTGCGATGATCAAAGTCACCCGGACTCCTCGAGCCGCTATTGCGATCCCGGCGCGAGACGGCTTCCGCTCCTGCGACCGGCGCGGAAATGCGGGGCCCGCCATGATTGTGTCGAACCCAAGCCGAAACCTTCATCAAAAGGTCGCGGCCCGGCCCTAAAAAAATCAACGACGTCCCCTACACGAGCTAACTTGTTGGTCGGCGTATCGTTTGGTAGTTTTGTCGTTCGCACGCAGTGCGGTAGCGTCGAGAAGTCCCAACACCCTGCAAGTCTGGTCCCCACGGAGGAATTAGAATGATTTCGGACAAGGAAACCAAAGTGATGCGCACCGAGAAGGAAACGGCCCAGACCCGCCGCAATTTCCTCCGTCTTGGCGCCCTCGGCGCCGCCGCGGTGGTTGCCGCCGGTGTGCTCCCGGCGGGCAAGGCCCAGGCCCAGACGACCGCCACCGGCAAGACGGTCCGCTCCGGCGGCGCGATCGGCACGGCGACCGGCGGCAAGCAGACCCGCAGCGCCCGCAAGATGCGCTCGATGGGTGAGCTGGCGGAGAAGGCCGAAGGCGGATCGACCCGCAGCGCCCGCTCGATGCAGACGCAGCGGACCGCGAAGTCGACCAAGAGCGCCAGCAACAACCGCTCGGCCTCGACCCGGAAGATGGGTGAGCAGGCCGCCACGCGTGCGATGAAGAAGCCGAAGGCCACCTGAGCCCACTCAGTGGGCGGACCTTCTCTTAACTGAAACGACGTTTGACGCGGGTGGTCCGTGAATCCCTTGCTTGATGCCGCACTCGAAAGCGCGGTGGCAGAGATGGATTTGCGGCCCATCCGCGCAAGTTTGCCGGAGCCGCTGTCGCTGCTCCGCGAACGCGTGGTTTCCGCCATCGAAGGCGTGCCCTTCTATGCGGATCTCTACCGGCCCTTCGGCCCCCCTCCCGGCGATCCGACAGACTTCGCCGCCTGGTATGCCGGGCTGCCGGTGATCAGCCGCGTCGATTTCGAGGACGTGCCCGACGAGGACCGGGTGAACCGGGCCTATGCCGAGGCGCCGCTGGTGCGCAAGCAGACCAGCGGCAGCACCGGCGTGCCCTTCGTGCTCTTCATCGATGAGCGTGTCGCGTCCTTCCGCAGCTGGCGGTTCCGGAAACCGCACCTCGAAGCCGGCGAGGCCTCGCCACTGACGCTCGAGTTCCTCTTTCCCGAGCGCTTCCGCCGCGATCGCCAGGTCCGTGTCGTCGCGGGAAGCCCCGAGACGGCCGCAAAGGAAGCGTCGGCAAAGCGAACCCGGACCGAGAAGTCCTACTCGACACTGACCGACGCGCTGAAGTCTCCTGACCCGATGTACGCGGAACTCGCGACCAAGACGCCAGCTACGCTCACCGGCTATGCCAGTTCGATCGTGCGGCTCGCCGAATGGATGAACGCGGAGGGCAAGCGGCTTCCTTCGGTCAAGCGGATCTGGACGACGTCGGAGATGCTGACGCCGGAAGGGCGAGAGGCGATATGCGCCGCGTTCGGCTTCGAACCGCGCGAGGCCTATGCCAGCGTCGAGTTCGGCTTCATGGGCTGGCAGGCCGAGCCCTTCGGCGCGTTCACGCTCGAAACCGACCGGCTGGTCTTCGAAGCGGTGAGCGTTGCCTCGCTCGATACGGCGACCGACGGCGAAGTGAGCCGTGTCGTCGTATCCGATCTCCTCAACGATACGACACCTCTCCTGCGCTACGACATCGGCGATCTTGCCACCATGGGTACGCCGATGCCGTTTGCGGCGTCATGCTACGGCTCGATCGACGAACTGCGCGGCAAGAGCAACGATTCGATCTGCGACGCCGCCGGGCGGCGGATCGAGCCTTTCGCGCTGCTCGGCTGCCTCAAGGAAACGCTGGGCGCGGCGCAATACCGCCTGATCTGCGTCGAACGCGGCCTGCTCGTCCTCCAGTACCGGCCGGCGCGGAACGCGGCCGTGCGGATCGATGCGGTGCTCGCGGGCTTGCGCGGCATCGTCGGCGAGCCGATCCGGATCGTCGCCCAGGAGGTGCCCGCGATCAAGCGCGAGAACTCCGGCAAGCTCCGCCCGATCATCGACCTCAGCGGCATTGCCGGCGCGGGACGGGACCGCCTGATGCGCGACCTCCATCTCGCGGACATGCCGGGCCTCGCCGTCTCCTGAACTCACCACCGCCGGGACATCCGGCAGATCGAGAGTTGAGCCTTGGAACAGGAAACCCGGAAACTCAGGGGCGCGCGGCACCGCGGACAGGCGGGCGCCCAGGCGCGTCCGGCGACCATCCAGCAGCCGCGACAGGAAGAGCCGCCGCATGCCGAGGGCAGCCCGGCCGCGCAGGCGCTCGCGTCCGTGATCGCCGAGGTTCTGCCCCGCCACGACGCGAAGAACCCGCCGGCGGAGACGGCGGAGCTCTACGCGGACCTGTTCATCGATTCACGGCGCTTCCTGATGATCATCAGGGGCCTCGAGAGGGTGTTGGGCGTCGAGATCGACGACGAGGATCTGCTCGGCGTCGACCTCATCACCTATGGCGATCTGGTCCGCTTCGTCGGCCAGGTCGCCGCCAAGGAAGGCAGGGTAGCGGAATGAATGAGATGGCGTTCCCGGCGGCGGCCACGCCGCGCGTCACCACCTGGTGCAATTTCCTCCACGACTTCCCGGACTATTACGAGGAGTCGACGCTCGCCCCCGACCACTTCGCCGACGTGGCCGGCGTCAACGTGCTGCCCCAGCAGCCCTTGTCGCTGATGAAGCAGTCGAACGACACGACCCGCGCCGACGTGGCGATTCCCCCCGAGGTGCAGGCGATCTACGCCACCTATCGGCCGACGCTCCTGCGCCGGGCCCACCGCCTCGAGGAGCGGCTCGGGACCTCCGCCCGCATCTACTACAAGTACGAAGGCGCCAACGTCTCCGGCAGCCACAAGCTCAATTCGGCGATCGCGCAGGCCTGGTACTACAAGAAGGCCGGCGTGAAGCACCTCATCACCGGCACCGGTGCCGGGCAGTGGGGCACCGCGCTGGCCTATGCCTGCAAGCAGTTCGGGCTGCGCTGCACCGTGTTCATGGTCGGCATCAGCTACCGCCAGAAGCCGCAGCGGCCGACCATCGTCGAATTGTTCGGCGGCGAGATCCACGAGAGCCCCAGCGCGCTGACGAAAACCGGCCGCGACGCCATGAAGCGCGACCCGGACCGCATCGGCTCGCTCGCGGTCGCCACCGGCGAGGCGATCGAAATGGCCCGCGAGATGAAGGACTCCGCGCGCTTCGCGGTGGGCAGCGGCGAGACTTGCGTCCTCCTCCACCAGACCGTGATCGGCAACGAGGCGGTCCGCCAGATGGCCGATCTCGGCGATTTCCCCGACTACGTCGTCGCCTGCATGGGCGCCGGCTCGAACTTCGCCGGCGTCGGCATGCCGTTTCTCCGCGCGGCAAAGGCGATGGGCCGCAAGACCGAGCTGGTCGCCGCGGAACCGGTCGCCTGCCCGAAACTCACCCGCGGCGACTACCTCTTCGACATCAACGATTTCTCCGGCACCACGCCGGTGACCCGGATGTACACGCTCGGAAGCCGCTTCCTCGCCCCCGGCATTCATGCCGGCGGGCTCCGCTACCACGGCACCTCGGCATTCCTCTCGGCGCTCTACGCCCACAAGGGCTTCTCGGCCCGCGCCATCGCGCAGTCCGATGCGCTCGGCGCCGGCATCCTCTTTGCCGATTGCGAGGGGATCATCCCCGCGCCCGAGTCCGCCCACGCCATCGCCGCCGCGGTCGAGATCGCGCGGGAGCACAGAACCGCCCCCGCCCGCACCATCCTGATCAACATCAGCGGGCACGGCCTGTTCGACCTCGCCGGCTACGAGGAGGCGAAGCGCGGCGTGCTTTCGAGCGATGCGCCCGACGAGGCGATGATCGCCGCGAGCCTTGGCGCGGCGCGGGCAAAGAACGAAGATCTGGCCAGGGCCCTTGCCGCCGATGTCGGGACCTGACCCGGACGCGATCCTCTACGAGTCGCCGATCCACGATCAGGGACGGAAGCTCGGCGGAGAACTGGCGGCGGCATTCGGCGCGGCCGATCACGTGTTCTTCCGCGAGGCCGCGCGCTTCGAGCCGCTCGCCCCGGTCCTCTCCGGCGCTGTGGGCGACCCCGATGCGACCATGGATGCACTCGTCGGGCTCGGCGAAGGCTGTCCCAATGGCGGCATGCTGCTCTCGCTCGGCGCCCATGCCTTTGCGGTCGCAGGCGCCGTGGCGAAGTTCGCTCCGGACGGAATGCGCGCGACATTCCTTCCCCGCCTCGCCTCGGGATCGCTGATCGGCGCCTTCGCCGCGACCGAGGCGAAGGCCGGTTCCGACGTGATGGCGATGGAAACGCGCTACGGCGAGACCCGGAACGGCTACGTGCTCAACGGCGAGAAGGCCTGGATCACCAACGCGACCCAGGCCGACGTCTTCGTGGTCTTCGCCACCAAGGACGTGCGGCTTCACTCGCGCGGCATCAGCGCCTTCCTGGTCGAGCGGGCAACGGCGGGAGTAACTGCCGCGGCGGCGCAGGTGCAGGGCTCGCCCGGCAACGCCTCCCTCGGCACCGTCACGCTCAAGGACGTCCATATCGGCCGCGAGGCCCTGATCGGACGCCTCAATGCCGGCGCCCAGGTGTTCCGCCACGCGATCGTGCAGGAGCGCATCCTGCTCTCGGCCTTCCTGGTCGGCTCGATCCGACGCGCGCTGCGACGCTCGATCGAGCATGCGCAGACCAGGCAGCAGTTCGGCGCGCCGATCGCCAGCCACCAGTATGTGAGCGGGCGGATCGTCGACATCTACCGCCGCTACGCCACGACCCGGCTTCTCCTCCAGTACGGCATCGGGCGGCTCGACCTCGGCAGCGCCACGGAAGCGGACGCGAGCCTCGTCAAGCTGCAGTGCTCGGAGGCCGCGGTCGAGAGCAACCTCGACGCCTTCCGCATCCACGGCGCCAAGGGCTTCGAAACCGCGGGCAGCGAGGGGCTGCTCGACGCGCTGTCCAGCGTGACCTATTCCGGCACGTCGGACCTCCAGAAGGTGATCATCGCGGCAGCGCTGGGGCTCCAGCCATGACCGTCCGCCATCTCGCGGCCTGGCTGGTCGAGGCCGCCGCCCGCCACGGCGACCGCCCCGCCTATGCCGATGCCGCCGGCACGCGGAGCTACCGCGACTACCTTGACGAGGCGCTCCGGGTAGCGGCCCTGCTCGGCGATGCCGGGGTCGGGCGCGGCGACCGCGTCTGCATCGCGCTGCCCAAGGGCCTTCCACTCTACGCGACGATCCACGCCGCCCTGTTCCGCAACGCCTGCTACGTGCCGATCGACTACACGACGCCCGTCGAACGCGGACGCAACATCATCGCCGATGCCGACGCGACGGTGCTGGTGACGACGGGTCGGAATCTCGGGCGGATGTTCGGCGATGCAGGTGGCAACGAAGACGCCGGAGACGGGATCCTCATCGCCACGCTCGGCAAGGACAATGCCGGTTCGCCGACCGCCCGGTCGCTGACCGCATGGACCACCGCCGCCGATGCGGCGCGAGCCGATATCGGCCGGCTCGACCCGTCGACGGAGGCCTATATCCTCTACACGTCGGGCTCGACCGGCACGCCGAAGGGCGTCGTGCAAAGCCAGCGAAGCGCCACCGCCTTTGCCGCCTGGGCGGCGGACGAGCTCGCGCTCACCGCCGCCGACGTGGTGCCGCAGGTCGCGCCGGTGACCTTCGACCTTTCGGTCTTCGATCTGTTCGCCACCACTCGCGCCGGCGCCTGCCTCGTGCCGATCCACGAGAGCACGATGAACGCGCCGCCCAGCTTCTGCCGGGCGGTGGCGAAGGCCGGCGCGACGGTGGTCTATTGCGTGCCGAGCCTGATCCTTCGCGAGGCGAAGGGCCAGGCGCTCGGCTGGGCGGAATTGCAGCAGAGCAGCCTCCGCCACATCGTCTTTGCCGGGGAACCGATCGACAAGCCGGCGCTCCGACGCTTGCGGCCGCTTCTGCCGGCCGTACCGATCCACAACTGGTTCGGGCCGACCGAGACCAATGTCTGCACGTTCCATCGTGTGAGCGATGCCGACCTTGCCGAGGACGGGCCGATCCCGATCGGGCGCCCCTGCTCCTACGCCGCGATCGACTTCGCCTGGGATGTGGCGGACGGCGACGGCCCGCGGACGGGCGAACTGCTCGTCACCGGCGACACGGTGCTCACGGCCTACTGGAACCGGCCGGAGGACACCGCTTCCCGCGTCGTCGAAGCCGACGGCGACCGCTACTACCGCACCGGCGACTACGTCTACGGCAATGCCCGCGGCGAGCTCGTTTTCATCGGCCGCCGCGACCGCCAGGTGAAGATCGGCGGACGGCGCGTCCAGCTCGACGAGATCGAGGCGGCGCTCCGCAAGCACCTGCCCTCGCTGGAGGTCGCGTGCGCATTGCTCAAGGCGAACGGGGCCGAGCCGGTGATCGCCGCGGCGATCGTGGGCGCGCTTGCGCCCGACGCAGATGCGATCCGCGCGGCAGCTGCCGATTCGCTGCCGCTCTACATGATGCCGGAGCGGATCGTGGCGATGGACGCGCTGCCGCGAAACGAGCGCGGCAAGATAGACTATCCCCGGCTGACGGAGATGCTCGCCGGGGCTTCGCCATGAAGGCGATGGCCATCCCGGACGACGCCGACCTCGGTGGCCACGACTTCAGCCACGAGTCGACTGTCCTCGGCCGGCGGAAGCTGGCACATGTCCTGCCGCCGCGGGAGATGCGCGGGGATCCGACGCCGATCCTCATCCTGCTCCACCCGTTTGCCGGCAACCGCACATCGTGGCTCCGCCACGCACCGGACCTTCTTGCCGACCTGTCGCGCGACACGCTGGTGGCGATGCCCGAGTGCGGACGGAAGTGGTTCATCGACGACCATGCCGGCACGCGCTACGAGACCTACGTCGTCGCGGAGCTCCTGCCGCTGCTCCACGCCGAGTACGGCGCGGCCGGGCCGGTGACGGTCGCGGGATTCTCGGCCGGCGGCGCCAGCGCGGTCTTCCTCGCGCTGCGGCATCCCGGCCTGTTCTCCTCGGCCCTGGCCGTTGCCGGCGCCTTCACCGCCGGCAACCGCGAGGGCGACCCCTACCGGCACGTCCGCTCCGACGACATGATGATCCCGACCGAGGACGAGCACGACCGGGTCTGGGGGCCTCCGGGCAGCGCCACGCGGGCGACCTACGATCCGGCGGCGCTGGTCGCGGCGCTTCCCGCCGGCGGGAAGCGGCCGCGCTTCCACCTCGAGGTCGGCACCGAGGACTTTCCGAGGATGATCGCGGCGAGCGAGGCCATGGCCTCCCTGTTCGAAGCGGCCGGCGTCCCCTTCACCGTCGCCCGGACGAGCGGCGACCACACCTGGGCCTATGCGGCGCCGGCGATGGCGCGCCTCGTCGCGGCGTGGCGGGCGGACCAGCCGTGAGCGCGCCACGCGCCGCGCGTTTCGTCACCGACGCGGCGGGCGGACACCTCTACCCGGTCGCCTTCGCCATCGACACCGGCTTCGGGCGCTGCGTCGGCGTCGACCTTTCCGCGGCCCTCGATGCCGATCCCGCGGCGCTTCTCGCACGGCTCCATCCGGAGGAACTTCCGTACTGCCAGGGGATGCGCGGCGCGCGCCTCGTCGAGTTCGCTGGCGGCCGGATCGCGTCGCGGCTGGCGCGCGCCGGGATGCACGGCGCGGATCGCCCGACCCTTCGCGGTCCGGCCGGGATGCCGACCGCCACCAGCGGGGTCAGCGTCAGCATCAGCCATGCACGGCGAATCGCAGTTGCGCTGGCGAATGCGGAGGCCGGCCGCACGATCGGCGTCGATATCGAAGCGCTCGATGAACATGGCGCCATTCCGCTCCTCGCCGAGCGCATTCTGACGGACGCCGAACGGGCATCAGACCTCACGAGCGAGGCCATTCCAGTGCTGCGACGGCTCTCGCTCAAGGAGGCCGCGTACAAGGCGCTCTTCCCGCGCTGCGGCCACGTTCCGCTCCGGGAGATCTCCGTGCTGCGGCCGGGCAGCAGCGCGGACTACCACATCGACACACCGGCTTGCCCGCGCCTGTTCACCGCCGCTGCCCGCGACCTCGACGAGCATGTGCTGAGCTACGTCTGCCTCGCCTGAGCCGTTTCGCGGAGGGACAAACCCCATGCACCAAATCCGACGGAGGCCGATCGACAACGGCGAGATCATAACTGGTCGCGTGCCGCCGTCGCGCGACTTCGCCGCACGGCGAGTTCTGCGCCTGCCGCCAGCCCGATGGGAAACCAGAACGTCACCCACGTCCAGTCGGTGCGCCTCAAGAGAAGCTCGTAGTCGAAGATTCCCGCCACGCTGATCGCCACGATCATGGCGAGAATGACAGGACTGCCAGAACGGCGAGCATGGACCCACGACCAGTAGATCCCTCCCCCCAGCATAATCGCCATGCCCACCAGGCTGAGCGGCCCGCCCCTGATCTGTGCGGAGAGAAGCAGGTTGTGAGGGTGATGGATCGCCAATCCGGCGATGGTGCGGTGAATGTTGGCGAGCAGCCCCTGACCGGTCAGCGGGTTCTCGCCGGCCCAATGAAGATATGCCGGCCAGATGTCCGTCCGGAGGCTCATGCCGCGCGCGAAAAGCGCATCGAAGACTGGGCCATGGAAGCAGAGCAGCAGTCCACCGGCGACCCCGGCCAAGGCAAGCATGCGCACGCGGCGGCCGAGAAACGGAACGACCGAGAGCGCGCCCGCAACGGCGCCGAGCAAGCCGCCTCGCCCTTGCGTCAGGATCAACTCGACACCGATCGGGACCGCCGCCACGGCCGCAAGGATCCTCACCGGACGGCTCGACCCGGTTGAGACAACAAGCGCGAAGGCGGCGGCGAGCCACACGGCGCATGTGGCCGAGACCGCCGTCGGCCATTGGGTGCCGCGGGTGCCAATCACCCCGATGAAGCGGCCATGCGCGTCCGGATACGTCGATCGCGGGTCGCCGCTGAAGTAAAGCAGCGCATTGATTGCCGCCGCCACACCGCAGGCGAGCACCATCGCCAAGAGCAGCAGATTTGCGTCACTCTCCTTGAGGAGAGGAACAAGAGACAGGAGGAACAGGAAATACAGTATGAGGACAACCAGCGAAAGCAGGCCGGCGAGTTGCGAAAAGGATGCGCCGGTGGTGACGAATGTCGACAACAATCCGCCGGCTGCATAGAGCACCGCGCCGAGCAACACGGTTGAGCGCGGCACCGGCAGGAACCCGTTGACAAGCAGTGCAATCCCGGCGGGAACTGCGGTCATGACGAAGATCGCCAGCGGCACCCAGTCGAGATCGACGAGCAGGACAGCCGCCACCGGCAGGGCAAGGGCAAGGATCAGTTCAAGCGGAATGATCGCCGGGTACGGGCGGGGATAATCGGAGTCGCCAGACGACATCGGATGAGTTCCTGAACAAGAGTGATAGAGAGCCGCAGCGATCCTGTCGCCCGACCGTTACCGGACAGCTAAGGCCTGACAGACCTCTAGTCCCCCTTCCGCCTGACCGACATCGAACTTCTCGCGAGGAAGAAACCGATTCGAGTCGAAGCCCAACATCCAGTCGTCGCCGGTGCCTGCGGCAGCAAGCCCAAGGTACCCTGCAGACGCCGGACAAGATGCATAAGATCAAGCGCTACTTTCTCAGGCGTGCCATCGGCGACATTCACCACTGTTGCGGGCTCGCCATAATGCTCTCTCTGTGTGTGGGTGCCACTCACGTTAGGATCAACAGCGTAGAGACAGGGAAGGTAATACGTGCAATCTATAACGAATGCCTTCGATGATTGCGCAACTGAGCAAGCACTGAGCCAGGCCATCGGCGCCGTACCGCCCCTGATGCTCAGCGAGATTGCATGGCACTATCACTTGGCCTAGCGTTTTCAGGCTGGGGCAGCCCAATGCGGCAGAGGAGGCCCGTTGAATTTTCTACCGCGGCTGACGGCACGAATGACGATCATACTCTGTCACGACATCGTCGTGACGGCGCTAGCTTTGCTTTGCAGCCTCTACTTTACCATCTCCGACGGAGGGTTAACGGCGCGCTGGGGTATTCTGACGACCCTGGTACCGGTCTTCTGCCTTTATGCCGGAGTCGTCTACGTCCTGACCGGCCTCTATCGCCCGAAGTGGCGATTCACCTCGATGCCGGATCTGATCTGCATCGCAAAGGCCTCGTTGATCCTCGCAATCACGCTCCTGGTTGTAGACTATGTACTGGTCGCGCCCAATGTCTTCGGCGAGTATGTCCTCGGCAAGAAGGCGATCGCGGTCTATTTTGTACTTCAGATGTTCTTTCTGAGCGCGCCGCGCGTCGCGTACCGTTACTTCAGGTACGGCCGCACCCGCGTGCAGGGGACCAGGGACAAAGCCGTCGCAGCACTCGCCCTTGGCCGCACGGCGGACGTGGAGGTTCTCCTTCGAGCAGTCGAGAGCGGCGCGGTGCAGCGATTGCGCGTTCTCGGCATTCTCTCGCCCTCCGACGCCGACCAGCAGCAATCGGTTCGCGGCGTCAACGTTATCGGCAGGCCTTCGGACCTTGAGAATGTGGCCCTTCGCCTGGAGGTCCGGGGAACGCCGATCCGACGGCTCATTTTCACCCCCTCGGCCCTGGTGCCGGAGGAGAAGCCCGAATCAGTTCTGATCGTGGCGCGCCGTCTCGGCATTGCGACCAGCCACCTGCCTTCGCTCGATGGGGGGCGCGAGCTGCGCCTGTCGCCGGTGGCGCCCGAAGAACTGCTGCTGCGACCCGGCGTCCGCCCCGATGAAGCGGCGCTGGCCGGTATAGTGCGCGGTCGGTCGGTCCTGGTTACGGGCGGTGGCGGATCGATCGGGAGCGAGATCTGCCGGCGCGCAGCTGACCTGGGCGCGGCGCGGCTGATGATTGTCGAGCACTCCGAACCGGCGCTCTATGCGATCGTCGAGGAAATTGCCGGGCGGGACTTCGGGGGAACGCTCCTGAGCCATATCGGAGATGTCCGCGACCGCGAGCGAATGTTCGCGCTCTTCGAGAGCTTCCGGCCCGACATCGTGTTCCATGCCGCGGCGCTCAAGCATGTGCCGGTGCTCGAACGCGACTGGGCCGAGGGGGTCAAGACCAATGTCTTCGGCTCGATAAACGTCTGCGATGCGGCAGTCGCCGCCGGGGCGTGCGGCGTCGTGGTCATCTCCACCGACAAGGCGGTGGACCCGGTCTCGGTCCTCGGGATCACCAAGCGACTGGCCGAGATGTATTGCCAGGCGCTCGACCGCGCCGGCGCCAAGCCCGAGGGCGACGACGGACGGCAGACGCGCCTGATCAACGTCCGATTCGGCAATGTCCTCGCGTCCAACGGTTCGGTGGTGCCGAAGTTCCGGGCGCAGATCGAAGCCGGCGGCCCGGTGACGGTGACCCACCCCGATATGGTTCGCTACTTCATGACAATCGGCGAGGCCTGCGACCTGGTCGTGACGGCGGCGGGCCATGCCTTGCAGGACCAGGACCGCAGCGTGTCGGTCTATGTCCTCAACATGGGCCAGCCGGTCAAGATTTCGGCGCTCGCGGAGCGGATGATACGCCTCTCCGGCCTGGAGCCCGGTGTCGATATCTCTGTGGTCTTCACCGGCATGCGACCGGGCGAGCGTCTGACCGAGACGCTCTTCTCGGAACAGGAACCGACGATGGAGATCGGTCTCCCAGGTGTGCTTGCATCGACGACTCCGTTCCCCGCGATCGATGAGATGCGAGGCGTCATCGCCAACCTCGCCCGCGCCCTGGAGCAAGGCGACCGGGAAGTGATCCACCGCCTCATCACGCCGAGGGCGTCGGAGGCGGGCAGCTCCAGCCCCGCTGCGACAGAGGCCGCCGGCGCCGTGCGGCGAAAGGGCAACGGCGGCGCGGCGACCATTACGTCCGGAGCCGACGACAGGGGGGTTGAGTCGGGCTTGGGTGATGTGGGACAATTGAGCCGGTTGGGGGCGACCGTGATTTCGAGCAGCTAGGCGGAGGCCCATGGCCAAGTTCACAGCACTTCAGCCAATCTCAAACGCCATCCTCGAAGGCATCGGGCTCTTCTCCAACCCGCGGGGCGTCCGCTTCGAGGACATCGAACGCGACGGTTTCATTGCCCAGTCGAACAACGCTCGTCTGGAGGTCGAGGGCCGCGGCTTCAAGGGGGCGCTGGGCCGGCCCAAGGCGGAAGGGACCGTCACCGACATCAAGTTTTTCTCCCAAGGCACGCCGATCTACAAGCTGAAGGACGCCAAGTACTCGTTTCATAAGCTCGCCGATTCCAGCAACACCGCGAAGCATACGAGCAAGATCTTCGCCAAGGACGACGTCATCAACGGCTCGTTCGGCAATGACATCCTCTACGGCTTCGGCGGGAATGACCGGATCAACGGCAAAACGGGCAACGACACGCTCTATGGCGGCGGCGGCAGGGACGTTCTGACCGGCGGCGACGGATTCGACACGCTCGACGGCGGCAATGGCAAGGACACTTACGTGTTCAAGTCCGATCCGATCACGGGCTACGACACCATCGTCAAATTCCAGAAGGGCGAGGCGATCCACCTGAAGGCGAAGTTCTTCGCAGGACTGGAGGTCGGGGAGCTGACGCAGGAGCAGTTCGTGATCGGGGCCGCCGCCCAGGATGCCGACGACCGGATCATCTACAATTCGGCCACCGGTATCCTCAGCCACGATCCCGATGGCGCGGGAGGAATAGCGCAGATCACCTTCGCCAGGGTCCAGGCGGGTCTGAACCACCTGACCGAGGACAGCTTCCTCATCATCTGACGCGCTTCAGGGCGCGAGGCCCTCATCGGGCGCTGAGGGAAGCCCTGCCCAATGGCGGCGCATCGCCGACGATCCTCATCGCTTCGACCACACGACGCGATTCACGTAGTCGATGTAGGAGAAGACGATCCGCACCACCTTGGCCGAGACCTCGGGCGTCTCGTAATCCGGCACCCGGCCGGCGAAGCGGCGGCCGCCACCGAGGCCGTCGCGGACCACGGCGATCGCCGTCATCAGGTCGTCGGCGTCGAGC
>JALHRF010000148.1 GCA_022841545.1 Bauldia sp. | reverse complement strand
GGCGAGTTCGCTGTCGCCGACCATCATCGTCATCTGCGTGCTGATCGGGATCGCCGCCTGGGTGCTGGTCAACCGCACCGCGTTCGGCGTCCTGTCCAGCCTCGCCGGACGGAACCCGATCATGGTGGTGTGGCAGGGCGCCAAGCTGTCGCGCCTCGGGCTTGCCGGCTTCGTCATCGGCGGGGCGCTGGCCGGCCTCGCCGGCACGATCGAGGTGATGGGTCCGATCGGGCGCCTGTCCTCCGGCATGCTGCCGACGCATGGCTTCACCGCCATCCTGATCGCGCTCGTCGCCAACCTCTCGGTGCTCGCCACCGCCTTCGTCGCGGTCTTCTTCGGCGGACTCGCGGCGGCCGGCCTCTATTTGCCGGTCCTCGCGGGGCTGCCGGCGGCGGCGATCGACATCATCAATGCCGCGATCGCGTTGTTTATCACCGCCCGCACCTGGCCGAAGCGGCTCTCCGGACTGTTCCGCTCGCGACGGAGCGCCGCCTGATGGAAGACGCGCTCGTCGCCATCCTCCGCTCCGGCACGCCGCTCATCTACGTGACCCTCGCGGGCGTCCTCGCGCAGCGCGCGGGCATCTGGCATCTCGGCCTCGAGGGGCTGATGATCATCGGCGCCTGCTCGGCCGTGCTCGGCACGGTGCAGGGCGGCTCGCTCTGGATCGGCATCGGCATCGGCATCGTGCTGTGCGTGCTGGCCTCGGCGCTCCTCTGGTTCGTCATCGAGAAGCTCCGCGCCAATCCGATCATCGCCGGCCTCGGGCTCACCGGCCTCGGACTCGGCGGCACCGACCTCGCGGTGCAGGCCATCTATGGCAGCCAGTCCTCGGTCAACGCGCCCTATGGCCTGCCGCGACTGGGGCCGGAGTTCGGGGCCTTCGGCGTCCTCTCCATCCTCGTCGTGCTGATGCCGTTCGTCGTCTTCGCCGTCTGGGTGCTGGTGCGGCGGACCCGGTGGGGCCTGCAGTTGACTGCCTGCGGCGAGCATCCCTTCGCGGCGCGGAGCGTCGGGGTGAATCCGTCGCGGATGCGGCTCTATGCGCTCTGCCTCGGCGGCGTGCTCTGCGCCCTCGGCGGGGCCGAGCTGTCGATGGGGTCGCTCCAGATCTTCGCCTACGGCATGACGGCCGGCCGCGGCTTCATGGCCTTCGCCGCGGTCATCTTCGGCGCCGCCAACCCGCTCGGCGCGACGGCCGCGGCGTTCTTCTTCGCCATCGTCCAGGCGCTCGGCATCCGGGCACAGCTCGTCTTCGGCGACCGCGTCCCGCACGACCTCCTGCTGGCGCTGCCCTACATCGCCACCGTCATCGGCATCTGGATTTCGGGCCGGCTCCGCGGCGGCGCCAAGGCCGCCACAGGCTTCGGCGAATTGCGGGATTATTGAGCGGTGGTGCTGGATCGCGACGTGCGTCCTTCGAGGCTCGCCGCAAACGCGGCGAGCACCTCAGGATGAGGAGGGCAGTGACCTCCAGGAACGGCGCCAGCGTGGACGTTCATCGATGGAGCCAGACCGCTTCCCTCATCCTGAGGTGCTCGATCGCTGTGCGATCGAGCCTCGAAGGACGCACCGCCGCACATCGAGCGCACCTTGCCACCTTGCCCTAGGAGTCCCGTCTTGAAGTTCGCCCAGCGCCACGCCATCACCGACGTTGCCGTCCTTTGCGAGGACGTGGAGACGTCGATCGCCTTCTATCGCGACAAGCTCGGCTTCCAGCTCCGGAGCCGCGCCGAGGGCTTCGCCGATTTCACCGGCGCGGGTCTGACGCTGGCGTTGTGGGAGATCGACCACATCAGCCGCCATACCGGCATCGCCGCGACACGGAGGCCTGGCGCGCACAAGGCCTGCATTGCGGTGCAGTTGCCGACCCCCGCCGACGTCGACGCCTGCTACGACGAACTGAGCGCCAAGGGCGTGGTCTTCGTCCGGCCGCCGGCCGACTACGCGTGGAACGCCCGCTGCTGCTATTTCACCGGCCCAGACGACGAGGTCTGGGAGCTCTATTCGTGGCGGCAGGGCGGACCGAACGCCAAGCCCGAGTGAGGAACCGACCATGCCGCAGGAAGTGATCCGCCGGAAGCGCGACCGGCACGAGCTGACGGCCGCCGAGATCGCCTCGTTCGTGAAGGGCGTCACCGACGGCACGGTGTCG
This sequence comes from Bauldia sp., assembly GCA_022841545.1. Lineage (GTDB taxonomy): Bacteria > Pseudomonadota > Alphaproteobacteria > Rhizobiales > Kaistiaceae > Bauldia. The sequence goes on along the minus strand of JALHRF010000148.1, from coordinate 11,310 downwards.
GAGGGGCAGATCGGCGCCTTTACCATGTCGATCTACCTCAACGGCACGACCACCGCCGAACGGGTGGCGCTGGCGCTGGCCATGCGCGATTCGGGCGAGGTGCTCGACTGGTCGGCGACGGGCATCGACCCCAGGACGATCATCGACAAGCACTCGTCCGGCGGCGTCGGCGACGAGAAGGTGACGCTGCTCGTCGTTCCCCTCGCCGCGGCCTGCGGGCTGACGGTGCCGAACCTCTCCGGCTGGGGCCTCGACTACTGCGGCGGCGAGATGGACATGCTTGCGAGCGTCCCCGGCTATGACGGCGCCCCGCCGCCCGACAAATACATGAAGGCGGTGCTCACAGCCGGCGGCGCGATCAGCGGACCGACGGCGGAGCTCGCCCCGGCCGACAGAAAAATCTTCAAGGTCCGCGACGTCACGGCGACGGTCGAGAGCGTGGCGCTGATCACCGGCTCGATCATGTCGAAGAAGCTCGCCGTGGCCCCGCGCGGCGTGGTGATCTGCGTCGGCTCCGGCAGCGGCGCCTACATGCCGACGGTGGAGCACGCGCGCGAGCTGGCCGAGAGCATGGCCGAGGTCGCGGCCGGCGCCGGCATCCCCAGCGTCATGCTCCTCACCGACCTCGACGCGGTGCTCGGGACCGCGGTCGGGAGCGCCGTCGAGATGGTGGAGACGGTCGATTTCCTCACCGGCAAGTACCAGGACCCGCGGACGAAGGAGCTGACCATCGAGGTGACGGCCGACATGATCCGCATCGCCGGAGTAGCGCCGGACATGGCGGCGGCGCGGGCGCTGGCCGAAGCGAGACTCGCCGACGGGAGTGCGGCGGAACGGTTCGGGACGATGATCGCGGCGCTCGGCGGACCGGCCGACTTCGTCGTTCGGGCGGATCACTACCTGCCCCGGGCGGCGGTCGTGGCACCGGTCTATCCCGCGACGGACGGGTTTGTCTCGGGGATGGTGGCGAAGGATGTCGGCCTCGCCCTGATCGCGCTCGGCGGTGGGCGAAAACGCCCGGACGACCCCATCGATCTCGCGGTGGGATTCACCCGGTTCTGCCAGGTCCGCGACCGGGTCGGGGCGAACCAGCCGCTCGCCATCATCCACGCCCGGAACGAGGTGGAATGGGAGGATGCGGCGCGGCGCGTGCGCGCCGCGATCACGGTGTCGGCAGCGCCGCCGCCCCCTTCGGGTCCGATCGTCATCGACCGCATCGAGCGCTGGCCATAGCGGCGGTCAACCGCCGTTCCTGCGCACGGCAAGGATCGCCGCCCTCGATCGTTCGAAGGTCAGCACCGCCACTTCGCGGAGCGGTCGACGGCGGAGCTCCCGGTTCAGGACCTCCACCGTAATCGGCCCGGTGTAGCCCGTCGCGTCGATGGCGCGGACGAATCCCGCGATGTCGAAATCACCGTCGCCGGGGAGCAGCCGGTGGTCGATGGTGTCGCTCCAGAGATCGCCCACGACCTGTTCGAGCGCATCGTCGATCTCGACGCCGACCACGATGGACGCCGGCAACGCGGCGAGGTCGGCATAGGGAATGCCGCAGCGGGTCACATGCCAGATGTCGAGCATCAAGCCGCCACCCGGGCCGGCGTCGCCGACGATCGCCATCGCCGTGCCGAGGTCTCGGCAGGCGCTGAACGGCGACGGCTCCAGCGCAAATCGCGTCCCGTGGGATGCGGCGCGGGCCGAGACTTCGGCGAAGCGCTCGGCGACCTCGTCGAGCGGCCGGGAGAAGTCGCCGGATTCGACCCCGCCCTTGATCAGGCGGACACCGATCTCGTCGGCGGCGCGAAAAAAGATGTCCTGATGGTGTCTCGACCGCTCCAGCGCATCGCCCGACAGGTACCAGCCGCTGAGGAACTCCATCTCGAAGGTCCGGAGGCCGTTGTCGGCAAGGATGGCGCGAAGGTCCGCGGGGGTCAGCCCCGAGTCGCGGGCCCGCTGGTAGTCGGTGGACAGCATGCCGATGCCGGCATAGCCGGCCGCCCCCGCCGCCTCGCACAATTCGCGGAAGCCGTGGGGGCTCGGAGGGAAGGGCTCGCCGATCGTGATCTCGCCGGCGATCGTGTAGAACGCCACGCTGAGGTCGAGGGCCATGGTGTCGGCCATCCTGGTCTCGTTGCTCCCTTGGCTGTTTCAGTTCCGGGCGTGAGCCCCTTCCCTGCTGCCGGCATCGCCGCTCAGGTGATGTTGCGCACCGTCCCGCCGTCGACGCCCCAAACCGAGGAGGTGACGAAGGAGGCGAGGTCGGAGGCGAGGAAGACGATGACGTTGGCGACTTCCTCCGGCGTGCCGAGACGGCCAAGCGGCATCTGGCGGAGCTTCAGCTCATGCTCCACCGCCTCTTGTGGCGGCATGTTGTGGAAGGCGGCAAACGTATCGGCGAAGCCGCCCGGCTTGGTCCAGAACGGCGTCCATACCGGTCCGGGCGCGACCGCATTGACGCGGATATGGGGACCCTCCGCGCGCGCCAAGCCCTTGGTGAAGGCGATGAGCGCCGACTTGAGCGAGGAGTAATCGATCGGCACCGCTTCCGGCTGGCGGCCGAGATCGGAGGTGTTGTTGATGATGACGCCGCGCTTCTTCTCGCGCATCCGCGGCAGCACGGCGCGCGAGGCGCGAACCCCGCTCATGAAATTGAGCTGGAAGGTCGCCTCCCAGTCGCCGTCGCTGAGCTGGTCGAAGGTCCGCACATAGCCCGAGCCGACATTGTTGACGAGAACGTCGACGTCGCCCGCAAACGTCTTGAGCGCCGTCTCGATGCCGGTCGCGACGCCCTCGCCGGTCGAGAGATCGGCAACGCCGAGGCCGACCTTCACGCCGCGTTCCCCCGCCTCGGCTGCCAGCGCATCGAGCGCCTCCCGGTCGATGTCGACAAGGGCAAGGCTGGCGCCCTCGCCGGCAAAGGCGATCGCGGCCGCGCGGCCAATTCCATGCGCCGCGCCCGTAATCAGCACGGTCTTGCCCTTCAGTCCGGTATCCATGGCGACGTCCTCCCCGACGGTCGATCCTAGCGCCGCGCAGCAATCGATTGCAACCGCCGCCTTGCGAGCGCCTGCGCGAGAATGACGCACACAGGGAGGGTCGCGTCCATGCGGCACCTTCCCGCGCCGTGGGCCGGCCGGGTTGACCTCTCCCGTCTTGTTGTCCCCCGCCTCAGGCGAAGGGGATGGCGGGCGCGTAGCGCGAACGCCTTCCGATAGTCTAGTGACGGCGCTCGTCGGAGCGCCCGCCGCGGCGACTTTTCGACCCCGAGCTCCGCGCTTCCGGTAACGGGGAACGGCGTGGGGCACGGCGCACTTGCCCGTACCCGGCCTCGCCGCCGCCTTCGGGCTCATCGCCCGCCGGCATCGGCGCCCCGCCCTTGAGCCATCCATCGTGGCAACCCCTCGTAGTGGGGGTGGGCGGACTTCTCAGGGCTCCCCGGGACGTTCGGACCGTCGTCCTCTCCGCGGGATGCGGCCGGAACCGGCAACGCACATCCCCGGTGCCACTTCCGTGACCGCCGCGGGCGCCGCACCCTCGCTCCATCAACTGGCCGTCACTGTTAGTGGACACATGAACTTGGAGTGAGCGGGAATATCCGGGAGCAGGCGGGAACGCTCGGAAAAGGTCGGCCGGGCAAGGGTTTGCGGGGTGCCGGGCGGTGTCTAAAGCGGGCGGCGGTTTAGACACTTGAAACTGGAGGGCGGGTCGGCGCGGACACTTGTTTCTGGAGTTGGCCGTTGCCCGGCGCCGGGCTTCGAGGCGGCTTCGAAACGCCTTCGAGGACGGCGCGAAACCGTCCTGAAACGGCGGAAATCCGGCTTTGAGGCGCGGTCGAGCGGCGGGCCGTCGTGACGCTACCGAGCGAGCGAGATGCGGTGGCGCGCGAGCCTTGGGGTCGCCCGAACTGTTGCCAGGGGCAATAGTTGACGAAGGCGACGGCGCATGGTCCGGAAAGCCGCGGCGGGCCGCGCTTTTCGCGGGCGACGGCCGGCCGGCGCGGACCGTCCGAACTCTTGCCGGAAATTGCAGCCTGCCGCTGCACTTTGGCCAGACCTTGCGCGGCCCGCTCGCTCCCGTCTCAGGGCGCTGAAAGCCCACGGTCGCGGCAGCTCGCGACGGCGAGGCGGAGGACCTCGATCGACTCGGCGCCGGGGTTCGGGCGGCCGGCCTCGGCGGCGGCGAGGTCGACCTCGTGACCGGCGCAGCGGAAGCGCGCGGCGGCGAGATCGGCGTCGGCGGACTTGCGGTACTCGCCCCAGAAGAACCAGCCGACGAAGGCGATGACGGCGAGCGCCGCCAGGGCGACGAGGACCTGGACCGGCCGGCTCACGTCCGCCGCGGGTCGCGGAAGAGCGCGATGACGACGCCCATCGGGATCGCCCCGGAGAGCGGCGTCGGCAGGAGCGACCGCTCGGCCGACGCGGGCATCAGCACCGGCGGCGCATAGATGCGCCAGATGGTCGTGACGTCGCGCGGGCGCGCCGCCTCGGTCTGCGCCACGACCACGTCGCCCGGCCGGGGCTCGAGATTGCGGTCGACCACGACGATGTCGCCGGGAAGGTATCCGGCAAGCTCGATCGCCCTGGTGCGAAGCTGCCAGGCGTCGGCGACGATGCCGCCGATGAAGGCGGCGATGGCGCGGTCGAGATCGCCGCCTCTCGCGGAAACCGAATAGGCCAGCGCTTCCGGCTCGGCGAGGCCCGCGGGTGACGCGGTCGCGGTCGGAACCATGCCGGCATCGCCATAGTCGATGCCGCCGCCGAGCGAGGCGGCGACAGGCACCGGCCGCACCGTCGCCAGCCAGTCGGTGCTCACGCGTCCGGCCTTGGCGAGGGCGACGAACGTGGTCAACGACGGCTCGCTCTTGCCCGACAGGATCTCGCTCAACCAGGGCGGCGAAATGCCCGCCGCCGCTGCGAAGCGCGCCTGGTTCGTCTCGTCGACGAGCGATTTCAGCCGTGCCCGGAAGCCTGACAGCGCGGCGAGTTGCGGCTTGGCAGCCGCTGCCTTCTTAGGCATTGCCATCATTCGCGATAGCGAATATCTTCGCTATCGCGAATTCCAGATTGATCAAGCACGCACTCAAATCCGAATCGCCTCATCCACCATGCACAAGAACCCCCGTACGCCCGACGCCCGCGCCGCCCGCATCCGCGCCCTCCTGGCCGATCGCGGGCTCTCGCTCACGGCGCTCGACCAGCGCGAAGACCTCTACGCCGGCCAGTCGCAAAACGCTCTCTACGAGCCGGACCAGGCCGGGGAAGACGCCATCGCCAAGGCGCTCGGCAAACCGCCGCAAGACCTGTGGCCGGAGCGCTTCGATCCGACCGGCATCCGCTACATCCCGCAGCCTCGTCAGAATTACCGCACTCGCGGCGGGGCGTCACGTCGAAACGAGGAGGCAGCGTAGACATGCAACCGTCGCAACCACGCCGTGCCAACCCTTCCGTCCGGCCTCCGGCCACCGATCCGTCGTCGGGAGCGGGCGGTCTGCTCCGGGACATCGCGAGCTTCGCCGCCCTGTCGCTGTTCGTCGTCGCCGTGGTCTGGTTCGCGGCGACCGCAGGCGAGCTGGTCGCCCTCTGGCGGCTCGGGGGCGCACAGTGAGCACGCCCGGCGTCGACGTGAGCGACCACGCGCTGCTTCGCTACCTCGAACGGGTGAAGGGCATCGACGTCGAGGCGGCGCGCGCCGAGGTGATCGCGATCGTCAAGGTCGCCGCCTCGCTCGGGAACCGTACCGCGGCTCGCGACGGCCATGTCTACGTCATCGACGGGTGCTGGGTGACGACGGTCATGCCGAAGGGCGGCAACGTCCGCGGCATCGTCCGGCCGCGCGGCCCCTTCGGCGACCTGCAGCGGATGAGGGCCGGACGATGAGGCTGGCGCTCGACCGGATCGCCGTCGGCAGGCGGCTTCGCAAGCTCAACCCGGCCCGCGTCCAGGTCTTCGTCGAGGACCCTTCGGCGCTCGATCAGGCGCCGATCACGGTTCGCCCGAAAGCGGGGGCCGGAAGCGCCGACCACGAGCTGGTCGCCGGCGGTCACCGCCTCGAAGCCGCGCATCAGCTCAAGCGTCACGACATCGAAGTGATCGTCCGGGAACTCGACGATCACCGGGCGCTCCTCGTCCAGATCGACGAGAACCTGCAGCGCGAGGAGCTGACTCCCCTCGACCGCGCGATCTTTCTCACCGAGCGGAAGCGGGTGTGGGAAGTGCTCCATCCGGAGGCGAAACGCGGCGGCGACCGGCGGTCGAAAGCGGCGCAGGACGCGATCAAACGGCAAACCTTGCCGTTCGGTTTTTCTCGCGAGGCGGCAGCGGCGATCGGCCTCTCGGAGCGCACGATCCGCGACGCCGTGGCGCTGGTCGCCGCGCTCGGCGAGGACGTCGAACGGCTGCAGGGGCTGCCGGTCGCCGACAACGCCTCGGAACTGAAGGCGCTGGCGAAGCTCGATACGGCGAAGCGCGGCAAGGTGGTCGACCGCCTCGCGGCCGGCGAAGCGCGGCTCGGCGGCGCGCTCCAGGCCGCCGGCCTGGGCAAACCCAAGACCGACGCGCAGGAGCAGCTCTACCGGGCTCTCGTCTCGCTTTGGAGCCGCGCCAACGCCAGGACCCGGAAGCGGTTTCTCGCCGGGATCGGCACGCCCCGGACAGAATGACGCCGGGCGGCTGGGGCTGGGAGGCGAAACCAATGTCGAAGAGGAAGCGACGCGAACGGGGGCCTGAGGCGGAGCAAGGCAGCCTGTTCGACCATGCGGCGGAACTCTACCCGGTGCGCATGCCCGAAGCGATCCTGAGGCCGGTCGATCTCAGCCTCAGGATCAAGACCGCAATGGGCCAGGCGCTCAAGGAGTGCCCGGACAGCGTGGCGATGATCGCGGCGCGGATGAGCGAGCTGACCGGCCGCGAGATCACGGTCGACGCGCTCTACGCCTGCACAGCGCCGTCGAAGCCGGACCACGACCTCGGCATCGTCCGCTTCGTCGCCTTCGTCCGGGCGACCGGCGCAACGTGGCTGTGGAACCTCCTGGTCGAGGAGGACGGGCTGATCGTGCTCCAGGGCCGCGAGGCCCATCTCGCGCAGCTCGGGCTCATGCAGCAGGAGCACGATCGCCTCAGCGACGACATACGTGCGCTGAAGCGGGAGCTGGGCCAGAAACCGGTCAGGGTGGCGAACTGCGTCCGCCGCTCGCCCGTGATCCGAGGCAGGCCATGAAGGAGTGGTTCGGCCGGACCGAGATCGCCGCCGCCGCCAACGGCTCGCTGCCGGCGGACATGGGCGCGCTGGCGCGCCACATCGACCAGAACGGCTGGCACGGCGACCCGGCGCGGGTCCGTCCGCGCACCGGGCGCGGCGGCGGCTTCGAATATCACGTCTCGCTGCTCCCCGCCGACGTCCAGGCGCGGCTCGTAGCGCGGGAGACCCTCGCCGATGCCGCGCCGGTCCAGAGCAAGGCCGAAGCCCGTTCGAGCGAGCTGTGGCGGCGCTTCGAGGCGATGCCCGACAAGACCAAGCAGGTCGCGCGCGACAGGCTCGCCGTCGTGCAGCGGGTCGAGACGCTCGCCGCCGGCATGACCCGCCAGCTCGCCGTGGCGCTGGTCGCCGGCGAGACCGGCCATTCGACCTCGACGCTGTGGAACTGGCTCAAGCTCGCCGACGATTTTCCGGCCAGCGACCGGCTCCCGGCGCTCGCCCCACGCTACCGGGGCCGCACCGCCAAGGCGGACTGCGATCCGCGCGCCTTCGCCTGCCTCGTGACCGACTACCTCCGGCCGGAGCGACCGAACTTCGACGCCTGCTACCGGCGCATGGTCGAAGCCGCCACGGTCAAGGGCTGGTCGCCGGTGCCGTCGGCGAAGACGCTGAAGCGGCGGATCGAGCGCGACATACCGGCCGGCGCGCGGGTGCTGGCGCGCCTGGGCGGCGATGCGGTCAAGCGCATCTATCCGCACCAGCGCCGCGACCGCTCGGTCTTCCAAGCCATGCAGGCGGTGAATGCGGACGGGCACACGTTCGATGTCTTCGTCCGCTTCGACGACGGCTCGATCGGCCGGCCGGTGATGGTCGCCTGGCAGGACCTCCATTCCGGCAAGGTCGTCGGCCACCGGGTCGATACCAGCGAGAGCTGGACGCTGGTGCGGCTCGCCTTCGCCGACATGGTCGAGAGCTTCGGCATCCCGGAGGAGGCCTGGCTCGACAACGGCCGCGCCTTCGCCTCGAAGTGGCTGACCGGCGGCATGCCCAACCGCTACCGCTTCACGGTGCGTGACGACGAGCCGTCGGGCATCCTCACGCAGCTCGGCGTCGCCGTGCACTGGACGACGCCCTATCACGGCCAGGCCAAGCCGATCGAGCGCGCCTTCGGCAGCCTCTGCGAGGAGATCGCCAGGCACCCGAAATGCGCCGGCGCCTATACCGGCAACCGGCCCGACGCGAAGCCCGAGAACTACGCCTCGCGGGCGATCCCGATCGCCGACTTCCGGCTCCACGTCGCCGAGCAGATCGCACGCCACAATGCCCGCACCGGCCGGCGGTCGGCGGTCGCCGCCGGGCGGAGCTTCGACGAGGCCTTCGCCGCAAGCCTCGCCGCGCCGGGGACGATGGTGCGCCGGGCGAGCGAGGAGCAGCGCCGGATGTTCCTTTCGGCGGCGGAAGGCGTCACGGCCCGGAAGCCGACCGGCGAGGTCGAATTCGCCGGCAATCGCTACTGGGCGGAGCCGCTCGCCGACCGCATCGGCGACAAGCTGGTGATCCGCTTCGATCCGCAGGACCTCATGCGTCCGCTGCCCGTCTACACCCTCGACGGGCGGTTCGTCTGCGAGGCCGAGTGCATTGCGGCGACCGGCTTCAACGACGTCGACGCCGCCCGCGAGCACGCCAGGAAGCGGCGGCTCTACGTCAGGCGGATGCGCGAGGCGCTCGACCTCGAACGGACGCTCACCATCGACGAGGTGGCGGCGCTGATGCCTGCGCCGACCATGCCGAAGCAACCGGAACCAAAGGTCGTGAGGCTGGTGGCGAACGGGCTGCCGCGGCCGGAGCCGGACGACTTCCACGACGCTTTCGCGCGCGGCGTCGAGCGGCTGTTCGGGCCGGCCGACCCCGGCCCCTCCGGTCAAGCCGCAGGGTTGTCCGGGGCAAGCGTCGTCCCCTTCCAACGAGAAGAAGGCGGCCGCGGCTAGCACCCGCGGACCGCCTCCGGTCAGTCACTCAAGCAAAAGGAAACTCGCATGACGAACGCGGCAATTCAAGACAAGGACAGCTCCACCCCGGCCGGGTGGGGGACCCCCGAACGCGAACCACTGCTTTCGCCGGACGCGCTCGAGGCCTGGCGGACGGCAACGCGGCGCACCCGCGAGATCGCGATCCGGGAGGGCTGGACGCGGGCCGAGGTGGCTCGCCGTTCCGATCTCCCGGCGTCGACACTGACCCAGTTCCTCGACGGCAACTACGCCGGCAACGTCCTGGCGCAGGCGGCGAAGCTCACCAAGTGGCTCGACGCCTACGAGGCGACGCGGGCGCTCTCGGCAAAGATGCCGGCGGTTCCGGGATGGGTGCCGACACCCACGGCGGAGAAGATCATCAAGACCATCTTCTTCTGCCAGATGCTCCCCGACATGGGGGTGATCACGGTGGGGAGCGGCATGGGCAAGACGATCACCGCCCAGTACTACTGCGAGAACAAGCCGAGCGCCTACCTCGTCACGATGCGGCCGACCACCGGCTCGGTCTCGACGATGCTGCACGAAGTCGCGCAGGCGCTCGACGTGCCGGAACGCAATCCGGTCAAGCTCGACCGGGCGATCGGCGACAAGCTCAAACGGAACGGCCGCCACACGGTGCTCATCGTCGACGAGGCGCAGAACCTCGTCGACCGCGCCATCGACCAGCTCCGCTACCTGATCGACCAGTACGGCTGCGGGCTGGTGCTGATGGGCAACAACGAGCTCTACAGCCGCTCCGGCATCGGCAAGCCGCGCGAGGGCTACGGCCAGATACACCGGCGCGTCGGACCCCGCCTGACGCAGCTCAAGCCGACCGAAAAGGACATCGCCACGCTCATCCGCGCCTGGTCGATCGACGATGCCGACGTCGCGCAGCTGCTCCACGTGATCGGGCGAAAGCCCGGCGCGCTCGGCCAGATCGGCAAGACGATGCAGGGCGCGGCGGTGCTGGCGGCGAGCGACGGCAAGCCGATCGACATCGGCTACGTCCGGGCGGCCTGGCAGAACCGCGGCGGCGAGGAGGTGCACTCGTGAGCACTCCTCAAAGCCTGATCGCGATCAAGGTGGCAGTGGCCGACGCTTTCGATCTCCTCGGCCTCGGCGGCCGTGATCGCACCCCACGCGTCGCGCGGGCCCGGCAGACGGCGATGTGGCTCGCCGTGCGCATGACCGGCGAGAGCTACGCGGCGATCGGCACCGCCTTCGGCCGCGACCGGACCACCGTCCGTCACGCGTTCCAGACCATCGAGGCGGCGCTCGCGACCGACGGGGACCTCGCGGAAACGGTGGAACTGATCCGGTTACGGCTCACCGGCGCCGCCGATTGGCCGGCGACGACACCGGGCGCGCGCGCCGTCGAGGCGGCGCTCGCTGCCTTCGATGCCGGCGACTTTGCCACGATGCGGACAAGCCTTGTCGCAGCGCTTCGCGACCTGGCGCCGGCGAGCCCGATGCTGTGGGAGGGCTCGTGATGCTCTCCGACGCAATCAGGGAGGCTAAGGACGAGGTCGCGCGGTACCGCCGTGGCGGCGTGGCCATCGACGGCTTCGTCGTCGAAGCCGTCACCGGCATCCTCGACGTCTGGGCGGCGGACGCCGCCGACATGGAGGCGCGGCTCGAAGCGCTGACCGGCCAGCCGCATGCGCCGCTCGGCGCACACTCCCGCCAGGCCACCCTCAAGCTGGTGGGAGGGGCGGAATGAGCGCGCAGCTCTCGGTCCGCTTCATCGCCGAAACCGTCGCCGAGGCGTTCGGCGCGAGCTACGCCCGGATCGTCTCGCCGAGCATGGCGCTCGAGGTCGTCGCGGCGCGACAGGTGACGGCGTGGCTCGCCTGGCGGCACACGACGTTGAGCAAGGAAGAAATCGGGCGGCTGGTCGGCGGCCGAAGCGACGTCGCCGTCATCCGCCAGATCGAGCGGGTCGACGAGCGGCGCGCCGCCGATCCGGGGTTTGCGGCCGAGGTCGACGCCGCCGAGGTGGCGGTGCTCGCGGCGGCGGAGGCGCTCCGCCGGCTGGCGGTCGAAGGGCCGTCCGATCCCGATGCGCTGGACATCGCCGAGCGCATCCTCACCGGCCGGGCGGTCG
>JALHRF010000147.1 GCA_022841545.1 Bauldia sp. | reverse complement strand
CTTTCTCGATCGCCCCGAATTCTTAGCGTGATTTGCCAACAGATAGAAACGGCAAAATCGCGGCGGTTCCGGCATATTGTCGGCGAGGGACGGTCGATCGTGACGGTTTGGGATCGTGTGCCTCGCAGGTATTGTCGAATGCGACGGCCACGAAGGTCTTCCCCGATGCGCCAAATCGGCCGCTCGCCGGCGGCGCGCGTCCTCATGGCGATCATGGTTCTCGCCGCACCGGCGGCGGAGGCCATTGGCGAGGAGCTTCGCCCCGGCATCGTCGGCGAAGACGATCGCACGATCCTCGAAGAACGGGGCCCGCCCTGGGATGCGGTCGGCCAGGTCAATATCGGCGGCTTCCGGACGTCGGGCCAATGCACGGGGACACTGGTCGCGCCCGACCTTGTGGTGACGGCGGCCCACTGCGTCGTCAGCCCGGCCACGGGAGAGCCGTTTCCCCTCCGCGACATCCATTTTCTGGCAGCCGTTCGCGGCTCGGAGAACAAGGGGCATGCCACCGCTGCGTGCCTGCGCTTTCCGGCGGGCCACCCGCCGTCGCCTTCGGCCGTGAACTCCGCCGGAAAGATCCCGCTGGCGGCGCTCGCCGGCGACTCGGCGATAATCGTGCTGAGCGACGCACTCGATGTGGAGCCAGCGCCGCTGGCGGGTGAGGTCGCCCCCGGTCCCGGCCTCACCCTCACGCACGTCGCCTATCCCGGCGACCGGCGGTTTCTGCCTGTGGCGCACAGGAATTGCCGGCTCCTCGGCGCCGATTCTTCCTTCTGGCTCAACGATTGCGACACGCACCCGGGGAGTTCGGGTGGTCCGGTCTTCGTCACCGAGGACGGGACATGGAAGATCGCGGCGATCCAGGTGGCCGCCGGAGCGGATGGCGCAAATCTCGCGCTGCCCCGCGCGACGTGGCCGAGCTTGGCGAGCGACGCGAACTGTCCTTAGCCAAGCCGAAGCTAGCCGTCGGTCACGCGCGCGCCCTTGAGGAGCGCGAGCAGCTGGCGGTGGATGGTTTCGTTGCCGGCGACCACCGTTCCCGTCGCGAAGGACGCGTCCCCGCCGGCGGCGTCGGTGACGAATCCCCCGGCCTCGCGGACGAAGAGCGCTGCGGCCGCGATGTCCCAAGGGGCGAGATTATGCTGCCAGAGGCCGTCGAAGCGGCCCGATGCCACCCAGGCAAGGTCGATCGCCGCGGAGCCGGTACGGCGCACGCCGGCGATCTTGGCCAGCGCAGCGCGAAGCTCGGCAAGGTATTCGGTCTGCTTCGGCCGGTTGAGTTGCGGCATGGCGGTGGCGACGACGCAGTCCTCAAGCTTGCTGCGACGCGCGACTCTGAGCCGGCGGTCATTGAGAAATGCACCGGAGCCCTTCTCCGCGACGTAGAGTTCATTGAGGATGGGATTGTAGACGACCCCGGCGACGACCGTTCCCTCCCGCTCGAGCGCCACGGAAATGGCGAAGATCGGAATGCCGTGGAGGAAATTCATCGTCCCATCGAGCGGGTCGATGATCCAGCGGTTCTGGCGATCGGTCCCGGCCGTTTCGCCGCTCTCTTCGGCGAGGAAGCCAAATCCGGGTCGCGCCCGTCCCAGCTCGGTCATCAGGACCTCCTCGGCCTTCCGATCGGCGGCGGAGACAAAATCCCCGGGGCCCTTCAGAGAAACCTGCAGGTTCTCGACCTCGCCGAAATCGCGGGCGAGACCGCGGCCGGCCTTGAGCACGGCATTGACCATGACGTTGAGAAGAGCCGTGCGAGCCATTGGGGGCGATACTCCGTGCCGGCATCCGCGCCGGGCGGGGTCTCTCCAACATAGTTGGGCCCGTGATTCAAGCCGGCGTCGTCACTGCGCCGACGGCCAGCTCTGTGCGGCATCGGCAGCCGCCAGACGCTGGGTCTCGGAAAGGCCGCTGACGAAGGTGTCGAGCCAGTCGTCCTGTTTGCCCGCGCCACTTGCAAGATAGTGCCACTTGGCCGCGGCCACCGGGTCCGGCGGGGCACCCACGCCGATGGCCAGGATGCGGGCAAGGCGGTTCTGGGCGATCGGGTCGCCGGCCTCGGCGGCGCGCTCGAACCAGGCAGCTGCCGCCGCCTCGTCCTTGGCGACGCCGTTGCCGTTGAACAGTCGGATCGCGAGGTCGACTTGCGCCGGCACGATGCCCATGCGCGCCGCGGAGGCGAACCACTGCACGGCCAGCGCCTCGTCCTTGCGGACGCCGATACCCACCGCATAGAGCTGCGCCAGCGCGTACTGGGCGTCAGGACTCCCCGACTCGGCCGCGGCGGCGAGAAGCTGCGCCGCGCGTGGCGGGTCCGACTTGCGGAGCGTCCCCTCCATGAGGAGCAGTCCGAGGTTGTACATCGCGTCGACCTGGCCCTGGTTCGCGGCTTTTTCGATGAAGTCGGCGCCGAGGGCGCGATCCTGGGGGACGCCGCGGCCCTGCAGGTACATCATGCCCAGGGAGAATTGGGCTTCGCGGTCGCCGGAACCGGCGGCCAGCTGGTACCACTCGACGGCCTTGGCGAAGTTCTGCGGCACGCCGTAACCGCCTTCGTAGATGAGAGCGATCAGGGTCTGCGCCGGCACGTCGCCGGCTTCCGCGCGCTCGATCGCGATGTCGAAGGCGGTGAGGTAGAAGCCGCGCTGGAAGGCGCCATACGCGAGGTCGGGGCCGCCGGGCGCCGGCGCTGGCGGCGCGATCTCGGCAAGCGCACTGGCATCCCCCGCCGCATCTTCGCCGCCGGCGGCGGCGGGCGGCGCGGGGGACGGCGCGTCGAGCGCCATGACCTCGGGCAGCGGCTCGGCCGCACCGTTCATCGGGCCGGCAACCGCCTCTCCGGGAAGGGCCGGCAACGATTCATCCGGCGGCAGCGGCGGCAGCCCGCCGGCCTGCTCTCCCGGCGACGGCAGCGCTGGGAGCGTCGGAATCTCCGGTGCCGGCAGCGTCGGCAGCGGTTCCGGCGAAAGCGGCGAGAGCGGCGAGGCCGTGCCGCCGTCGATGACGGCGCCGCCTATCGCTTCGGCGACGGTAGCCGCATCCGGCCGCGGCCGGGGCGCCGGGACCATATCCGCGGCCGGCGCCGTCGAACGCACGACCGGCGACTCGGCGGGTGGGGCCGTGGCGGCAAGGGGCGGCGGCGCACCGGGTGGCGGCAGGGGTGGTGGCAACGGTTGCGCATCGGGGGTGAGTACGATTTGCGCCGCCGCGGCGCCGGCGCTCAGCGCGAGAGCGGCCAGACCTCCAAGGAGGCGTCTCATCCCGCGGTCTCCGCGATGCGAGCGAGACGAAGATTCGCCTCCTCCACCGCCTGTGCCGGACCGCGCGGGTCGGCAAAAACCGCCCTCGACAGGGCGACGAAGTCGATCCCCTCGCGCGCCGCCGTCTCGACCGATGCAATCGTCCGACCGCCCATCACGACAGCCGGGATGATGAATACCGACGACCACCAGGCGGCAAGGTCGAGCGCCTTGCCGAAGATATCGTCTTCGATGTCGCCGTCGAGCCGTCCGAAGAACAGATAGTCGGGGTTGGCTTCGCCCGCGACCATGGCTTCATGGCGCGAGCGCAAGCCCCCCGTGCCGACGATGAGCTTGGGTCGAAGCTTCTCCGCCGCCGTGGCGAGGTCGGCGACGCCGGTGTCGATATGGACGCCGTCGGCGTGGACCCGCCCCGCGATGCGCGTGTCGTTTTGGATGAGCGCCGCGGCGCCGCGGGCCTGCGCCCGCGGGACGATAGCCTCCGCCAGGCGCTGCAGGCGGTCGCCCTCGCCCGCAATGATCACGGAGGCCACGTCACCGCCGGCGAGTGCATCGTCGACGAGCGGCGCGAGGTCATTGGGGTCAATGTCGTGCGGGGCCACCAGACACAGGCGACAACGACGCACTTCCGTTTCTGGCATCACTTATCCGCGGCCGACCTCCCGGCCGCCCGCGGCCTCACGCGCGAAGGGTCGCCGACGATCGCGCCTGCTTCTACCTCCAGCCAGCGGCTAACATACAACGAATTCGGGCATTTGCGGGACGTCACGCCGCCTCTTTCTCGAGATCTGGTTTCCACTCGCCAATGGACGCAAGGCTGTTCATCTGCGCGCGATGATTGAAGGCGCGTTGCGCGGCGGCCACGTTCTCGGCCTTTCCGGCCCAGGTTTCGATCGCGGCGGCCTGCAGCGCCCGGCCGTAGGAGAAGGTGACGGGCCAGGGCAGGCCGGCGATCTGGTTGATCAGGCTGAGGTGTTCCGTCGCCGCCTCGTTGCCCTGCCCCCCGGACAGGAAGGCGATGCCGGCAACGGCCGCAGGCACGCATTCCCTGAGGACGCGGGCGGTCTTCTCGGCCACTTCGGCCGGCGACGCCTGCTTCGCGCTCTTCTTGCCCGGCACGACCATGTTCGGCTTGAGCACCATGCCCTCGAGAACGACGTGGGCGACAAAAAGCTCCTGGAACACCGTCTTCAGCACCCACTCGGTCGTGCCGTAACAGACATCGATGTCATGCGCGGCGACGGGTCCGTCCATCAGCACTTCCGGCTCGACGATCGGCACGATGCCCGCTTCCTGGCAGAGCGCGGCGTAGCGGGCCAGCGCCTGGGCATTGGCGTGGATGCAGTTCCAGGTCGGCATCGCCGGTCCGATATCGATCACCGCCCGCCACTTGGCGAAGCGCGCGCCGAGGGCGTAGTAGTCCTTGAGCCGCTCGCGGAGGCCGTCGAGGCCCTCGGTGATCTTCTCGCCCGGCGAGAGGGCGAGGTCCTTCGCGCCGGTGTCGACCTTGATACCGGGGACCGCGCCCGCGGCCTTGATCAGGTCGACAAGGGGGGTGCCGTCCTTGGCCTTCTGGCGGATGGTCTCGTCATAGAGGATGACGCCGGAGACGGCGGTCTTCATCGCCTCGCTCCGGAACAGCATCTCGCGATAGTCGCGGCGCGCCTCCTCGGTCGACTTGATGCGGAGGGCGTCGAAACGCTTGGCGATGGTGCCGCTGCTCTCGTCGGCGGCAAGGATGCCCTTGCCCTTGGCGACCATTGCCAACGCGATGTCTTCGATTCTCTCGGCCATGGGTGTCCTCCCGGATATATGCGATCGTTGATGGCCGCCTCTATAGCCTCCCGCGCTCGCCATTTCCATCGGCGGTGACGACGTGGAATGCCTGACCGCGGTCACGGGCTGAAAACGGCGGATCGTCAGCCAATGCCGAGGAATACCGCCAGAGACCGTGTGACCGACAGCACGGTTTCATCGTCGAGACGGCCGAAGGGCGAGCCCACCCGCTCGCGCTTCACCGACATGGCCTTGTCGACCATCACTTGCGACAGGACGCGAAGGCCATTCTCCGGCGTCGGCGCTACCGTGAGGCGGATCAAGGGGGCGTGCTTGAGCGTAGCCGATATCAGGAGGACGGTGACGGTGCCGGTTTCGTCGAATCGATCCGACTGGATGATGAGGGCCGGTCGCGGCTTGCCGAAAGCGCCGGATATGGCGACCGTCACGAGGTCGCCCCGCTTCACGCACGACCCTCATCATCGAGATCAGCCAACGCCGCGTCGAGGAAGTCACCCAGGTCCCGATCGGCCGCGTCGGCCTCGCGACGACGCGAGATTGACGCCGGCACTCCTCGTCAAAGCCGGGACGGCGGGTGTCAGGAACCCAGATCTGTACGGGCCGAAGGCCGGCAGCGCGAAGGACGTCGCGTCGTCTTTGTACTCTCTGTCGGACGGGTGTTGGCATGGCATGATCCGGCACTATCGTTACATGTAACGATTGTGCGCAATCGCCTTGATTTCAAGCCGCCGCCCCATCCCCACGCGCGCCGGCGACTGGGACCCACCTCCTACCGCACCCGGAGCACCTCGACGCCCGGCAGCGCCTTGCCCTCGAGCCACTCGAGGAAAGCCCCGCCGGCGGTCGAGACGAAGCTGAAGCCGTCGGCCGCGCCGGCCTGATGGAGCGCCGACACCGTCTCGCCGCCGCCGGCCACCGACAGCACCTTGCCCTTGCGGGACGCGGCATGGCGGGCGGCGGACATCGTCGCCTTGTCGAAGGGCGGCACCTCGAACGCCCCGAGCGGGCCGTTCCAGACCAGCGTCGCCGCCTTGTCGATCCAGGCGTTGACCGCTTCGATCGACTTCGGGCCGATGTCGAGGATCATCTGGTCGGCGGGCACGGCATCGACCGAGACAACGGTCGCCTCGGCGCCGGCCTTGAACTCCTTCGCCACCACGACATCGGTGGGGAGCACGATCACCGACCCGGCCTTGTCGGCCGCCGCCATGATCTTCCGCGCCGTGTCGACCAGGTCCGGCTCGGCCAGCGACTTGCCGACCGGGATGCCCTTGGCGAGGAGGAAGGTGTTGGCCATGCCGCCGCCCACCACCAGCGCGTCGACCTTGCCGGCGAGGTTCTCGAGCACGTCGATCTTCGACGACACCTTGGCCCCGCCGATCACCGCGACGACCGGCCGCTTCGGGCTGGCGAGGGCCGATTCGATCGCCTCGATTTCGCGCTGCATCGAGCGCCCGGCATAGGCGGGAAGCTTGTGCGCCAGCCCCTCGGTCGAGGCATGGGCGCGGTGCGCCGCCGAGAAGGCGTCGTTGACATAGAGGTCGCCGAGCTTGGCGAGGGCGGCGACGAAATCCGGGTCGTTCTTCTCCTCGGCCTTGTGGAAGCGGGTGTTCTCGAGGAGGAGGACGTCGCCGTCCTTCATCGCCGCGACCGCGGCCTCGGCCGCCGGTCCGATACAGTCCTCGACGAAGGCGACCGGGCGGTCGAGCACCGTGACAAGCGCCCCCACCACCTGGCGGAGCGAGAAGGCCGCCTCGGGTCCGCCCTTGGGGCGGCCGAAATGGGCCAGCAGAATCACCTTGCCGCCCTTGTCGGCGATCTCGGCGATGGTCGGCGCCACGGCGCGGATGCGCGTGTCGTCGGCGACCTCGCCGTCGGCCATCGGGACATTGAGGTCGACCCGGACAAGCACGCGCTTGCCCTTCACATCGGCCTGGTCGAGCGTGCGGAATGCGGTCATGGCGTGATGGCCCTCAAATCTCAACTCTGGTGAAAAGACCCGGATAGTCGGTCACCAGTCCGTCCTCGTCGACCGTCAGGTCTGCGGAGAAGGAGCGGTCGGTGGCCTCGTAGCGATAGAGCCGGTCCTGTTCTAGGCAGCGATAGAGTTGTCCGTCGACGGCCGGCTTGAACGTGTCGAACGGAATATAGGCCATGCGGAACTCCGCCGCCGCGCCGCCGCCGACAAGCCCGGCGCGGCGGATCGGGAGCGTGTTGGTGAAGGGCGAGCCGGCGAGGTCGACATCGATGCAGCCGTCGAGATGGGCGATGGGAAAGCCCTCGCCGTCGGTCCACTCGCCTTCGCCATCCGAGCGGAGGTGAAGCGAGCGTCCGTCGGTGGCCGTGATGTCGAGGCTCCGGGTCACCCAGTCCACGCCGCAGACGAGGCGGTAGCGGAGCCCGTAGGGGATGCCGCCGCGATTGCCGATCACCACGCTGTCGGCGATGATCGCGTCGTCATCGAGGCGGAGGTCGAGATGTTCCAGCCCCTCGGCCCCGACCGGACGCCAACGTGCGCTGAGCGGGCGTGGGGGAAGGAAGCGCATCGCCGCCGACCCCCCAGGAACTCAGATCAGCTTGCCCATGGCGACGGCGGTGTCGCCCATGCGGTTCGAGAAGCCCCACTCGTTGTCGTACCAGGAGACGACGCGAACGAAATTGCCGTCGATGACCTTGGTCTGGTCGAGGGCGAAGATCGAGGAACGCGGATCGTGGTTGAAGTCGGAGGAGACCAGCGGCTCGGCGGTAACGCCGAGGATGCCCTTGAGCCGGCCGGCGGCGGCGGCATCGCTCACCGCCTTGTTGACCTCGTCGACGCTCGTGCCGCGCTTCGGCACGAACTTGAAGTCGACCAGCGACACGTTCGGCGTCGGCACGCGGATCGAGCTGCCGTCGAGCTTGCCCTTGAGGTCCGGGATGACCAGTCCGATCGCCTTGGCGGCCCCGGTCGAGGTCGGGATCGAGTTGAGCGCGGCGGCGCGGGCCCGGTAAAGGTCCTTGTGGAAGGTGTCGAGCGTCGGCTGGTCGCCCGTATAGGAATGGATCGTGGTCATGAAGCCGTGCTCGATGCCGATCGCATTGTTGAGCACGAAGACCACCGGCGCCAGGCAGTTGGTGGTGCAGGAGGCATTGGAGACGACGACGTCGTTGGCGGTCAGCTTGTCGTCGTTGACGCCATAGACGACCGTTAGGTCGGCGCCCTCGGCGGGGGCGGAGACGAGAACGCGCTTGGCGCCGGCCTGAAGATGGGCCGAGGCCTTCTCCTTCGAGGTGAAGATGCCGGTGCATTCCATCGCGATGTCGACGTTGAGGTCCTTCCAGGGAAGCTCGGCCGGGTTCTTGATCGCCGTCACCTTGATCGGCCCGCGGCCGGCGTCGATCGTGTCGCCGGCGACCTTCACCTGGTGCGGGAACTTGCCGTGCACCGAATCGTAGCGGAGCAGATGTGCGTTGGTCTCGACCGGACCGAGGTCGTTGACGCCGACCACCTCGATGTCCGTGCGTCCGGACTCGATGATGGCGCGGAGGATGTTCCGTCCGATCCGCCCGAACCCGTTGATGCCTACCCTGACCACCATGTTCCGTCTCCTGTTCAGGCCAGCGCGACGAGCCGGTCCAGCGCCGCCTTCGCCGCCGCTTCCGCGGTTATTCCGAATTTCTCGTAGAGCTTCTCGTAGGGCCCCGACGCCCCGAAGCCTTCCATGCCGATGAAGATACCGTCAGAGCCGACGAAGCGGTCCCATCCCATTCGAACGGCGGCCTCGATCGCCATCTTGACCGGCGCCGTTCCGATGATCTCCGCCTGGTAGTCTTCGCTCTGCTCGGCGAACAGCTCGAAGCAGGGAACCGATACGACCCTTGCGCGTCTCCCTGCGGCATCGATCTGCTTCTTCGCGGCGAGCGCGATCTCGACCTCCGACCCGGTGGCGAACAAGGTGACGTCGGCATCGCCCTTCGACGGCGCAAGCTCGTAGGCGCCGCGGCCGCAGAGATTCGCCTCGGTGAATTCGGTGCGCACCGCCGGGAGGTTCTGGCGCGTCAGCGCGATCACGCTCGGGCTCTCGTCCCGCTCGAGCATCAGCTGCCAGCACTCAGCGGTTTCCATCGCGTCGGCCGGTCGGAACACCAGGAGATTGGGGATCGCGCGGAGCGCGGCGAGCTGTTCGACTGGCTGGTGGGTCGGGCCGTCTTCGCCAAGGCCGATCGAATCGTGGGTCATCACGAAGATGACGCGGTTGCCCATGAGCGCGGCGAGCCGGATCGCCGGACGGCAATAGTCGGAAAAGACGAGGAACGTGCCGCCGTAGGGGATGACGCCGCCGTGCAGCGCCATGCCGTTCATCGCCGAGCCCATGGCGTGCTCGCGCACGCCCCAGCGGATGTAGCGGCCGGTGAAGTCCGTCGGGGTGACGTCCTTCATGTCCTTGGACTTGGTATTGTTCGAGCCGGTGAGGTCCGCCGAGCCGCCGATCGTCTCCGGCACCGCCGGGTTGATCACGTCGAGCGCCATCTCGGACGATTTCCGCGTCGCGACCTTGGGCCGGTCGGCGGCGAGCTTCCGCTTGTAGTCGGCGATCACCCCGTCGAAGCCCGGCGGCAGCTCGCCGCGGATGCGCCGCTCGAACTCCGCGCGCTGCTCGCGGTCGACCCCGCCGAGGCGTTTCTCCCATTCCTTGCGGAGCTGGCTCGACTTGAGGCCGGCGATGCGCCAGGCGTCGCGAATGTCGGCCGGCACCTCGAAGGGCGCGTATTCCCAGCCGAGCGCCTTCCGCGCACCGGCGATCTCCTCGGCGCCGAGCGGCGAGCCGTGGGAGGAGGCCTTGCCGGCCTTGGTCGGGGCGCCGAAACCGATGGTGGTGCGGCAGGCGATCATCGTCGGGCGGTCGCTCTTCTGCGCCGCCTCGATTGCCGCGGCGATCTCGTCGGGGTTCTGGCCGTCGATCCGGCTCGCGTTCCATCCCGCCGCCTCGAACCGGGCGACCTGATCGCCCGACTCGGCGATCGACAGCGGGCCGTCGATGGAGATCCCGTTGTCGTCGAAGAAGACGATCAGCTTGCTGAGGCGGAGATGGCCGGCGATCGAGATCGCCTCATGGCTGATCCCCTCCATCAGGTCCCCGTCCGAAGCGATGACATAGGTGTGGTGGTCGACCACGTCGTCGCCGAAGCGGGCCGCCATCAGGCGCTCGGCAATCGCCATGCCGACGGCATTGCCCAGCCCCTGGCCGAGCGGACCGGTGGTGGTCTCGATCCCGATGGTGATGAAGTTCTCGGGGTGGCCCGGCGTTTTCGATCCGATCTGCCGGAAGTTCCGGATCTCGTCCATCGTCATCTCCTCGACGCCGAGGAGGTAGAGGATGGAATAGAGCAGCATCGAGCCGTGGCCGGCGGAGAGCACGAAACGGTCGCGGTCGGGCCACCGGGGCTCGGTCGGATCGAACTTGAGATAGCGGGTAAACAGCACCGTCGCGACATCCGCCATGCCCATCGGCATGCCGGGATGACCCGAGTTGGCGCGCTCCACCGCATCCATTGCGAGCGCGCGGATCGCGTTCGCCATACGCCTGTGCTTGACGAGGTCGGTCATGAAGCCTGGCCTGATCCGTCCCCGAAGGGATCGCGTGAAAGGCAGAGTCGGACCCAGCCCGACCCACCACCCTGGCGGTCCCGGCAAGGCGGGGGACACATAGCAGGTCGAATCCCGTAGTCAATGACAAGGCCGGGCCGCACGCACGCCCCGGGGGGCTGTCGGCCCGCGTCGAGCGAACACCGACGCGGGCGTTGTACTCTCGCGCGCGGTCGCGAAACCCTGTATCGGAAGGGCGCATAAACCCGTCCGACACCGTTGCCATTGGTGCCGCGGACGAAGCGAACCCGTGCGAGACGACATGAACGCTGCCCAGCCCGTCGGTCCCGAGGTCGACATCGCGCCCGCCCCCCGGCCTGGTCCGGCGGTCCTCGAAGGCGCTCATGCGCTGATCGAGAAGCTCGATCCGGCGAAGCATGGAGCGGCGCTGTGGCATGCCGTCCGCGACGACGATTCGCTCTGGACCTACATGGGCTACGGGCCGTTCGCCGGCGAGGCGGCGTTCGTCCGCTGGCTCGAGGAACGCGCCGCGCTCGGTGATCCCTACTCTTATGCGGTGGTCGACCGCGCACGGGCCGCGGCGACGGGCATCGTCACGCTGATGGAAATCCGGCCCGCCATGCGCGTCATCGAGATCGGCAACATCGTTTACGCTCCGCTCCTCCAGCGGACGCCTGCGGCGACCGAGGCGCAGTATCTCGTCGCCGCCTATGTCTTCGGTACGCTCGGCTACCGGCGCTACGAGTGGAAGTGCAACGACCTCAATGCGCCGTCGCGGCGCGCGGCGCTCCGTCTGGGGTTTACCTTCGAGGGGATTTTCCGGCAGCATATGATCATCAAGGGCCGGAATCGCGATACGGCATGGTATTCCATGCTCGACACGGAATGGCCGAAAAGAAAGGATTGCTTCGAACGGTGGCTCGACCCTTCGAACTTCGACGCGGACGGACGGCAGCGCGTGAGTCTGTCGGCTTTCGTCGGCTCAGGCTGATCCTGCTTCCCGCGCTGCTGGTGGCCGGCGCCGCCGGCTCGCAGGCGGCGCCATACCGGCTCGAGCCCTACAAGGACGAGCTTTTCGCGTACCGGAACATCCTCCAGACCGAATATGGCGGAGACTTCCTGCTGGTCGACTATGACCGGCCGCGCGACCTCCATGCCCGCGACGAGATCAAGCTCGAGAAGGTGAAGCCCGAGTATCTCGACCTCGCCACGCAGGCCGTCGAGCGCGACATGAGCATCAGCGTGGCGGGGCGGAAGGTCGTCTATACCGCCGTCGGCAAGACCGAAGGCGGCGCAGAGGCGATCGTCATCTTCATTCACGGCCGCGGCACCGACCGGCGCTCGGGGGCCAGCGACTTCATCCACGGCGGCAACTTCAACCGCATCAAGAACCTTATGATGCGGAACGGCGGCGTCTATATCTCCGCCGACTTCTCCGATTTCGGCCGGCGCGGGACGGCCGAAATGAAGGCCCTCGTCCTCGACCAGGCCGCCCGCTCGCCGGGCGCACCGGTGTTTCTCGCCTGCGGCTCGTGGGGCGGCAAGATCTGCTGGCGGCTGATTGCCGACGCCGAGACCGGGCCGGTGGTCAGGGGCGTGCTCTTCCTCGATTCGGAGATGAACCCCGATTTCGTCGCCACCGCCGCCAAACTGCCACCCGGGCGGCGGCCGGCGATCCATATCTCCAACACGATGGAGGACTGGATCCTCGGCCACAAGGCGCAGCTCGCGTTTTTCCAGCGGATGAAGAAGGAAGTGCCCGACTATCCGATCCGCTTCGTCCTGTTCGATTCAGGCACCCACGGCATTTCGCTCCGCATGACCGACTGGCGGCATGCGCTCAACTGGATGCTCGAGGTGAACGAGGGATAGACCGCGGCGGCCGGCGCGCGATCGCCGAACGCAGGGCGGAAGCCCTATTGCTGGAGCGCCGCGAAATTCGAATGGGCGACGACCAGCCACCTCCCGTCGGCCGTCTTCCGGAACACGGTCAGGCGCGGGGCGTCGCGGAGCTCGGTCTCCTCGCCGAGCATGATCTTGCTCGTGATCTCGTAGCGGGCGACGAGATGGTCGCCGTGGCCGGTCGCCACCAGCGTGCCGATCTGCGGAGGCTCGGGAAACCGCGGCAGGTTCGACTGGAGATAGGTCTCGGCGCCGTAGGCCGTGCCGTCGGACCGGACGATCTGGAATTCGGGCGCGATCACTTTCGCGACATTGGCCGGATCGCCGGAAGCCACCGCGCCGACCCAGGCGTCGACCGCCTTCTTCGCCGCCTCCGCCGGGTCGCTCAGCAGCCCCGCGCCGAGATTGGCGATTGCCTGCATCTTCCATTCGCCACCGGCGCGGGTGAAGACGGCGAGCCGCGGCTGGTCTTCCGAGGCGATGCTCCGGTCCTCGATCGCGCCCGTCGCGCCGGTGAAGTAGGTGGCCGTCAGCACGTCGCCGACCTGAAAGGCGCGGATGTCGTCGAGCTTGTAGTCCGAGTAGGCCGGCGGGCGGCTCAGATAGGTGTCGCGATCGTAGCGGGTGCCGTCGGTCCGCATGATCTGGAAGGCGTCGCCCAGCACATCGGCGAGCTCGCCCCGGCCGGAGACCGCCTCGTAGAAGCGGGTGAGCTGCGCCTCGGCGAGGGCGGCGGCATCCTCCTGGGCCTCGGCGACTCCTCCATCCTGCCGGAGCGTCCAGCCGGCGGCAAAGGCCACGCCGAGCACGGCAGCAAGCACGAGCGGGCGAAGGCGGGTCATTGCGGGGTTCGACATCGTGGCTATCTCCGAGGATTCCTTGAGCGTACGGTTCTAGACCAAACACGCCATGATGCCATCGATGGTTTCGGCTTCTGGTTTCCGAAGTCGTGTTGCCCGGTGGATCAGATCGGAAGAGC
>JALHRF010000146.1 GCA_022841545.1 Bauldia sp. | reverse complement strand
TTCATCGCCTCGACGCAGGCGATCGCATGCTTCATGCCCCGCTCGGTCATCAGGCCCCGGTCGAGGGCGCCGTGGAACGGGTTCGGGTCGGGCTCGCCGTAGTAGAAGTCCTTGACCGCCCGCTTCATGTTCGAGTGGAACGTGATCGCCTGCTTGACGATGGTGAAGCCCTCCTTCGAGGCCTTCATCCTGCGCACGTCCTCGGCATAGTCCTCGGGATCATGCGCCGCGAAGGGAAAGCGCACCGCGCCATTGTAGACGCGGACGTGATCGCGGACCTTGCCGCCGAGGAGCTTGTAGACGGGCACGCCGGCCGCCTTGCCGGCAACGTCCCAGAGCGCTTGCTCGATGACGCTGACCGCCGACCCGTAGGGCTTGAAGGCGCCGCGCTGCCGGATGCGGAGCATGACGCGCTCGACGTCGGTCGGATCGTGACCGATCAGCGCCTCGCGAAACTGCAGGATGGAGGGCTTGAGGTAAGGCTTGTACTGCTCGACCGCGCCAAAGCCGCTGATGCCTTCGTCGGTCACGATACGGACGATCGGGTTCTTGCCTATAACGGCGCAGCGAAGGTCGGTAATCTTCATGTCTTCTCTTCCCCCGGACGATCGTCTTGTACAGGACTCCCCAGGCTCCACAACGGGCGGCCTCCCGGAAGCGAACCGGCGCGCACACCAAAATTGACAAGGAGCGGGCGATCGTTAGCGTCCCTGGAGCGGAGTTCGTCGGTGCGCCGTCCGCAAGGACGGGGCGTCGAGGTCGACGAGGCGGGCTTCGTGTACGTCTCCCCCGCCCCAGCGAGCGCAGCATTTCCGGACGGCTCCGATGGTGATGCGCCAAAGGAAGCGCCGTCCAACGCAACAGGACTGAGCCGGACGACATGACCATGACCACGCCTGAAGCCGCCCTCGACCGGGTCAACACGCATTCGCGCCCCTCCGACCTTCGGATCACCGACATCCGATGCGCCGAAGTCATCGGCGCGCCATTCCGGTCTTGCCTGATCAAGATCATGACCAACCAGGGCATCGTCGGGCTGGGCGAGGTGCGCGACGGGGCGAGCAAGTCCTTCGCCCTCATGCTCAAGTGCCGTCTGCTCGGCGAAAACCCGTGCGATGTCGACCGCCTCTTCCGCAGGATCAAGCAATTCGGCGGTCACGGCCGCCAGGGCGGCGGGGTGTCGGCGGTCGAGATCGCGCTGTGGGACATCGCCGGCAAGGCCTATGGCGTGCCAATTTACCAGATGCTGGGCGGCAAGTTCCGCGACCGGGTTCGGATGTATTCCGACACCGACGCGAGCGTGCCGAGCGGCACCGAGACCGGCAAGCGCCTCAAGCAGCGGATGGACCTCGGCTACACGTTTCTGAAGATGGACCTCGGGCTCGGCCAGATCATGCATGTGCCGGGCGCGGCCAACGGCCCGACCGGGGTGCTCGACCTCTACCGGACGGGATACGAATGGCGCGAGACGAAGACGCTTGAGGAACGCCGGCTGCAGAACGCCCTCTATGACGTCCACAATGTCCGACATCCCTTCACCGGGCTCCATTTCACCGAGAAGGGACTCGACCTCCTGGAGCAGTACATGTCCGAGGTTCGCGCGGTGGTCGGACCGGAAATCCCGATCGCGATCGACCACCTCGGGCATATATCGCTGAACGACGGCATCCGGCTCGCCCGGCGTATCGAGAAGTACGATCCGGCGTGGCTGGAGGACGTGATCCCGTGGCAGTACACGGACCAGTACGAGCGGCTGGCGAAGAGCACTACGGTGCCGATCTGCACTGGCGAGGACATCTACCTCAAGGAGGATTTCTTGCCGCTCCTCGCGTGCGGCGGCGTCTCGGTCATTCACCCCGACCTCCTCACCAGCGGCGGCATCCTCGAGACCAAGAAGATCGGCGATGCGGCCTACGACCACGGCGTCGCGATGGCGATCCACATGGCGGAGAGCCCGGTCGCGGCGATGGCGGCGGCGCATGTCGCGGTGGCGACCGAGAATTTCCTGGCCCTCGAGCAGCACGCGGTCGACGTGCCATGGTGGGACGACATCTGCACCGGTCTGCCGAAGCCGCTCGTTCGCGACGGCCATATCACCGTGCCCGACAAGCCGGGCCTCGGCATCGACGATATCGACGACGATGTCATCCGGGAGCATCTTCAGCCGGGGGTGAAGGACATCTGGGAATCGACCGACCAATGGGATGGCGAATGGTCCTGGGACCGCACCTGGAGCTGAACGCCATGGCGGACGGTGGATAGAGTAAAGTCGTCATTTCCCGGTCGCGGGACCACGGCCGGGCTTCTCCAACGGACAGGCATCAACATGATCGTCACACAGGACATCGTGCGTCCGCCGCAGCACTTGGTGGCGGCGATCCAGGAAATCGGCGCGGCCACGGCCAGCAGCACGCTGTCCAAGATGGGAATTCGAAGCGCCTTCATCTGCGGGCCGACCGCGCGCACGCCGGGGCGGGCGATCGCCGGGCCGGCGCTGACGCTGCAGTTCATGCCGAAACGCGAGGACCTCTATGGCGAGGACGAGTATGCCGAGCCGGAGAAGCAACTACACCGGCACGCCCTCTATCATACCCAGCCCGGCGACATCGTCGTCGTCGATGCGCGCGGCGACCTCAAGAGCGGCGTCTTCGGCGACATGATGCTCACTTACTTCAAGGGCAAGGGCGGGCTCGGGGTGGTCATCGACGGATGCATTCGCGACTACCCCAACGTCAAGCGCCTCGATCTCGGGCTCTGGGTCACCGGCCTGACTCCCAACTTCCATACCCAGACCGACATCATGCCTTTCGCCGTCAACGTGCCGGTCGCTTGCGGCGGCGTCTTCGTCATGCCGGGCGACATCATCGTCGCCGACGACGACGGCGCCGTGGTGGTGCCGGTCAAGATGGCCGAGGAACTGATCCGGGAGGCTTCGGTCCACCACGAGTGGGAAGGCTTCTCCCGGCAGCGGCTCTTCGAGGGCGGCGAGCTACGCCGCTACTACCCGCTCCACGACGACGCCCGCCCGGAATACGAGGCATGGCTCGCGGCGCAGAAGGCGGCGGGCGACTAAATGATCGACGGCGGGCAGTGCAGCGCCTCGACGTGGGCGAACGCCGCGTCGGCATGCCGGCGGCCGTTCCGGAGGCTGAAGGCGAGATGGCCGGGCAGGAGGGCGTCAAAGTCGATGGAGGCCAGGCGGCGTACGCTTTCACAGACCGCTGCAATGTCGCAGTCATAGATGTCCTGGATCGCGACCTTGCCGCCATGGAAAAGGGCGTCGCCGGCGACCAGCATCCGCCGTTCCGGCGTCTCGACCAAGTACGAGACATGATCGTGCGAATGTCCCGGCGTCGCCAAAGGGCGCACCGTGACGCCGTTGATGGAAACCGGCCGATCGAGGTCCAGGACGTGGTCGACGGGGCAGGCCCGGTAGATGTAGTCCGCGGGATAGACGCCGGCCCGCCGCGCGCGGTCGACACTGAGCGCCGCCTCGTCGCCCGCCGACACCATTGCCGCCGTGGCATGCCCGGCATGGACCTCAAGGCCCAACGCCTCCCGCCAGTGAGCCGCGGCGCCGGAATGGTCGGCATGACCATGGGTGAGAAAGAGGTGTCTGATGCTTCGCGGGTCGATGCCGTCTTCCGCGAGGACCTCCAGGCCCCGTTCCGGACTGCGCCCCGAGCCGGCGTCGAACATCAGCCATTCCGAGCCAGCGGCAATGAGGAAGACGTTGCAGTCGAACGCATCGGTGAGGTCGAAGCCGCCGCCACCGCTGATCGGGAGACACAGGTGCTTGTCGATGCGCATCGCGGACTCTGTAACCTGGACGAGGCAGCCCCAGAGGGCGTGTCGCGCAGACTAACGCGAACGCGGAGGCGGGCGCCAGCGAGCATGAAGCGCGCTCGCCGAGGCGGAACCCGGTGTAGAGCAGGATCGTGAGGAACGTGGCGAACTCGGCGTCGATCGCGCGCGCGGCCTCGAGCATCCGGAACGCCTGTTCCGGCGTCATCCAGTCGGTGCGGCGGGAGCCGCGCCTGCCCTTCGGCCATCGGATGCGCTTCTCTACGCCTACGTGGTGCAGCACCGCGGCGATCGGCGTGTAGACTTGGCGGTTGCATGTCGCCGCGGTGCCGCCCGGGAGCAGGGCGACGGCCCTCGCGTCGATGCGCGCCTAGTCGACCGCGGAGAGGGGGAGGGCGCCGATGATCCCGGCGATGCCGGACCAGCGGCCGTTGTCGTCGTCCCATGCGCCGAGGAAGCGATCGTCGCCCCTGACTTCAGGTAGAGGACGGCCGCGTCGAGGAAGGTGGGCTCGCCCGGACGGGCAAGCTGACCACGTTCGATGTCGCCTTCCCATTTCCTGGGGAGCCGCGCCGCCTTCCCTTCCTCAACAAGCTTTGTGCTTCGGTCAAGGTAGACGCCGCAATGCGTGCCCCGGACGCTGTGGCACGGCGATTCCCCGGCGGTGGCGGGACGAGCTTGAGCGGCATCGCGCCTCCTTCTGGCGGGCCTCCTCATCGAGCGCGGCGCGGATCGCGATGAGGTGGGCCTCGGAGAACAGCTGGCGCCGGCCGGCGCCGAAATAAAGCGGTGACGCTTGATGACCTCCTGGAGTGTCCGGCGGCCGATCCCGAGCCACGCCGCCGCCTCGTCCATCGTGCGGTTCGGGTCGAGCGTCATGGCCGGTTCGCCAGCTCGAGGAGGACGTCGGCGTGGCACAGGTCGCCGGACTTGCACCAGCACGCAAGGTTCCTGCCGGCGATGGTCGGCGTGCGTTCGAGGATCGCTCGTTTGCGAGCGTCGCTCTTTTTCCCCTGCCACCAGTCGCTTCCACTTCGCGTCGGACCTAGCCAGTCGCGGAAGCACTCGACGACAAACGGGAGCCACGTCGCCGCTCCGTCACCGGGAACTTGCGGCCGCGCCAGCCATTCCCTTCGCTCCAGCGAATCCCGAGAGGCAGCGATGAACACCCGAAAGACCTCCGCCGACCATGCCTCGCATGGCGGCGGCAAGCGGAACGCCGACCGCACCAGCAGCGACGATCTGGCGATGACCAGCAAGCGGACCCGAACCGCCACGACGGGTGGCAAGGAGCCGGCATCTGACGGCCCGAAGAAGCGGGCCACGACCCCGTTCTGGCCACCCGGGGGCAAGGCGCGGGGCTGAATGGAGTTGGCGGCGCAAGAAGCTCGACGAAATCCGGAAGACGCTGCGGGGGGCCGGCGACAGATGGCCGGGCCTGCAATCCCTCAATCTGAGGGATCGTCAGCCGGCCACCGCGCGCGCTAAGCTGTCGACTTGGGATGGCTCAACAGCCCCCCAGCCCGAGCATCCCATGCCCGCCCTCGGCTCCCGCCGGGTGCGGGCTTTTTTTTGCTTGGGTGCGGGGAGCGTATGCCGGAGCTATTGCCGGAAACGGCGCTCCACTTGGAGCGTCCGCTCCGCTGGCCACGAACCGCGCCAACACACCTGGCGTACAGGTCGAGGATGTTGTTTTCATCCTTTGGCGCAGCTTCGCCCTGGAGGCGCCTGATAAGGTGCAACAGATCGAGAGCGATTTTTTCGGGCGTATTGTCAGCGACGTATACTACCGTCGCACCTGTTGCAGGCACCGCCATCGTTGCTCCCCGGTCTTGAGAGTCGGCCCGCTATTCAACTTTTCCAAACTACGTTTGCAAGGCACAACCGCTTCCTTGCATGCCAGATCTCTGGACGAGAATGTGCCGGATCGGGCGACGAAGCGCGGCGGGCGTGAACGGACAGGGTCCGTCTTCCACGGATTCTCCACGGCGGCGTCCGCCGTGTTCCGCCGATGCTCGCCGGTTCCTGCCGGTTGGCCTCTCTGCCGCCTGGCAGCAAAGTGGCGGAACTCTCAGGGTTTTATGGTGGGCGATACTGGGATTGAACCAGTGACCCCTCCCGTGTGAAGGGAGTGCTCTCCCGCTGAGCTAATCGCCCTACGCGGGGCGATATGGCGGTGCCGGGCCGTGCGTGTCAAGCGCATGCGAAACGGGCGCCCGAAGGCGCCCGTCGACAAGCGGAACACGACCGGGGCTATTTCCAGACGTTGGGCACTTCCGGCTCGGCCTTGAGCTCGGCCGCGCTCGCGCAGAACAGGTCGGTGTGGGCGTTGCCTTCCGCAAGAAGCAACCCGTAACTCGCGCCGAGGCGGAAATAGACGGCCGTCTCCCATTGCTTCATCAGGTCGGGGCTCGTCGTCGTCGCCTCAGGCGCGGGGTAGCTCGCGTCCGCGACGCCTTCGGTAAACTTCGTCTGGTCAAGTTCGTAGCCGTCGCAGATCTTGGTCACCGCCGCCTGGAAGGCGAGGTTGTTGAGCTTGGCGAACTGCAGATCGGTGAGGATCGGCTCCTGGTCGACCGTAAGGTCCGCCCAGGCATCATCCATCCGAAGGTCGTCCACGGTTGCATCCTGAGCGGAGGCGGCGGTCAGGCCGAGGGTGAGCGCGGCAGCCGCCGCGAGAAGCACCCTGTGAGTGCGGAACTTCATCATCGCCGAGCTCATTTCTGATAGACCTTCCAGGTCCAGTTGGCGTTATAGGCCCCGTTTGCGTTGTAGCAGGCCTTCTGCGTCGGGTAGCAGCTGACGCCGGGCTTCGGGCTGAAAGCGTTCGACCACGGGTCGGGCTTCGGCGGCGGCGGCGGCCGGGGATTCACGTAGATATTGGACGGATGGTTGGTGCTACCGGCGACGGCAGCCCCGATCACCGCGCCGGCGATCAACCCTCCGACGATGGCGCCCGTGTTGTTGTTCTTTGCCGCGGCCGGCACACTCGTACCGACGGCGCCGGTCGTACTCGCCAGAGCGGCGATCAACACTGCTCCGAGTATGGCTCTTGCCATGTCCAAGCTCCTCCTGGTTCAACCAACTTCGCAACTGTCATGACACGTACCGGCACCGCAAGCGACTCCGGCTATCAGGCTTTCCGCACCGTTACGCTTGGTGGTCTCCCCGCGAGGTCCGCCGAGGCGTCAAGCTACATCGTCACCACAACCCGCGTACCGAGCGGCACCCGGCCGTAGAGATCGATCACGTGTTCATTGAGCATGCGAATGCATCCCGAAGACGCCGCCTGACCAATCGACTTCGGCGCGTTGGTGCCATGGATGCGGTACTCGGAGCGGCCAAGGTAGAGGGCCCGCGCCCCGAGCGGATTTCCCGGACCACCCGGGACCACCGCCGGCAGCACCTTGCCCTTTTTCTTCTCGCGTTCGATCATGTCCTTGGGCGGGCGCCAGTCGGGCCATTCGACCTTCTTGGTGACCTTCATCGCCCCTTCCCATTCGAAGCCTTCGCGTCCGACCGAGACGCCGTAGCGGATCGCGGTGGTCGGACCGGTGATCAGGTAGAGGTAGCGCTCGCTGGCGTCCACGACGAGGGTGCCGGGCTGCTGGCCGGAGCGGTAGGACACCGGCGTGCGACGCCACTGCGCGGCGACCTGGTCCTCGCCCTTCAACGGGACGAGGTCCGCCTGGTCGGGTTCATCGTACGTGACCGGCGGCAGCTTCTTTTTGAACAGTGCTTCCGACGAGGGCATGCCCGTCGTCCATACAAGCACGCTGACGAGCAATATACCCGCAGACCGGACAAGACGTTTCGCAATTGTCATGAATAGGAGCCCGCTGCCAAACGAAGTCGATACACACTATGCCATGCCGGCAATCTGGGTGAAAAGTGAATTCCCGGTAACACGCCGGGGGCCGTCAGACCCTCGCTGCGCCCGGAAGGAGCGCCGTTGCGGCTTGATAAAGGTCGTCGAAGTGGCTGATGACCCGATCCGGCCCGAGATCGGTCACAGGTGTCCGACTATAGCCGAAATCCACCGCGATCACCGGAACATGCGCCGCTCGCGCGGTCTCGATGTCGACGTTCGAGTCGCCGACCATCACGGCCCGTGCAACGTCCCCGCCCGCATCGCGAATCGTTTCGAGGAGATGGCGCGGGTCCGGCTTTCGCACGCCGTAGGTATCCTGGCCGGCGATGACTGGAAAGCGGTCGGCGATGCCGATGGCCGTGAGGAGCAGTCGCGAATGCCGCTCGAACTTGTTGGTGCAGACCGCAAGGCGCCAGCCTTCGGCGACGAAGCGGTCGAGCGCTTCGAGCGCGCCGGGGAAGGGCCGGCTCGTCTCAGCGATCCGGCCCGCATAGATGTCGAGGAACACAGCCACCAGGCTGTCCAGGCGGTCCGGCTCCGTGTTGACGCCGGCGGCGCCGAGCGCATCAGACAGCATGGCCCTTGCGCCGTGGCCGACCATCCCCCGCGCGGCATCGAAGGGTACCGGCGGCAGGCCTTCCCCGATCAGCACGTCATTGAGGGTGGCGGTCAGGTCTCCGGCCGTATCGACCAGCGTTCCATCAAGATCGAGGACGAGGGTAGGGGGTGACGTCATGAGACTCCGTTGGAGTGGCCCGGCTCCAAGACTCGGAACGGCTTGCAGCAAGGTCCAAAGAGAAGGTCGGAATCAGAAGGAACACCACCAATCCTATGCGTCCAGTGGAGCTTCTGAATTTGATGTTTGAACGCGAGCTTTGCGTCAGGCGGGAATCAAATGTCAAATGCCTTCCTAGCCGCTGTAGCGCGCCATCAGGGCGGCGAAGACCGGGATGAGCACGAAGACCATCGCTTCGGCATGCAGGTAACGCCGCACGGTGGAGACCTCGCTGGCCGGGGGCGCGAATCCCGGATCGGATCGCGCGCGATTTCGCCACGCGAGGATCTGCCGAGTGGGAGGCACCGACAGGATCCCGACGATCAGGAAGGCGGAAATCTTCAACCAGAAGAAGACGTTGGCGAAGTAGTATTCGGCTCCCTTCAGCCCCAGGAAGACACGGGCAAAGCCCACGGCGAGCAGGAGCCCCGCAGTCGCACCGTAGGCGATGTCGAGGCTCCCGAGACGGCCGAGTCGGTCGGCGCCGAGGCCGGGCCGCGCCAGCATCAACTCCGCGACCAGCACCGCGAGAAGCGCAAACATCAGGAGATGATGCGCTATGGCCAGGAGAAGATCGACCGCAAGCATCTACGACACCCTCAGCACGGCCAGTGCGGCCCTCGGCGAAGCTGGCCTCCAAATTACCGCGTTTGCAAGGTGAGAGGCAGGGATATAATGTCCGCGCGCACCAGCGACCGGCGCCAGAACAAGAGCACAGATGTCCGATATCTTTCGCGAAGTCGACGAAGACCTCCGGCGCGAGCAATACAAGAGGCTGTGGGACCGCTTCGGCTTCTATGTCATCGGTCTTGCGGTGCTGATTGTCGTCGCCGTCGGTGGCTACAAGGCATGGGAGTGGTGGGAGAGCAGCCGCGCGGCTGCAACGGGCGACCGTTTCCTCGCCGCGCTGACACTTTCCGAGGAGGGCAGGCACGACGAGGCGATTGCCGCGCTTGATGCCATCGCGCTGGACGGCAGCGGGGGCTACCCGATCCTCGCGATCTTCCGGAGCGCCGGCGAGAGAGCGGTCGCCGGCGATGTCGACGGCGCCGTTGCCGCCTATGATTCGATCGCGAGCCGAAGCGGACTGCCGCCGCTTGTGGCGGATCTCTCGCGCATTCGCGCCGCGCTCATCCTGGTCGATAGCCAGGGTCCACAGGAATTGTCCTCCCGGATCGGCGACCTTGCCCGAACCGGCAATCCCTGGCGACATGCCGCGCGCGAGATACTCGGTCTTGCCGCCTACCGGACGAATGACCTTGCTGCGGCCCGCGATTATTTCGACGAGATCATCAGCGATGAGGAGTCCGGACAGGGGGTCCGCTCCCGCGCACAGCTCATGCTTACGCTGATCCAGTCGCGGGAAGGGCCGCCGCCGCCTGCCGAGCCTGAAGAAGGCTGAGGCCAGCCTGGGCCGGTAAGCGCCGCCGGGACAAGAAATGACCGCCCGCGAATCCAAAGTCGCCATCATCGGCCGACCCAATGTCGGCAAGTCGACCCTGTTCAACCGGCTGGTCGGGCGGAAGATCGCGCTGGTGGACGATCTGCCCGGGGTGACCCGCGACCGCCGCGAAGGCGAGGCACGGCTCCATGATCTCGAATTCATCGCCATCGATACGGCTGGCCTTGAAGAGGCGACTTCCGACAGCCTCGCCGGACGAATGGTCGCCCAGACGCGGGCGGCGATCGAGGACGCCGACGCCTCGATCTTCGTCATCGACGCGCGCGCCGGAGTGACCCCGGTCGACGCACATTTCGCGACGCTTCTTCGCGAAGCCGGCAAACCGGTGATTCTGGTGGCCAACAAGGCTGAGGGACGGGCGGGGGAGAGCGGGTTTCTCGACGCCTATTCCCTCGGCATCGGCGAACCGATTGCCATCTCCGCCGAGCACGGGGAGGGGATGGGTGACCTCCGTGATGCGCTCGCTGCAGCGATTGGCGTGCCGAAAGACGAAGAGGAGCCAGGTGACGTCGCGGGGAAGCCGGTCCAGATTGCCGTCGTTGGCCGGCCGAACGCCGGCAAGTCGACGCTGATCAACCGGCTGATCGGCGAGGAGAGGCTGCTCACCGGACCCGAGGCCGGGATCACCCGCGATTCGATCGCCGTCGACTGGCGCTGGCGCGATCTTCATTTCCGGGTCTTCGACACGGCGGGCATGCGTCGGAAAGCCAGGGTGGAGGGGAAGCTCGAGAAACTCGCAGTCGGCGACGCGCTCAGGGCCATCCGCTATGCCGAAGTCGTGATTCTCACGCTCGATGCGACCATACCCTTTGAGAAGCAAGACCTTCAGATCGCCGACCTGGTGGAAACCGAGGGGCGCGCTATCGTCATCGCCCTCGACAAATGGGACCTGATCGAAGATCGCCAGTTGAAAATAAAGGAACTACGGGAGGAGGCGGAGCGGCTCCTGCCGCAGATCCGTGGGGTCGCGCTGGTGCCGGTCTCCGGATTGACCGGCGAGGGCATCGACCGTCTCGCCCAGGCCATCGTCGCCGCCTACGAGATTTGGAATCGGCGACTGCCGACGGCAAAACTCAACCAGTGGCTCGCCGGAATCATCGAGCATCACCCGCCGCCGGCGGTCTCCGGCCGGCGCATAAAGCTTCGTTACCTGACCCAGGCGAAGGCGCGTCCGCCGAGCTTCGTCGCCTTCTGTTCGCGTCCGGAAGCCCTGCCCGAGGCCTGGAAGCGGTATCTCGTGAACGCGCTCCGCGAAGACTTCAAGCTGCCCGGCGTCCCGATCAGGCTCTTCCTCAGGAAGGGGGAGAATCCCTATGAGGGAAAGGACAGGAAGCGCGGGCGGGGGTGAGTCGGTCCGGCGTCGTCCACGGACCCCGCACAGATGATCTTCGCGCTTGGGGTCGCCGGCGCTTGTTTCCTCATGGAGCCGCAATGAATTCCCTTGACGTGAATGCGTCGAGAACATACCAAGAACGCACTGCAAGTGCGGGGTGAGGCCATGGGATTGGCGCGGCTCAAGTCGACGTTCGTCTGCCAGAACTGCGGTGCGGTCAGCTCCCGCTGGCAGGGAAAGTGCGACGATTGCGGCGACTGGAACTCCCTGGTTGAGGAAGCTGCGTCCGCCGGTGTCGCCGCCGGCCCCCTGAAGAGCAAGCGAAAGGGCAGGGTCGTCGCACTTGCGCCGCTTGCCGGGGAAACGCCAGAAGCCCCGCGCGTCGTGACCGGGATCAGTGAGTTCGACCGGGTCACCGGCGGCGGTGTCGTTCGGGGATCGACTTTGCTGGTGGGCGGCGATCCCGGCATCGGCAAGTCGACGCTCCTGCTTCAGGCGGCCGGTGCGCTGGCCCGGCAGGGCCACCGCGTCGTGTATGTCTCCGGTGAGGAGGCGATCGCCCAGATCAGACTCCGAGCGTCGCGGCTTGGCCTGGCGGACGCCCCGGTTCTGCTTGCTGCGGAGACCAGCGTCGAGGATATCCTCGCTACCCTCGCGGTCGGCGAAGCGCCGGCCCTCGTCATTGCCGATTCCATCCAGACGCTGTGGACCGAGATGGCCGACTCCGCGCCAGGAACGGTGACGCAGGTGCGGGCCTCGGCCCAGGCGTTGATCAGATACGCCAAGCAGACCGGCACCGCCGTGATCTTCGTCGGCCACGTCACGAAGGAAGGTCAGATCGCGGGCCCGCGGGTCGTCGAGCACATGGTCGACGCCGTGCTCTACTTCGAGGGGGAGGGCGGTCACCACTTCCGCATTCTCCGTGCAGTCAAGAACCGGTTCGGGCCGACGGACGAGATCGGCGTCTTCGAGATGACCGGCGGCGGCCTCGGCGAGGTCCGGAACCCGTCGGAGCTGTTTCTTGGCGAGCGCAATGTCGCGACGCCGGGGGCGGCGGTTTTCGCCGGGATGGAGGGCACGCGGCCGCTGCTTGTCGAGATCCAGGCGCTGGTCGCGCCGACGACGCTCGGCACGCCGCGGCGCGCGGTTATCGGGTGGGACCAGAGCCGCCTCGCCATGGTGCTCGCGGTGCTCGAGGCGCATTGCCGCGTGCGGCTGGGGGACTGCGACGTCTATCTCAACGTCGCCGGCGGTCTCAGAATCGGGGAGCCTGCCGCCGATCTCGCTGTTGCCGCCGCGCTCGTCTCCTCGCGGCTGAACGCAGCGCTTCCCGCCGATTGCGTCTACTTCGGCGAGATCAGCCTTTCGGGTTCGATCCGCCCGGTGTCCCATGCCACGGCGCGCTTGAAAGAGGCGCAAAAGCTCGGTTTCGGTCGGGCCGTACTGCCGTCTTCGGCGTCGGGCGGCGCGGATGGCGGGGGGGCATATCGGGGCATCGGACAGCTTGTCGAACTCGTCGCCAGTATCGCGTCGACGGCTCGCGGACGTTCTGGCGACGAGCATGGCGCCGACGATTGAAGGCCAGTTCGGACGTCTCGAGCCCGACTTGCTGTTGACAATGCCGCTCCGCACCGCCATTTCCGCATGCTTGCCCGCGCCAGTGTCGCGGCGCGTCGGTCAGAATCGTGCTAGGCAGGTCGCTTCCGGAGTGAGGCGGCGCGCCGCGCTCATCGCGGGTTGAAAAGATGCCGGTCACTGTCCTCGACGTCATTGTCGTCGTCGTCGTGCTGATTTCGGCGGTTCTCGCCATGGTTCGCGGCTTCGTCCGCGAAGTCCTGTCGGTGGCCTCCTGGGTCGCCGCGGCGGCTGCAGCCTATTTCCTCTACCCCCATGTCCTGCCGCTGGTTCAGCCGTACCTGGACAGCAAGACCGTCGCGACCATCGTTTCGGCGGCGGCGATCTTTTTTGTGGCGCTGATCATCGCCAGTTATATCACGATGAAGATCTCGGACTTCGTGATCGACAGCCGTGTCGGCGCGGTCGACCGCGCGCTTGGCTTCGTTTTCGGGGCCGTCCGGGGGCTTTTGCTGATGATCGTCGCGGTTTGGTTCTTCGATTTCCTCGTGAAGCCTCCGCCTGCGTGGATCACCAATGCTCAGACGCGTGTATTGCTGGTCTCGGGCGGCGACCAGCTTATTGCGCTTCTTCCGGCGGATTTCGAGACCTGGGTCAAGGAGAAGATCAGCGGCGCGTCGGGTGCGGGGCCCCAGTCGCCGCAGGGTGAGACCCCAGTTGGC
>JALHRF010000145.1 GCA_022841545.1 Bauldia sp. | reverse complement strand
AGCCGTTCGCGCAATCAGTCGGCACGAACGGCAGACCGATGCGGGTCGGCCCGAGCTCGATCGCGGAGACCAGGCGCACGCGCCTGCAATGAGCGGTTGACCAAGAGCGAAGTAAAAGTCGGGCAGAATCCTGTCCACGGCGGTGCGGCCGATACTTGAGACCTCGGCCTCCCGACTACTTGACGGCGATTCCGTCCCGTCTCGGTGTGTAAATCCAAATGGAAGCCATCACCATTGGTCTCATCCAGGTTTCCCTGGAAGTGATCCACAGGCTGCTGCGGCACGTATCTGGACATCTGCCCTCTGGCGCGTCGGTTACCCCAATGTCCTATGTTGTCGCATACGCTGGCGCGCTCGTGCTCTTCGTCGCCATGGACTTCGCCTGGCTGAGCACCATCGGCGCCGCACTCTACCGTTCGACCCTGGGCGATCTCTTGGCGACTAGCGTCAGGCTGCCCCCGGCAATCGTCTTCTATCTGGCCTATCCCGTCGGCATCGTGGTGTTCGCGGTGATGCCGGCGCTGCGGGCCGAAACGCCCCTGAATGCGCTCTTGCTAGGTGCACTATTCGGGGCGCTCGCTTACGGTACCTACGACCTGACCAACCACGCCACGCTCCGCGTATGGTCGCTGCAGATCACAGTCATCGACATCGTCTACGGCGCCCTGGCCTCCGGGGTGACGGCGCTTCTCGTCTATTTCCTGCTGCGGGGCCTTGGCCCGTGGCTCGGCGCGACGCCGGGTTGAGCGCCGCCGCGGTCAGCCCGCCGGCTTCAGCCGGTAGTGGCTGACGCCCCACTCGGCGCCGCCGCCATGTCCGAACAGGCCGCTAGTCGCGAGGAAAAAGAGCCGCCAGCGGCGTTCCCATACGCGTGCGTCGCGCCCGTAGACGCGCCGGAGCATCGGGCGGATCGCCGGCAGGTTGCGGTCGTAGCTGTCGAGCCAGTCATCCGCGGTCCGCTGGTAGTTGCGGCCGGACCACTTCCACTCCTCCTCGACGGCGAGCACATCCTCGAACTGCCGGACCAGCGCATGGCTCGGCATGATCCCGCCGGTAAAGAAATGCTGCCCGATCCAGTCGTCGCGGTTGGTGTCCGAGAAGCGATAGGATGCGGTCCGATGGGAGAAGACGTGAAGGAAGAGGCGTCCGTCGGCCGCGAGGCAATCGCGAATGCGGGAGAGCAGCGGACGCCAGTTCGCCATGTGCTCGAACATCTCCACCGAGACCACGCGATCGAACCCCGGCTCGGGGTGGAACGTGTTCATGTCCGCGGTCACCACGTCGAGGTTCGCGAGCCCGCGCCGCCGCGCCTCGTCGAGGATGAACCGGCGTTGCGAGTGCGAGTTGGACACCGCGGTGACCGTCGACGCGGGAAAGCGCTCCGCCATCCACAGCGACAGCGAGCCCCAGCCGCAGCCGAGTTCCAGGATGCGCTGGCCATTGCCGAGGTCGGCGTGCTCCGCGGTGACCTGGAGCGCCCGCTCTTCGGCCTCGGCGAGCGTCTCCGCGCCGTCCTCATAGAGGCAGCAGGAGTACTTGCGCCGCGGCCCGAGCACGAGGGCGAAGAACTCGGCCGGCACCTCGTAGTGCTGGGCGTTGGCGGCCTCGGTATGCACGGCAATCGGGTAGGCCGCCATGCCTGCGGTGAAGTCGCGGTTGGAGGCCGCGGTGCCCGCCGAGAGCCGCCGGGCCGTCCGTCCGACGAGGCCGCCGATGGCCGCCCGCGTCACCGGGTCCGGCCACGCGACCCGCTCGCCGGCAAGGGCCGCGTAGCGGGCGAAACTCATGGCCGGCCTCCTGTCGCGGCGCGGGGCGGCATCGGAAAGAAAGCGTTGGTCCGCGCCTGGTAGGCGCGGAAACGCTCTCCGCGGCGTTCCAGCATGTGCGCCTCGAGCGGCGGAATGCCGGAGACATGGACGAGAAGCCAGTACATGCAGACCGGCCCGGCGAGCGCCAGCCAGCCCCACGGATAGACGCCGCCAAAGTCGATCGCCAGCAAGGGATACGCGACCCACCCCAGCCACTGGAAGAAATAGTTCGGGTGCCGCGACCAGCCCCACAGCCCGGTGTCGCAGACCCGGTCGCGGTTCGCCGGCCGGGCGCGGAAGCGAGCGAGCTGGGCGTCGGCGATCCCCTCGCCCGCGATCGCGATTGCGAGCACCAGGACGCCGAGCACGTCCTGCACACCGAACGGGACCGGGTTGGAGGCGGCGAGGAAGACCGACAGCGCCAGAGGGATGCTGACCAGCGCCTGCTTCTGGAGGAGGAGAAACATCTGCCGCGGCGCATCGGCGCCCCAGTCCCGCGCGAGCCGGGCATAGCGGGGATCGTCCGTGATCCCGGCGCTCCGCGAGGCAATATGGAGACCGAGGCGGAGCGCCCAGGCGCCCATCAGCGCCGCGACCACCGCCTGGCGAAGCGAGAAC
Source organism: Bauldia sp. (assembly GCA_022841545.1). Taxonomy (GTDB): domain Bacteria; phylum Pseudomonadota; class Alphaproteobacteria; order Rhizobiales; family Kaistiaceae; genus Bauldia. The sequence continues at coordinate 11,334 of JALHRF010000145.1, read as the reverse complement.
CCGTCCGCGAGTGCCGGCAACACGGCGCTGGCGATCCCGACGGCACCGAGCCCGAAGGTCCATGTGGTATCGACCCAGCCCGAATTGCCGGTCCTCCGCCACACCAGCCAGGCCCCGGCCATGATCGCCGACAGGCTGGCGGAGATCAGTACGAACGCCGCGATGAAGTGGATGAGGGTCATGACGGCACGGCCTCCGCCGCGCGGCGGGGCGCGGCGGCCCTTGCCCCCGTCGCCGCGACGAAACCGGCAACGTCGTCGAGGACCGGCGCGAGCGGCCTGAGCAGCGCCGGCAAAGCGAGCGCGGCGGCAATGAGCATGTGGCCGAGGCCCCTGTACGACTTGAACCGCACCGCGCAGCCCGCTTCCGCAAGCCGCGCGGCCAGCCGGGCGCTGTTGGCGGGGGCGACCACGCGGTCCATCGCGCCGGTGGCGAGGAACGCCGGGGGCGCCGCAGGAGAGACATACGAGATGGGCTGGGTCTCGCGGCGGTCGGCGCCGCCGAAGATGGTCCTCAGCGTGCCATGAAGCGGCAGGAAGTCATAGGGCCCGGCGAGGCCGATCAGCCCGGCGATGGTCGCGGGTGGCACGCCGGCCTCGCTCACCCAGCGGACGTCGAGCGCCAGCATCGCCGCGATGTGGGCGCCGGCCGAATGCCCCATGACAAACAGCCGCCCGGGGTCGCCGCCGTAGCGGCGGGCGTTGTCGCGGGCGAAGCGCACCGCAAGCGCGCCGTCCTCGATGAAGCCGGGAAACCGCACCTCCGGGAAGACGCGGTAGTCCGGCACCATGACCACGAAGCCGCACCGGGCGAGCGCCGCGGCAGCGAAACGGTACCTCTCCTTGCGGCCGGCCTGCCAACTGCCGCCATAGAAGAAGACGCTGACCGGCGCGTTTTCGACGCTCCCCGGCCGATAGACGTCGAGCGTGCGCCGGCTGCCCTCCCCGTAAGGTACGGAGGCGTCGACCTCATAGCCCCGGCTGAATGCCATCCCGGTCGGGACGCTGCTGGCCGCGTATGTGGCGTGCATCCTGGCCCTCTCAGATCCGGACGAAGGGCTGGAGCAGGCGGCCCAGCCAGCCCTGGAGGGCGATGCCGCCCTCGAGCGCGACGAGGCAGATGCAGGGAACCCCCTCCTCGACCGTCGGATGGTGCTCGACCGCCTCGTCGGCCTCGTCGAAGTCGCCGGGGCCGAACCGGCCAAGGTTGTGGCGGAACGCGCCCTCGAATACGCAGGTCCATTCGTCGCCCTTGTGCCGGTGGCGCGGCAGGCGCGTGCCTGGCTGAGCCCGCAGCATGAACACCCGCATGCCCGGGTCGGTCGCCACGTCAACGGCTCGAAACTCGATGCCGCGCCCGATCCACCGCCACGGCCCCATCGCGTAGGCTCCGAGCGGCGCCGGCAACGGCTCGGCGGGGACCGGCGACGGCAGCTCCTTCCGCTGCTCGACGCTGTCCCCGGTCCCGATCCTCGCGAGCACCTTCGTCAGCGCGTCGGCCGCAGGGGTTTCGGGCGGGAGCGTGTCGAGCATCGCCCCGCCGACGTCCTCGAAGGCCCGCACGGTCCTGCGGCATGCCGGGCAGAGCGACAGGTGCGTGGCGACGACCAGGCTCCGCGCCTCGTCGAGCCGGCCTGAGGCGAACAGCGCGAGGGTCTCGTCGCCGGGATGATGGGTGATGCTCATGTCAGGTCACCAAGCAGGTCGCGGAGGCGTGCCATTGCCAGGCGCAACCGCGATTTGACGGTGCCGAGCGGTATGTCGAGCGCCTCGGCTATGTCGCTGTGGGGCCGCCCCTCGAAGAACGACAGCCGCACCACACGCCCCTGTTCCTCCGACAGCCGTCCGAGCGCGGCGCGAACCCGCGCCTCGCGCTGGGCGGCGTCGAGGAGAGCGTCGGGCCGGTCGGGCTCTTCCGGATCGACGAGGTCGAAGTGGAGGTTCTGCTTCGACCGATTGTCCCGCCTCACGCGGTCGATCCGGACATTGCGGGCGATGGCGAAGACCCAGGCAGAGACGCTGGCGCGCGCGGGGTCGTAGAGGTCCGCCTTCCGCCACAGGGTGAGAAACGTTTCCTGCACGAGGTCCTCGGCCGCCTCCGCGTGGGAACCCGAGCGCATCAGCCAGGCCTTCAGGCGTCCGCCATAAAGGTCGAACAGGGCGGCGAAGGCGGCCGTGTCCCGCCGCACGGCAATGGCGCGAACGAGCTCCGCCGGCTCGACCCCGGTCAGTTCGTTGCGTTTCTCAGGCATGCGGGAACCCTGGCGGCGGCGGGGCGCCGACCTCGACGCTATGTCGACCCGTGGCCTCCATTCGTCAACCCGGCGTTCTGCAAGGGCGGCGGTGTTCATGCCCCCGATACGCATCGGCGACGCGGACGGATCACTCCCGGTGATCCACTTCCGCGCCGCCGGCGTATCAGGAGCCAGATGGGCCTTCGGCGCCCGCCACGGAACGAGGTTTGTCTAAAATGCTGGCGCGCGCGCCCGTCCGGAAGACCATCGCCGTCGTCGGCACCGGCATATCCGGGCTGTCGGCGGCCTGGCTCCTGTCACAAAGACACGACGTCACGGTCTTCGAGCGGGACGTGCGGACCGGCGGGCACTCCAACACGGTGGTGGTGGAGGGTCAAGGCGGCCCGATTCCGGTCGACACCGGATTCATCGTCTATAACGAGGCGACCTACCCCAACCTCACCGCGCTCTTCGCGCATCTCGGCGTGCCCACGGCGCGATCGGAAATGTCGTTCTCGGTCTCCCTCGACGGCGGCCGGCTCGAATATTCCGGCAGCGGACTGGCCGGGCTCCTCGCCCAGCGGCGCAACCTCGTCCGGCCGCGGTTCTGGTCCATGCTCCGCGATCTCACCCGCTTCTACCGGGAGGCGCCCGAGGCCCTTGACGCGGCCGAGGCCTCCGGGGCGACGCTCGGCGCATGGCTCGATGCCGGCCGCTACGGCGCGGCGTTTCGCGAGGATCACCTCCTCCCCATGGCCGCCGCGATCTGGTCGGCGCCGCTCGACGAGATCCTCGACTATCCCGCGGCAAGCTTCATCCGTTTCTTCCACAATCACGGCCTCCTCAAGTTCCGCGATCGGCCGGACTGGCGCTTCGTGGTCGGCGGGAGCCGGACCTATGTCGAGCGCCTGACGCGGAGCTTCGCCGGACGGATCTGGGTCGGGTCGGGCGTCGTCTCGATCCACCGCGAGGGCGACGCGGTCCGCATCCGCGATGGCGCCGGCGGTGTGCACGGCTTCGATGATGTGGTGATCGCCGCGCATGCCGACGACGCGCTCGCCATGCTGGCCACCCCCAGCCCTGCCGAAAGCCGGCTGCTCGGCGCCTTCCGCTACAGCCGGAACATCGCCGTCCTCCATTCCGACCCGGCGCTGATGCCGCGGCGGCGATCGACCTGGTCGAGCTGGAACCATATCGGCGGCCGAGGAAATGCGCCGACCACCGTCACCTACTGGATGAACCGCCTGCAGGCGATCCCGGGCGAGACGCGGTATTTCGTCACCCTCAACCCGCACCGGCCCCCGGCGCGGATCTGGCACAGTGAAACCTACGACCACCCGGTCATCGATACGGCCGCAATCGCCGCGCAGCAGGAGCTGTGGGCGCTGCAGGGGCAACGCAACACGTGGTTCTGCGGCGCCTATTTCGGCGCCGGCTTCCACGAGGACGGGCTGCAGGCGGGGCTTGCCGTGGCCGAGGCACTCGGCGGCATGCGCCGCCCGTGGACCGTCGAGAACGAGTCCGGCCGGATCGTCCTCCAACCGGCCATCCCCGACGCGCCGGTGCGAGCCGCTGCATGAGCCTCCGCTCCGCCCTCTATGTCGGCTCCGTGATGCATCGGCGGCTCAGGCCGCGCCGGCACGGGCTCCGCTATCGACTGTTCTGGATGCTGATCGACCTCGACGAACTCGACCGCCTCGGCAAGGAATTGCGGGTCTTCTCCCGCAACCGCTTCAACCTCGTGAGCTTCCACGACACCGACTTCGGCGACGGCACCGCTGCGCCGCTCCGCCGGCAGGTCGAAGGCCTGCTGGCCGGAGCCGGACTCACGGATGCCGCGGCCCGCATAGAGCTCTTCGCCATGCCACGCATCCTGGGCTATGCCTTCAATCCGCTCAGCGTCTGGTTCTGCCGCGACCGCGACGACGCGCTCCGCGCCGTCGTCTACGAGGTCCACAACACCTTCGGCGAGCGCCACAGCTATGTCTTGCGCGTGGACGGCGAGTCGGACCAGGCCCTCGCACAAAACACCGCCAAGGCCTTCCACGTCTCGCCGTTCCTCGGCATGGAGATGGACTACGCCTTCCGCGTCAGTCCACCGGGCGAGCGCGTCTCCGTCGCGATCCGCGGCGAGGATGCCGGCGGTCCGGTGATCGTCGCCGGGCTTGCGGGCGCCCGCCGCGACCTCAACGACCGCGCCCTCCTCCGGCTGCTGGCCGCCTTTCCCCTCATGACGCTCCGGGTGACGGCCGCCATCCACTGGCATGCGCTGCGCATGGTGCTCAAGGGCTTCCGCATCCATCCCCACCCCGCCCGCCTCCCTGCGGCGTCGCGGGCGCGGGCAGCACCAACTGAGCCGGCCGCGCCATGACCTCGACCCGGATGGATCACTCGGCCGCCGCGTCCTCCCCGCGTTCCGGACTGCTCGCATGGCTGCTCGACCGGTTGCTGCCGGCCGTCAAGGCCGGGCGGATACGGATCGTGCTTCCCGATGGCGACGCGATCGAGCGTCGGGGGACCGCGGCGGGCCACGCCGCGGAGATGACGTTCGTGCGGCGTCGAGGTCTCCGGCGCATGCTGCTCGACGGCGAGAAGGGCTTCGCCGACGGCTTCATGGACGGCGACTGGATCACCCCCGACCTCCCCGCGCTGCTCGGGTTCTTTCTGGACAACGAGGCCGTCTTCAAGCGGCGATCCCGGAGCACGCGCCTGACCCGCCTGCGGCAGCGGCTGGCGCACCGGTTGCGCGCCAACACGTTGCCCGGCAGCCGGCGCAACATCGCCGCGCATTACGACCTCGGCAACCGGTTCTATGCGCAATGGCTCGATGCCGGGATGAGCTACTCCTCGGCCCTCTATCGCGGCGCCGGGACGCTGGAGGAGGCCCAGGAAGCCAAGCTCGACCGGGTCATCGAACTCCTCGACGTCGGGCCCACCGATCGCGTCCTCGAGATCGGTTGCGGCTGGGGCGCTCTCGCCGAGCGGCTCGCCACAAGCGGTTCCCCGTTCACCGGCGTCACGCTTTCAATGGAGCAGCTTCGCTACGCGGAGGCGCGCCTTGCCGCCCTCGGCCTCGAAGGCAGCGCGGACCTGCGGCTTCAGGACTACCGCGAGGTCGACGGCCAGTATGATCGCATCGCGTCGATCGAGATGCTGGAGGCGGTCGGCGAGCGTTACTGGCCGGTCTATTTCCGAAAACTCCGGGACAGCCTCGCCCCCGGCGGCATCGCGGTTCTCCAGGTCATCACGATCCGCGAGGACCGGTTCGAAACATACCGGAGCCGGCCCGACTTCATCCAGCGCCACATCTTCCCCGGCGGCATGCTGCCGACGGTTTCAAGAGTCGAATCCGAGGCGGCGCGGGCCGGCCTGACGCTCTATCACCGCCAGTCCTTCGGTGACAGCTACGCACGGACCCTGCAAGAGTGGCGGAATCGCTTCCTCCGGTCGTGGAACTCGATTGAGCCCCTCGGTTTCGACCTTCGGTTTCGCCGGATGTGGGACTATTACCTGGCCTATTGCGAAGCGGGGTTCTCCCACGATGCGATCGACGTGAGTCTTTTCAAGTTCCGCGGATAGGCGCTTTCGATCCTTGCGCCGTTGGAAGACATGGCCGGGCGATGGCCGATAAGTGCGCTCCGCTTCATCTCTTCCCCCGCGCACGTTCGACCCGGGTTTCTCTCCCTCTACCAAACTTGGATGCCGCAACTTTCCCTTAGCGTGGCGAACGGGTGGCGAACACCGCGCCCCGAAGGCAAAGAAGCCCGGCAGGGCCGGGCTTCCAAGCATTTGGATTTATTGTCAGTTTTTGGTTGCGGAGACCCGCGGCCGCCTTAACCTACTGTTCGACGCTCCGGGGCTAGTCACGTAATGCGAATGCGTTCATCTCAGTGGTTGCTGGGCACGAAACCTTCGACAGTTCGCTATCGCAGTGGGACTTTGAGGGGATATGCGGCCATGATGAGTGGCGCGGCGAAGGAATCGCCTCGCCGCCTTCAGGAGGACGCAGATGGTAGCGGGGGTCCGCTACAGTCGCTCACCCCCAAACATTAATTCCTTGTTTTCGTTATCAATCTGACCGAAGCGCTGTTGCTACGGTCCCGCCCTGAGGACGTGGCGATCTTCCGCTGCACTCGCCGGAGGTCGCGGACCAAAGGGCTCTATCTTGTTCGCACGAGGCGCGCCCGGCGGGATGAAAATGGGGCACAGTTATGTCATTGTTGTGCCTATGGATTTGGGCACCAGATCGAAGGACAATGCCGGTTGAAGGAAACGGTAGCCGTCGCCCACATGCTGGCGATCGACAAGCCAGCTCGAACATCGTGCATCAGCGGTCCACGGGGCCCGCGGCTGCGCCAAGCAATCGTGGCATCCGCATCCTCGCGGTGTTCCGGATCATTTCCGCAGGTTTAATCCCCTCAGTCCCGAGGATAGCGCAGCCGTATTCAGATCATCGATGACATTCTCAGGCAGTTCGATCCCAACGCGCATGCGGTCGAGGACGCGCTCGGCCTCGACCTCGCCCGGCATCCGGATGCGATCGAAGCCGTCTGCGGGCGCTCCGGACTTCAGTTCATCGACCATCATCCGGATACGGTCGCCATAGGATGACGCCTGGTGTGTGCGCTTGATGTCGATCACCAGGAAGAAGTGCGCGACATCCTGAGTGAGATCGAGCTGAGTGTAGAGATTGCCCATGGAGCCCGCGAATCTGCCGCCGGCAAGTACCCCGCAGAGCGCCTCGACCATGATGGCCAGCGCCGATCCCTTGGCGCCGGCCATGGCAAGGACGACCCCCGACTCTGCAGCCGCCGCATCCGTGGTCGGATGTCCGTCGCGGTCGAGCGCCCAGCCTTCGGGGATCGACTCCCCCCGCTTGGCGGCTTCGACGATTTTGCCTCTCGCGACGACTGAAGTCGCCATATCGGCCAGCACCGGCGCCGCTCCGGTCACGGGGACCCCGAATGTGATCGGGTTGGTGCCGATCGCAGCCTCCCGGCCGCCATAGACGGCCATCGAAGGCGGCGCATTCGTCATGGCAATGGCAATGCAGCCGGCGGCGACAGCTTTCTCGACATAGTAGGATCCCGAGCCGTTGTGATTGCTGTGGCCGACCACAGCCGCGCACACGCCCTGATCGCTCGCCGTCTCAATGGCCGAGCGCATGGCCGCCATCGTGACAACCGGGCCTGGGCCATTGTCGGCGTCGACGTAGAGGAAAGCCGGAGACGGTCGTTCGAAGCGGAGACGCGGCCGGGCATTGATCGCACCCGCCCGGATCCGGGACACGTAAACCGGTATGCGCGTGAGGCCATGTGAGGCGTGACCTCTCAGGTCCGCGTGGATCAGCACGTCGGTGACGAGCGCCGCATCCTGGGCCGCCAGTCCTGCCGCCTCGAACATCCGGGTCGAGAACTCCCGCAGGGTCTCGACAGGAAACCTGCCCATCCTCGTGCCGGCTAAGCCAATCGCCATCCAACCGGGGTAGTAGAGACGATCGCGGGCATTGTCGAGCCGGCTCTGGCCGGCACCTCAGCCGAAGCTGCAGCCTTTTGCTTTCAGGATGTCGTCAACCCACGACCGGTCCCAACCGCCGGCTTCGATGACCTTGAGGATGCTCTCCTCGCGCACCTGCTGGGCGCGGGCGGCCGCGATCACTTCCAGCGCGGCCCGTCGCGGTACCGAGAGAACGCCGTCCCTGTCGCCGATAACAACGTCGCCGGGCTCAATCACCATGCCGTCGATGGCGATCGTGACGTTCACTTCACCGGGGCCGTCCTTGTATGGGCCGCGATGGCTGATGCCGGCGGCGTATACGGGAAAATCGCCGGCGGAAAGGATCGCGACGTCTCGCGTTGCGCCGTCGACGACAAATCCCGCCACGCCTCGCGACCGCGCGTAGCTGACGATCAGTTCGCCGATCAGGGCGTTGGTCAGGTCGCCTCCTCCGTCGACCACGATGACATCGCCAGGTTCCGCAATGTCGACAGCCTTGTGAATCATAAGATTGTCGCCGGGCCGGGTCTTGACCGTGAGGGCCGTGCCGGCCAGCGCGCCACGCGCATGGATCGGCCGCAGTCTCGATCCGGCCGCGACAAGGCGGGCCATATTGTCGCTGATGATCGCCGTCGGGATCACAGCCAGCGCCTCGACCAGGGAGCGGTCGCTCCGTACATGGCCCGACAGCACCCGGAAGCCTATCGCCATGCTTTCCTTCCGATCTCTCTGATTGCCGCTGATGGAGGTCATTCTTGAAGCAGCCTGCCTGAGCGGTCGAGGAGCTCAAGCACGTATCCATCGGGATCCTTGATCCAGAGCTGAACCCAGCCGGCCGCGTTCTGGCGGGGGCCCCGCAGGATTTCCACCTGATGCTTCTCTAGCACCGAGCGGGCGATCGCGGCGTCATCGACCTCGAATGCGAAGTGGCAGGCATCCGGCCCTTCGGCGTCGTACCGCTTGGCCGTTTCCGAGTGCCACTCGGAGTGGGGGATGAGGTGGATCTGGGTGTTACCGGCCTCGAAAAACAAGCCGGGAAAGCCGAAGTCCGGCCGGAAGGCTGCATACATGCCGAGGACATCGCGGTAGAATCGCGCGCTCCGCTCGAGGTTCTCCACCACGAGAGTCACGTGGTGGACGGCCCGAACCTTCAGTGCATCCGGGGCATGGGTGACATTTGTCGACTCGATCATTCCGAGGGATCCTCCACAGCATGGTCGCCCGAAAAGGCGAGAAAGCGTTCCACGGCTTCGCGGCCGGTCATACCCACCGTGACTCCAAGTTCCGCGGCCTTGTTCGAGACGCGGACGATTCTAGCCTCCAGCAGTTGCTCGGGCTGGTAGAGCTGGCTCTCCTTGCTCCCTTTGGCGATGGCCATGGCGGAGCCGACTTCGTTGGCGATGTCGACGTCGAAGATTGCGCAGCCTACGACACCCGCGGGGGTAACGATCTTGCAGTACTGCGAATCCAGCCACTGGTCCGCGGTGCCGATCGCCTTGCCGTTGTCAAATTGCAGAAGGCGGGCGCTGGTCCTGGTCCGGTCGTTGCGCATTGCCCCCTCCCTCACACCCGGCTCGCCTCTGGCGCCGCCCAGCGCACGCCGTTGGCGATGACCCTCCGGACCTCGGGGATGAAATAGGTGGGGAAGGTCTCGTGCCCCGGCCGAAAGTAGAAGATGCGGCCACGTCCGCGCGTGTAGGTGCATCCTGACCGGAAGACCTCACCGCCTTGGAACCAGCTGACGAAGATCAGGTCGGTCGGATTCGGGACCTCCATGGGCTCGGCGTAGCTCTCCTCCATCTCGATCTCGAAGAAGCGGCCAAGCCCGGCGGCGATCGGATGGCCGGGTGAGACGACAACGATACGCTCCCGTTCGCCATCCTCGTTCCAGATGGTGACGTCGCTCGGCGTGCCGGTGAGCGCGCGGAAGATCTTCGAGTAGTGGCCCGAATGGAGAACCACGAGCCCCATGCCCGCCCACACGCGTCGCTTCACGCGTTCGACGACAGAATCCGCGACGTCGTCATGGCGCACATGCCCCCACCATACGAGCACATCGGTAGCATCGAGCACCGCCTGGGTCAGGCCGTGCTCCGGCTCGTCGAGCGTCGCCGTCCTGACGTCGGCAAACCCGTGAGCGACCAGTCCGTCACGAATGGCGACATGAATGCCGTGGGGATAGACGGCGGCCGATTCCGGTCGGTAGCGCTCGTGATGGAATTCATTCCAGACGGTGACGCGAGGTTCCACTTGCATAGGACTCTTCTCCACTGGCCCTGGGCAGGGGTTCAGGTCGAGAGAATGTCGGAGAGATGAACCCAGGCTCCGTTCTCTCCGGCCGAACGAACACACGCCTTGACCACCGCGAGGCTTCGGATGTTGTCGGGACCGAGGGAAAGGGAGGCGGAGGCGACTCCCGTCGCTACCGCCTCGGCGAAAGCGGCGATGACTCCCGCACGGTCCTTGTACTGCAGCGGGTCCAGGGGGACCGGCTCGAGCGCGCCGCGCAGCGGCCGGATGGCCACCCGGCCATCATCCTGCCCCTGGTCGTGCGCGCGGCTCGAAAAGACGATCTCGCCCCTGGTGCAGTTGACGGTCCATTCACCGCCCCAGGGCGTATCCGCGCCGGACGACATGAAGGACGCGCGGTAGCTGAGCAGCCGACCGGAGGCAAACGCGATGGTGGCATAGCAGGCCGGGTCGTAGCGAAAGGGACTGTCCGGCGGGTTCCAGGTGCGGCAAGAGACTGCCGCGATCTCACCGAAGAGCATTCGCATCATGTCGAAGTGGTGGATCGACATGTCGGCGACCAACGGATCGGGGATCTCGTAGTAGAGGAAGCCGAAGGTCGGCGCGTGGCGCCGGAAGTCGAGAGTGATGGAATCGACCCGTCCCAACGCTTCCTCGGCGAGAAGGCGCGCCACCGCGCGGGGCGCACTTGAGAACCGATAGTTCTGACTGACCGCGAGTAGACAGTTCTGCCTGGCCGCCAGTTCGTTGAGCTGTCGGGCTTCGTCCAGGGTCGTGGTGAAGGGCTTCTCGACGACGACATGGCGTCGGCCCTCGAGGGCCTCTTTCACCACGGCAAAGTGCGCATCCGTGCGGAGCGCCGCGAGGACGATGTCGCAGTCGACAGCAGCGAGCGCGGCGCGCAGCGAGGAGAAGCATTGCTCCGCAGGCACGCTGCACTTTTCGCGAAATGCTGCGAGCGATGCGGGACTCGCATCAACATAGCCGGTCACGGTGACAGACTTGACCGTCGGCAACACGTCCCGGGCCCAGCTGGTGCCCCACATCCCGGTTCCGACTTGCACTACTTTGCTCATGGCGTGTCTCGAAAGCCTGTCGATTCGCGGTTCGATCTACAGAAGGGCGTTGCCGCCAGCGCCGAACACGTGGCACGCGCGGCGGTCGATCTGGAGGGCGACGCGATCACCATAGCGGAGCGTGGTCCGGCCTGGCGCCACCACGGTGACGAGGTCGGCCGCGCCGTCGACCGCGACATGGACGATGCTCTCCGAGCCGAGATGCTCCACCACCGCGACCCGGCCGGCGAGGTCGGCCGGCGCGTCGGTCAGCTTCAGGCCGTCCGGCCGGATACCGAG
>JALHRF010000144.1 GCA_022841545.1 Bauldia sp. | reverse complement strand
ATGGCCGGGCGGGCGGCGGCCGGGGTGCGCCCGGCCGCGGCTCCTGGGCAGCCGGCCGTGCGGCCGGTGGCGGCTTCGCAGCGGATTCGCCTGGCTTGGCGCCGAAGGTGCCCTTAGTGATTGCAGCAAAGCGCGAGGCGACGCTGGCCCTCACGTCGGTGTTCCGGGATGGCGGACTCGCCGTGGCCATCCCGGGCGACGGTGCAGGCCTCGCCAGGGGGCTGGACGCGGAAGGGGGCGGAGGCGGAGGCCGTTTCTCAACCGCCGGCGCCGGCCTCACCGGAATTTCAGGCTTCGGAGGCTCGGCTCGGGCGACGGGCGCCGGCTCATCCTCCTTGGTCGATGGCACGGGCCGGGTGACACGGCGCCTGACGGCGGCGGCCTTCTTCGAAGCGTCATCCTGGAGCGCCGGCGGCCGGGGCGGCGTCGCGGTGGGCGGCGGCTTGGCGGCGACCGCCGGGGTGCGGCCGATGATCCAGTTGGGCAACATCGCCTTCTCGCGCTCGTCGAGTTCGAGCCCGGAATTGCCGATGAGGTAGAGCACCTGTTCGCGGAAGACTTCGGCGAGCCGCTCCGGCGTGTCGGTGGTCGAGAAGACGTGGCCCTTGAGTGCAAGCCCCTTGACCACGAACAGCACCTGACGCCGGTTGGCGTTCCGCCCGGCGGCGATAAGCTTGTCGGTGACGCTTTCCGCGGTGTTCTGGAAATGGTAGCCGTGCTCGCCAATTTCCTGGGCGAGCAGGCGGAAAAGGTCGGCAAAGGTACGCGGCGAGAACATCGGTACGTTGGTCGAGGCGTGGACCTTCCGCGCCAGGGCTTCAATGTCGTTGCGGTCCGCCGCCACGGCAGGCGCCGCCGCCGCCTCGGCGATATCCGGCCCGGCCTCAACTTCGAGCGCCTCGGACTTCTCTTCGAGCGCGTCGCCGGCGAGTACAGCCGCGAAGCGCTCGGCGTCGATCATGCCGTCGGCGATTGATTTGTACGCCGCAGTGGTCGAGTCGTCGCCATAGACGACTGTGCTGCGATTGTGGGCGCGCAGACGCAGCAGCATCGGCGTGAGATCGGCGTCGGCCGACAACAGGATGAACTCGTCATAGCCGGCCGGATGATCGAGCGCGTCGAGCGTGTCGATCACCATGTGGAGGTCGGCGGCGTTGCGCTTCCGTCCCGGCTGGTGCGGGCAGTCGATGACCTCGAAGCCGCTGGCGATCAGCGCCGAGCGATGCAGGCCGAGGAGGGCCGGGTCGGCGTAGCAACGCCGAATGAGCACGCGTCGCCGCGCGCCGTTCTCGGGCGGCGGCAGGATCAGCTTGCCGCCCTCAAGCGCCGCCACCCAGACCGCCGAGGTCTGCGCAAGCCGCTCGGCAATGTCGCCGTCCTCATCGTCCTGGCTGCGGTGGAAACTGTCGTAGTCTACGAACAGCGCACTCTTGATCGTATCCGCCATCGTCCTCGCTCGAGCGTCGCCCCCGCCCGGAATCGACGTTTCTCGGAGCCCACCAGAGCCCCATGCTTAACCGCTTCGACTGTAGCTGTCTTGTCCGATTTTCAGGTTAGCGCCGAGTCGCCGGCGATCATGGGTCGGACCGCTGCCGCGCGCAAGGCCCCAAGCCCCATGATGCCCTCGGCGCGGAAGGCCGTCCAGCTTACTTGAAGTTGTCCTTGCGGGTCCGAATCTCGCCGAATACTTCGGCGGGAGTCGCCTCCGGCATTTCGAGGAGGTCCCGGACGGCCGGCTCGTCGACCCTGAGGAAGGGATTCGTCCGCTTCTCGATGGCAATCGTGGTCGGCAGCGTCGCCTTGCCCGCCGCCCGCAGCGCGTCGATCTCGCGAGCACGGAGGATCAGATCACTGTTCGCCGGCTCGATGGTCAGGGCAAACCGGGCGTTCGACTGCGTGTATTCATGGCCGCAATAGATCGTGGTGTCGTCCGGCAGCGCCATGAGCTTCTCGAGCGAGTTCCACATCATCGGCATCGTGCCCTCGAAGACGCGCCCGCAGCCCAGCGCGAAAAGCGTGTCGGCGGTGAAGGCGACCTTGGCGGCGGGGATGTAGTAGCTGACGTGGTCGAGGGTGTGGCCGGGCGTCTCGATCACCTTGATCTCGTACGCGCCGAACGGGATCACGTCGCCTTCCTTCACGGTGCTGTCGACGCCCGGGATCTTGTCGGCCCCGGCCGCCGGGGCAATCACCGAGCAGTCGGTCGCCTGCTTGAGGGGAAGGATGCCTTCGACATGGTCGGCATGGTGGTGGGTGACGAGGATGCGGTCGAGCCGCCAGCCGCGCTCCGCCAGGCGATGCTTGATCGGGTCGAACTCCGGGGCGTCGATGGCGGCGGTGAGCCCCGACGTGGTGTCGTGGATCAGAACGCCGAAATTGTCGCTCCTGCAGACGAACTGGTCGATGATGAGCGTCATGGCGGTCGCCTCCGTCTTTCGCGAATCTTCCCTCTCCCTAGCATCCCGGGGCTCGGTTCTGCCACCGCTCCGGACTAGAATGCCGGCATGTACCTCGACGTCGTCGATCTCCGGGCCTTTTATGCCGAGCACCTCGGGCAGGTCGCCGCCCGCCTGGTCGGCGCCCGGCTCAGGAAGCACTGGCCCTCGCTGAAAGGCGAGCGGCTCCTTGGCATGGGCTATGCGACCCCCTACCTCCCCGCCCTCGCCGAGGGGGCGGAGCGGACGATCGCGTTCATGCCGGCGGTGCAGGGCGTGGTCAACTGGCCGCCCGAGGGCCCGAACGCCGCCGCGCTCGTCGCCGACGACGCGCTGCCGCTGCCGGACGCGATGATCGACCGCGTCCTCGTCATCCACAGCCTCGAAATGTCGGAGAGCCCGCGCGAGCAGCTCCGCGAGATCTGGCGGGTGCTCGCCCCGGGCGGACGGGTGCTGGTGGTGGTGCCGAACCGGCGCGGCATCTGGGCCTGGGCGGAGAAGACGCCGTTCGGCTACGGCCGGCCCTTCACCCGCGGCCAGCTCACCGCGCTCCTGCGCGACACGATGTTCTCGCCGCTCGGCTGGTCGGAGGCGCTCGCCGCCCCGCCGATCCGGCGTCGGCCTTGGCTCCGCACCGGCAACAGCTGGGAGCAGATCGGCGTGGCGCTGTGGGGTGCCTTCGCCGGGGTGATCATCGTCGAGGCGACGAAGCAGCTCTACCAGGGCATCCCGGCGCGGGCGCGCGGGCGCCTCAAGCCAGCCTTCCGCCCGGCGCTGGCGCCCCCGGCGGCGACCGCGCGCGGGCCGGCGGCGCTGATCCTGCCGCCGGACGCAGCCCCTACTGCTTCTTGAGCAGGAGGCAGAGCGCCATGCGCTCGTTCAGGGCGATGGTCTGGTTGCAGAATTCCATCTCCGTCGCCGAGACCAGCCGGGCGCTGAAGAAGCTGTCCTCATCGACGAAGAGAAGCTCGGTATTGTCGAGCCGGAGCACGCCCTGGATGGTCTCGCTGCCATCGACCGAGCCCCAGGTTCCCATCAGCCCGCGGCCCTCCTGCTTCTCGATGGTGAGGGTATATTCCGGCCGGCCGTCGGCATGGACGAAGGTCGGCGTCTCGTCGGCGGGTGCCAGATCGCCGCCGCCGAAGCGGACGCCGCCGGTGAAGGCGCCGGTCCACTTGCCGGTGAGGTCGGGGGCATCCTGGGCAAAGGCCGGCGTCACAGAAACGACAAGCCCTGCGGCCAGAACGGCGTGAATGAAACGGGACGGCATCGGACAGTCCTCCTCATGTGGGATGCGGGCGATTAGAGCCTCGCGGTCCCGGCACCGCAAGCTGCAACGCGGGAGCGACGCCTGGCATGGCGTCCCGGACAACGAAGGGAGCAGAACCATGATGCACAGCCTTTTCCGGCCAATCGCGGCGGCCACGATCCTGGCGGCCCTCGCCATGACCCCCGCCTCGGCGCAGACCCTTCTCGACAAGGCGCGCGATGCGGTCCGCGATGCCGGGGAAACGATCGAGGACGCCGCCCGCGATGCCGGGCGCGACGCCTCGGACTTCCTGGCCGACAACCCCGACCTCAACCGCGACATCCTCGACCTCGGCCAGCGCATGGGCCTGCCGGGCTTCGACGATGCGAAGCCCTATGCCGGGGCCAACCTGACGGCGGCGCCGGCCGAGGCCGGGCCGGGCGCCGGGGTGATGCTCACCGCCGCCGGCCTGCCGGGCAACGCGGACGTGGTGATCGGCTTCGGGCCGCGCGGGGGCGACTATGCGGTACTCGCCACGGGAGTGACGACGACCGACCGCGGAACCCTCCAACAGGCGGTCACGGTGCCGGACGACGCAAGGCCCGGCGAGACCGCAGTGTTCACGGCGGAGACCGCCGACGGACGGGTGCGCCTCATCTCCGAGCCGGTGACGATCGTCGCGTCGGGGCCGCCGCCGGGGACGAGGATCAGCATCGACGGCACGCTATCCAACGAAGGCACCGAGTGCCCGGCGCTCCGGGGCGACGACGGCAGGCTCTACACGCTTGCCGACACGACGTCGGGCGGCTTCCGGCCGGGCGACCGCGTTCATGTCGACGGCGAGGTCGCCGGCATGTCGCGCTGCATGCAGGGCATCACGCTGACCGCGACGACGATCACGGCGCCCGACGGCTAGGGGGAGCGGCCGAAGCGCCGCGGTCGCCTCACGCGATGGTGCAGGAGCCCTTCTTCTCCTCTTCCTTCACCTTCCGGCTGAAGGCGAGGGTGGGCTTGCCGTCGGCGCCGATGGTCAGCATCACGGTGATCTTGCCGCGGGTCGCCTCGAAATAGGTGTCCTGGTCGACCGTAAGCTTGGCTTCCTTCTTGTTGATCATGATCGGGCCGCCGGCGGCAGCCGTGACCTCGATCTTCTTCCCGCACGTCGCGGTGAACGCGGGAACCGCGGCCTGAGCCGCGCCCGAAGCGGCCACCAGGGCGCCCGCAACCAGCAACACCTTCATTATCATCTTCTCCGGATCGGACTGGGAACGTCCTCCAAGCCCACGCCTGCATCGCGGTACAAGCGGGCGGGATTTTGGCAATCGTGACGAATAGTGCGCTGCTGTCACGTGTTATGATGGGACGATGGTCACGGGGGGCTTTTTGCGCATGCGTCCGATCATTCCGTTCCTCGCGCCGCTCTGGGCGGCGCTCACCGAGCCGGCCTACGCGCTGATGCGCCTGACGGCCGGCGCCTTTCTCGTCCCCCACGGATTGTGGAAGCTGTTCGGAATCACCGGCAGCCAGGAGGAGATGCTGGCCTTCTTCCAGGCGATCGGCATGGAGCCGGCCTTCCTCCTGATGATCGCGGTCGGGATCGTCGAGGTGGTGGGCGGCGCGCTGATCGCGATCGGCCTGTTGACCCGCCCGGCGGCGATCGCGGCGACGATCACCACCGCCACCGCCGCGATCTACGTCCACCTGCCGTTCGGGTTCTATGTCGAGCCCGGCGGAGTGGAATTCTCGGCCCTGTGGGCGATCGTGCTCCTCTACATCGCCATCCGCGGCGGCGGCGGCATATCGGTCGACCGGGCGATCGGCCGGGAATTCTGACGCCGCCGCGGGGGCGGTTTCAGGGGCGTGCTTCGAGCACCATGTTGAACGGCGTGCTCGCGGCCATGCGCACCTTCGCGAAGCCACCCGTCCGCACCACCTCGCTGAGCCGCTTCTCCCCGGCCTGGGCGCCGAGCGCCGCGCCCACCTCCTGGCCGAGGGAGGCCGGCACGCAGACGGCGGTCGAGAACGCGTACCAGACGCGGCCGATCGGGTTGAGGTTGTCCTTGAGCTCGTCCGCCGCCATCGGCTCGACGAGCATCATGGTTCCGTCGGGCTTCAGCGCGGCGCGCGCATGCCGGACTGCGCTCACCGGATCGCCCATGTCATGGAGGGCGTCGAACATGGCGACGAGGTCGAAGCCCTTGCCGGCATAGTCCTGGGCGCGCGCCGTCTCGAAACGGACGTTGGGCAGGCCGTTGGCATGCTCGCGGGCATGCGCGATCGACTCGGCATGGAAGTCGAAGCCGATGAACTCCGAGTTGGGGAAGCGCTCGGCCATGATGATGGTCGACGAGCCGTGGCCGCAGCCGATATCGGCGACCCGCGCGCCACGTTCGAGCTTTTCGACCACGCCGTCGAGGGCGGGCAGCCACTCGGCGATGAGGTGGGCCCGGTATCCGGGCCGGAAGAAACGATCGACGCCGCAGAACAGGCAATTGGAGCGGCCGGCCCAGGCGACGCCGGCGCCGGTGCGGAAGGCCTGTTCGAGCTTGGGCTCGTCGGCATAGACCGCGGCGAGCGAATGGAAGCCGCCGGTCGACAGGAACGGGCTGTCGTCGTCGGCGAAGATCGCCGCCTGTTCCGGGGAGAGCGTGAAGCGGCCGGTGGCGGCATCGTAGTCGACGAAGCCGGAGGCGGCCTGCGACGACAGCCATTCGCGCAGGTAGCGCTCCAGCGTGCCGGTCTTCTTCGCGAGCTCGGCGGGCGTGACGGGCTTGCCGTCGCCCAGCGCCTTCCACAGGCCGAGCTTGTCGCCGGTGAGCACCAGCGAGGCGTTGGCGGCGGCGCCGAGTTCGTTGACGAGGGTGCCGAGCAACGGCTCGAGCTTGGTCATGTCGAGGTTCATGGTGTCGTCCCTTGATGGTTGGCGTGCCCTTGGCACAATCGGTGCGCGGGGATAGACGTGGCACGCACCGCCCGCGAGAGGCAGAAAGGCCGGAACCGGGCGAGATGAGCCACGAGCCGGAGCAGCGCCATGCCAAGGCACGTCAGCATCGTCGTCTTCCGCGAATGCGACCCCTCGATCGTCTACGGGGTGTTCGACACCCTTTGGGCCGCGGGGACGTTCCTGAAGCACGCGAACGCCGAGCCGCTGTTCACGCCCCGGATCGTCTGCGTCGGGCACGGGCCGATGGAGCTGATCACCGGGGTCAGCATCGTCGCCCAGGATTCGATCGACGACATCGAGCACACCGACATCGTGTTCGTGCCGAACGTGATCGTGTCCACGGCGGCGGAACTCCACGCCCTCGACCGGCGGCTGATCGCCTGGATCGCGAAGATGCACCGGAACGGCGCATTGGTCACCGCCGCCTGCGGCGGTTCGCTGGTGCTGGCCGAGGCGGGGCTGCTCAAGGGCGGTGAGGCGACGACGCACTGGAGCCACGTGCCCGTGTTCCGGCAGGAGTTCCCCGACGTGCGCCTGCACGAGGACCGCATCCTGGTGCAGAGCGGCGAAGGCCACAGCATCGTCTGCTGCGGCGGGGCGTCGTCGTGGCAGGACCTGTCGCTCCTCCTCGTCGCCCGGTACGGCGGCAACGAGGAGGCGATCCGCATCTCGCGGCTCTTCCTCTACCAGTGGCACCGCGACGGGCAGCTTCCCTATGCCTCGATGGCAGCGAATGTCGACCACGGCGACGGCGCTGTCCTCAAGTGCCAGGCGTGGCTCGCGGAGAACTACGCGCGCGCCGACATCGTCGCCGAGGCGGCGCGGCGGTCTGGGCTGCCGAAGCGCACCTTCGACCGCCGCTTCAAGGCGGCCACCGGCTACTCGCCGCTCGCCTATGTCCAGGCGCTCCGGGTCGAGGAGGCGAAGCAGATGCTGGAGACCGGCACGCAACCCGTCGAAGCGGTCGGCCGCGAGGTCGGCTACGAGGACGCCGCCTCCTTCCGCCGCCTGTTCCGGCGCCTCGCCGGCATGGCGCCCGGCGACTACCGGAAGAAGTTCCGGATTCCGAAGGAGGTGGCTGAGGTGGTCGCTGCCGCTGCCACTTCCTCGCCCGGCAAGCAGCGTCCAGGACAGGGTCGGGCGTCGCACCTCGCGGCCGGAAGAACAAGGGCCGGCTGGGTATTGCGAAGGGAGTGACCGACGTGCCGACGATCGCGTACTTCCTTGGCATTTCTGTACGCATGTTCTTCAACGACCATGATCCGCCGCACATCCACGTCCGCTACCAAGCGTTTCGGGCACGAATCCGCATCGAGGATGGGGTGGTCATTGATGGCAAGCTGCCGCTGGCCGCGACGCGCCTGCTGAGGGAGTGGACGGTATTGCGTCGGGATGCTCTGATGCGTAATTGGCGCTTGGCGAGGCAAGAGCAGCCGCTTGAGCAGGTATCCGGTCCAGAATGATGATCGATGTTCTTTCCGTTCGGCCGCAGGGCAACTTTCGTCTTGAGATCGAGTTCTCCGATGGAACGATCGGAGTGCGCGAGTTCGATTTCGCGGTGCGGGACACGGGCCCGATGGCCGAGCCGTTGAAGGATCCCGCCTATTTCGCACGGGTTTTCGTCGAGGACGGCGCGCTGACGTGGCCCAACGGCTATGATTGGGATCCCGACGCGCTTTACGACGATATGTCTTCCGCAGGGTTGCTGCGGCCGATCGAAGAAGAGAGGAGGATTGTGTATCGGCGTGCACACTCTCAGGACACTTGGCATTTCGTGACGAACTGCTCGACCTGGCCAAGCGAACACTACGACGAAGCCACTCAGAGGCCGCGCTCCGGCACGATCTGCGCTGAGTGCCTCGCAAAGGCCGGCTTAAACATGGCGGTCTTCAAGCGGGCGGGCTGACGCGCCACGGTATGGGGCGTAACGGCCCTCAACTCGCCCGGCGAAGCTCCACCGCGTCGCGAGGCGGCGGGGCGGCCTCCGACAGGCGGTCGAGGAACGAACGGCACCAGCGGTGCACGTCGTTCTCGAGGATGCGCGCATACATCGCCCGCCAGCGGCCGATCCGTTCGTCGTGGGGCATGGCGACGCCTTCGGCGATGGCAGCGGCAGTCGCATCGAGATCGTAGGGATTGACCTGCAGCGCCGAGGTCAATTCCCGCGCCGCCCCGGCGAAGCGCGACAGCACGAGTACGCCGGGATCGTCCGGGTCCTGCGCCGCGACGAATTCCTTGGCGACGAGGTTCATCCCGTCGCGGAGCGGCGTCACCAGCCCGACCCTGGCCATGCGGTAGAGGCCGGACAGGGCGGTGTGCTTGATGGTGCGGTTGAGGTAGCGGATCGGCACCCAGTCGATGTCGCCATGGGCGCCGTTGATGCGCCCGGCGGTCTCGGCCACCTCCCGCTGCATGGCCGCGTATTCGGGCACCTCCGAGCGCGACTTCGGCGTCACCTGCAGATAGACGACACGGCCCCGCCGGGCCGGGTCGGTCTTGAGGAACCGCTCATAGGCGAGCATCCGTTGGTGGATGCCCTTGGAATAATCGAGCCGGTCGACGCCGACGACCAGCGCCCGGCCGTCGAGGCTCGTTGCCATCCGCCGGATGATCGGATTGGCCACCGCGCGCGCCGCTGAGGCGGCGAAGGCGCGCGTGTCGATGCCGATCGGGAAGGCGCCGACATCGAAGGTCCGCTCGCCCGCGACGAAGCGGCCGGGCGCGGTCTCCCGGCCGATGCCGGCGCGCCGGAGGCAACTCGCGAAATTCTCGGCGTCGTGGTCGGTCTGGAAGCCGACGAGGTCGTAGGCGGTGAAGGTCTCGAGCAGCCGCTGGTGACAGGGCATCGCCATGAAGACGTCCGGCGGCGGCCAGGGGATGTGCAGGAAGAAGCCGATCCGGTTCCTGACGCCGCGTTCGCGGAGTTCGTTGCCGAGCGGGATGAGGTGATAGTCGTGGACCCAGACCACGTCGTCCGGCCTGAGCCGCTCGGCCAGGAGCGTGGCAAACATGGCATTGACGCGGAAGAAGCCGGAGGTGTCGCGCCGGTCGAAGTCGACGAGGTCGAGCCGGTAGTGGAGGAGCGGCCAGAGCGCCCGGTTGGCGAAGCCCTGGTAATACTCCTCCTGGTCCTTCCGACTGAGGTCGACGACCGCGAAGTCGATAGTGTCCTCGGTGCGGGTGCGGACCACGGGTTCCCCGGAGGCCTCCTCGGCGGTGTCGCCGGACCAGCCGAGCCACAGGCCACCGGTCTCCCGGAGCGCCGCCTTCAGCGCCACCGCGAGCCCGCCGGCCGTCGCCCCCTTGTCCGCCGGGGGCGGCACCCGATTAGAGACGACGACCAACCTGCCCATGCGCGTGCCCCTGCCTCGTGTTCCGCAATGCAACATGGCTTAACGCCGAAGCCGGCGAAGGGTTGCCGCCCGTGGCGGGATTCGCTTTCGCCTCAGGTGAGCGCCGCGAGCCAGCGCCGGACATCCTCGGGTTCGGCAAAGGCCGTGATCGCGGCGGTCTTGCCCCGCGGCGCGCCGACGCCGAGGGCGACGCCGCCCGCGGCCACCGCGGCGCGGAACATCGACTCGTCCGTGACGTCGTCGCCGATCGCGACGGGCCGGCGCCCGGCGAATTCCGGGCTCGCCATGAAGGCGTCGAGCGCCGTGCCCTTGTCGGCGCCGAGCGGCTTGACCTCGAAGACCATCTTGCCGGGCTGCACCGTCAGCCCCTCGCCATATTGCGCGACGGCGTCGCGGACGACGGCCTCCGCCTTCTCGGCGAGACTCGGGTCGAGCCGGAAATGCACCGCGACCGCGGAGCCCTTGTCTTCAAGAAGCGCGGCGGGATGGGCGGCGACGAAAGGCTCCAGCACCCTCCGGATGTCGGGCAGCGCGGGGTGGGGAACGACCTCGGCGGGGGGTTCGAGGACATGGCGGATCAGCGATCCATGGATCGCGCCGACGGGAAGCGTGTAGGGCGCGAACAGCTCGTCGACCATCGCGATCGACCGTCCGGTCAGCATGGCCACGGCGCCGCCGGTCCGCTTCCACAGGTGCGCGAGCGTCGGCGGCAGGCTCGGTGGAACGGCGATGCGGTCAGGCGTCGACGCGATATCGACGAGCGTGCCATCGATGTCGAAGAAGAAGGCCCAGCCGTCGGCGGAGCGTGGAATGGCGGAATGCCACGGCGCGAGCCCCTCATGCTCGCCTGCGGGATTCTTGCTGGTCATATGATACCGCAACGCACAAACAGCGCTTTGGTTCCGACCGGCGGGAACTTTATGGCTAAGGAGCGCGAGCCCCCTAATCCTCGATCTTTAGTGCCGCGATGAAGGCTTCCTGCGGGATGTCGACCTTGCCGAACTGCCGCATCTTCTTCTTGCCCTCCTTCTGCTTGTCGAGGAGCTTGCGCTTCCGGGTGGCGTCGCCGCCGTAGCACTTGGCGGTCACGTCCTTGCGAAGCGCCCGCACCGTTTCGCGGGCGATCACCTTGCCGCCGATCGCGGCCTGGATCGGCACCTGGAACATGTGCGGCGGGATCAGCTCCTTGAGCTTCTCGACCATGCCGCGGCCACGGGTCTCGGCACGGCTGCGGTGGACCAGCATCGACAGCGCGTCGACCGGTTCGGCATTGACCAGGATCGACATCTTGACGAGGTCGGCCGGGCGGTAGTCGGTGAGGTGGTAATCGAAGGAGGCGTAACCCTTCGACACCGACTTCAGCCGGTCGTAGAAATCGAACACCACCTCGTTGAGCGGCAGGTCGTATTTGACCATGGCGCGGCTGCCGACATAGGTCAGCTCCTTCTGCGTGCCGCGCCGGTCCTGGCAGAGTTTGATCACCGAGCCGAGATAATCGTCCGGGGTGAGGATCGTCGCCTCGATCCACGGCTCGCGGATCTCCTCGATCTTGACCACGTCCGGCATGTCGACCGGATTGTGCAGCTCGATCTCCCGGCCGTCGGTCAGCGACATCTTGTAGATCACCGACGGGGCGGTGGCGATCAGGTTGAGGTTGAACTCGCGCTGGAGCCGCTCCTGGATGATCTCCAGATGGAGGAGGCCGAGGAAGCCGCAGCGGAAGCCGAAGCCGAGGGCGGCGGACGATTCCACCTCGAAGGAGAAGCTCGCATCGTTGAGGCGGAGCTTGCCCATGGCGGCGCGAAGCTCGTCGAACTCGGCGGCATCGACCGGGAAGAGGCCGCAGAACACCACGGGAATCGCCGGGCGAAAGCCGGGCAGCATGTCGGTGACGGGCTTCCGATCGTCGGTGATGGTGTCGCCGATCCGGGTGTCGGCGACTTCCTTGATCGCGGCGGTGATGAAGCCGATCTCGCCCGGGCCGAGCGACTCGGCCGTGGTCAGCTTCGGCGTGAACACGCCGACGCGCTCGACATCGTAGCTGGCGCCGGTGCCCATCATGCGGATGCGGTCGCCCTTCTTGAGGACGCCGTCGACGATCCGCACCAGCACCACGACGCCGAGATAGGGGTCGTACCAGGAGTCGACGAGGAGCGCCTTGAGCGTTGCGCTCCGGTCGCCGGTGGGCGGCGGCAGGCGGTTGACGATCGCCTCGAGCACGTCCGGCACCCCGAGCCCGGTCTTGGCCGAGATCAGCACGGCGTCGGAGGCGTCGAGGCCGATCACGTCCTCGATCTGCTGCCGGATCTTGTCGGGCTCCGCGGCGGGCAGGTCGACCTTGTTCAGGACCGGGACGATCTCGTGATTGTTGTCGAGCGCCTGGTAGACGTTGGCGAGCGTCTGCGCCTCGACCCCCTGGCTCGCGTCGACCACCAGGAGCGAGCCCTCGCAGGCGGCCAGCGACCGGCTCACCTCATAGGCGAAGTCGACATGGCCGGGGGTGTCGATGAGGTTTAGGATGTATTCGTTGCCGTCTTTCGCGCGGTAGTTGAGGCGAACGGTCTGCGCCTTGATGGTGATGCCGCGCTCGCGCTCGATGTCCATCGAGTCGAGCACCTGCTCCTTCATCTCGCGCGCGGAAAGCCCGCCGGTCGTCTGGATCAGCCGGTCGGCCAGCGTCGACTTGCCGTGGTCGATGTGGGCGATGATCGCGAAGTTGCGGATGTTTTTTTGCGGTGCGGTGGTCATGCCCGCGCTGATACAGGCGACGCGAGGCCGGAGCAAGCGAGGGCTGCGACCTTTCGCAAGCCCTCGCGGCCCGGATTCCCTACTTCCAGTCCGGGTTGCGGGTCGCGGACGTCAGCGTGACGTTGCCGGCGAGGATGGTGGCAACGACGCCGATGTCCTTGATCGTCATCGGATCGACGTCGCGCGGGTCGGCTTCAAGCACCACGAAATCGGCGAACTTGCCCGACTCGATGCTGCCGATGCGGTCGTTGACGCCAAGCGTATAGGCGGCGTCGATGGTCACCATCTTCATCGCTCTCTCGACGTCGAGGACGCGCTCGTAGGGCGCATGGACCTTGCCGCTGAGCTCGCCGATACGGTTCACCGCGACCCAGACCTCGTGCAGCGGGCTCGGCACGCCGACCGGCGTGTCGGAGTGGAGCGACACGACGATGTCCTGGTCGATCAGCGAATTCATGCGCGCGGCGAGCGAGGCGCGGTCGGTGCCGATCTGGTCGGCGTTGAGGTCGGCGCGCTCGGACACGTAGTAGGGGTTGGTGCTGACCACCGCGCCGAGGGCCTTGAGCTGGCGCCCCTGCGCCGTGCTCGAGATGCCGAAATGCTCGAAGGCGAAGCGGTGGTCGAAGCGCGGCTTCTCGGCCTGGAGCGAGGCGAGCGCATCGAGGGTGATCTGGTTGCCGCCCGAGCCGTTGGAATGGACGTGGATCTGGAAGCCGGCGTTCCACCAGGGCCGCATCGCGTCGATGAAGTCCTCGGTGGAGTTGAACATGAACAGCCCCTTGAAGCGGTCCGAGTCGATGTAGGGCGGCCACTGCAGCTCCATGCCGAGACTGACGAAGGCATCGTCGGCGTAGAACTTCACGCCGTTGAAGATGATGCGCTCGTTGCTCGACGCGCGCCGCGCGATGGCCTGGTCGAGGGCATTGTCGCCGAACAGGCCGGTGAAGGTCACGCCGTCGACGACGTGGACGATCCGCGCGATGCTGTCGGCCTGGCCGAAATACCGCTCGGTGAGCTCCTGCTCCAGCTGCAGGTTGACGCCGCCGTAGAACAGGTCGCCGGTCGTGGTGACGCCGGCCTGCTGCATCAGCGCGCCAAGATAGCGGAGCGCCTTCATCCCCTCGTCGGGGGTGAGGAGCGCCGACAGCGGCTTGAGGATGATGATCTTGGCGGCCTCGGTGCCGAGGAACTGGCCGTTGGAGCTGCCGTCGGGAT
>JALHRF010000143.1 GCA_022841545.1 Bauldia sp. | reverse complement strand
CATCGAGCTGGCTGTCCGACAGGAGGTGCGCGTAGACCTGCGCAGTGATGTTGGGGTTGGCGTGCCCCAGTTGGCGCGACACGACGATCAGCGGCACACCGCGCGAGAGCATGATCGAGGCCGCGGTGTGGCGAAGGCCGTGGAAGGAGACAAGGGGACGCCCGGTGGCGTCGACCAGGCCGATCCTCATGAGCACTCGAGCCAGGGCCTGCCCAGGCGTTCCGCTGTCCATCGGCCCGCCGTCGCGAGCTGGCCATACGTAGCCGTCGGCCGACGCCCATCCCTCCACGACGGCGATGGCGTACCAACGAGCCAGGCAGGTTGCGAGCCCCGCGGAGATGGCGACTCGGCGCTCGCGACCGCTCTTGGGAGGACCCACGATGCGACGAGGCGGGCCGCCATCCCGGCCGACCTCCTGCCACACTGACCGCGCCACGAGAACGCGCCGAGCGGAGAAGTCGACATCGGGCCAGCGGAGGCCGATCACCTCACCACGCCGGAGGCCGGCTTCGCCGGCCATCCGGAGCATCGACTCGAGGTGGACTCTTCGGGTGCCATCAAAGAGCGCCGCGAGTTGGGCGGCGTCGAGGACCCGCTCCGCACGATGCCGCTCGCGAGGCACCTTCGGAAGCCGGAGCCCGGCAGCTGGGTTGTCTGGAATCCTGCCCCACTGGACGGCCAGATTCAGTATGACCCGCAGGGCCTCCAGCGCCTTCCCGGAAGCATGTCGGCTCGACGTCCCAAGTGTCTCCGCCAGCCAGATCTCGACGCTCTGCCGTGTGATGTCAGCAAGGCTTAGGTCCCCCAGGGCCGGGCTTACCCGGAGTCTGTAAGCCTCCTCCCGGACCGCTACGGTCGACGGCGCGAGCGTCGGCGCCTTCGCCCTCAGGTAGTCACCCGCGAGCTCGTCGAGCGTTCCAGACTCGACAACCGATGGAGACTCGGGCCGTCCCTCACCACGCAGCCGGTCGCGCTCGGCTCGTGCGCGGCTGACGGTCCCGCTGACCGTAAGAAGGCGGGTCGCTCCCGGACGAGCCCCGGGTACGACGATCTGGAACGAGCAGCCGCAACGGCGACCCGGACGGTGATCGACCGACGAGGCGCACGCGACCCGGTGGGCGCGGTAGATCCCGGGCTCGATCGTCTCGCGCCACCCTCGTCGAGCACTCACGAACGCCACCACCCGGGAGTGAGCGGCTTCTTCGGCGGGCTCGGCCGACGCGTCGTCGCGATCGGCCGCGCGGTCGATCGGGCGTCGCCGTCGTCCGAAGCCCCGCCGCGTGCCTCGCGCTGGCGGCGCTCGAAGGCCTCAAGATCGTCCCACCGCACGACGAGCCGCCCGGCGACGAGGAAACCTCCGGCATCATCCATGAGACGCCGAGCCGCCCTGCGGTCGCGGATGCGATAGCGCTGCATCACGGCCGCCACGTCGAGCACCGCTGGCGGCTCGCCATTCACGGCGCGTACCCGACGAGCCGCGCGCCGATGTGGATGTGGTTCCAGTGGTTGCCGCCGACGTAGGTACGCCACAGCAGCTGGAATCGGATCCCGCAGCGCTCGACATTGAGCACGCCGCCCGTCGTTCCCCAGTCCGCGTACCCGGGGCCACCGATGGCGCTCGCGATCCGCGAGGCTGCGGCGTCTCCGGCGGGCGCACTCGTTCCGAGGTCGTTCGCGAAGCAGCGCGTCCAGCCCACCCAGTGATCAGAGACGCCACCGCTCGCGGTCGTCTGCCGCGTGCGCTTGGTGCTCGTCACCGGCAGCCCGCTGAGCGCCGCGAGAACCTCGACCGGGCGCTCGGTGCCACCCCAGGGCCCGATCGGGCAGAGGGCGGCCTGAGCGTCGCCGGCGAGCGTGGGCACGAAGGCGATCGAACCCGAGGGATCTCCGCCCATGTCCTGGTAGTAGCGGCCGACGGCCTCGGTCCAGGCCGAGTTGAGCCCGGTCGGGTCGTTCGCGGCCCCGAGCGGCGCCCAGACTGGCTGGATCGCGGCGAGGGTGTCGCGGCCGCGAGCGATGTACCCCTGCGCAAGGCCTCGCGCCACGGTCGCGATGTTCGCCCGCCAACTCGAAAAGGCGATCGCCGGGCCCCAACCGAAGGCGTTATAGATGCCCGCTCCCGACCCGGCGGTTCCGAGCACCGACTCGTGCATCGCGATCGCGACGAGGGCGCGCGGGTCGATGCCGTTGCGCTCCCCCTCGCGCACGAAGACAGCGCCGAACCCGACCAGCGGAGAGCCCGGCACCTGCTTCGCCATCCAGGCATCGAGCGTGCCGGCATCCGCCGTCGACGCACCAGCCGAGCCAGGCGGACCCGGCAGGCCAAGCAGCGTGATCACCGGGAGTCCGACGACCAACGTGAGGAGCGCGGCCACGCCCGCCCCGGCCACGGCCAGCGGTCGCGGCAGGCTCTGGCCGGCGGCGCTCATTTTGCCGAGGATCCCTTGGCGCGCGGCCGGCGGCGGGCGGGCTTTGTGGGCGGAGCTTCGCTCGCACCCGCCGGCTGAACCTCGAGCGGGGGCTCCATCACCGACTGCACCTCGACGACGGGCCTCCAGGGAGGAAGCGCCTCCAGCGATCCGGCGCCGAGGCGGCGCGACACCTCGGCGGCCGCTGCCATCACCGCGCGCGCCACCCCGTCGATCGCCTCATCGGGCAGGCGACTCACCGGAGCGCCCACCCCGACGGCCGCGACCACCGTCCCGGTGTGGTCGCGCACCGCCGCGCCGATCGAGCGACGGCCCTGGTGGAACTCGCCGTCCTCGAGGGCGTAGCCGCGCTCCTTGGCGCCTGTCAGGTCCTCGACCAGGCGACCACGGTCGGTGATCGTCCTGGTCGTCCAGGGCGCGAGCACGAGCTCTGCGAGGGCATCGTCGCGGGCGTCTGATCCCATCTCGGCGATGATCGCCTTACCGAGGGCGGTGGCGTGTGCCGGGAAGGCACGCCCGAGGGCGCGATCCGTGCCGCGGAAGTGATCGACGTAGACCGCCCGCCCACCCGAAAGCACCGCGATCAGCCCACCGAAGCCCGTTGTCTCCTGGAGTGTCGCCAACGGCGGGCGGAACTCGTCCCAGGGATGCAGGGAGGCGATCGCGTATCCCCCGAGCTCGGCCAGGCGGATCCCGAGGCGCCAGGCCCCCGACACCGGCCCGCGCTCGACGACTCCCGCGGCCTCGAGGTGGCGGAGGAGCTTGTTGGCGTACTCCTCCGAGAGCCCGAGCTCTGCGGCGATCGCAGAGAGGCTGAGCTCGGTGCGATCGGGCGGGCGAAAGAGGTCGAGCACCGAAAGGGCGTATTCGAGCTGACGCACCCGGCCGGCGCGGGGAAAACGGGGCTCGCCCATCAGGTGGTCCTCCAACCACGCACCGCTACGGGGCGCGTCGCCTCTCGTAACGGATCCGGTCTTGCGGCTCGTCGCGACGCATGTGCTCGACGAGCTCCTCGCGCGAGAAGCGCCAGCGCGGGCCCTCGTGCCATCCGGGGAGGCGTCCCTGGTTGGCTTCGCTCCGCACCGTCCACTCCTTGATCCGAAGGAACTCGGCCGCCTGCTCGGAGTCCATCCCGGCCGATGCCGCCCCCGAGCGCGCCTCGAACGGTGAGCGCGGAAAGGGGTCCTCCTCCGACGCGCTCACCCCTGCCACGCGAATGCCACGGCTCTCGGCCACCGCGTCGCGCAGGAAGCGCCACTCCTTGCCGATCCGCCGCGCCGGCAAGCGGCCCGACTTCGCGCCGCGCTGGACCGTCTCGATGTTCAGCCCGAGCCAGGCCGCCACCTCGCTGGCGGTAAGGACCTCGTTCGCTGGTGTTCGCGCCATGGGGGTCAGTCTGACCGACCGGCGGGTCTTGCGAGGAAGCACGACTGGAGGATTTCATAGCTTGTGTGTTCTGCTCTCGGGTGGCTATCATCAGTTCGCCGCACTCAGTCAACCGACCATAGAGGGGCGGCGGCGATATGGCAACAGAGGACGGCAGAGTGGAACGAGACGGTCAGGGAGACGAAGGCGCAGGCGTCGATGCCGCGCGCACCGCCCCGGCCGAGCCTGATCTGCTGGCGAGCGACCTGCCGGCGCCCCCAACCTATGGCGCGGCCATCGGAGCCGGCGGCGAGACCCTCGGGCCGAACCCCGAGCTCGTGCCGCTGACCGGCGGGGCCACGGGGCGGCCCGTCACCCCTCCCAGGGTCGGCGCCCGACGTCGGCCCAGCCGATCGCGGGCGAGATCTGCGTCGAAGGGGGGTGAGTCCCGTCGCCCTCGCCCCTCTCTCCATGTACCGAGCCTCGGCGCGCTCGTGGCCACGGGAGCGCTGGTGGGGCTCCTCGGGCTTGCGGTCGCCACCGTGATGGTGCTCTTCTCCTTCGGTGGGAATGCCCCCGCCGCCAATGACGATTCGAAGGTTGTGGCGATGACGGTGCCCGCGCGAACGATCCTGGATGCCGCCGAGAGGACGGCCGCCTCCGCCAAGCGCCAGGCGCGCATCCGCGAGGCCGCCCGTGAGCGCCAGCGGATCCAGACTCGCCACACGCGCGAGGTCGCGCGGCGTCGGGCTCGCGAGCGTGGGCGCGCTCCCGCGCAGAGCGGCGCTGTGCGGACGACGCAGGTCGTGACACCCCCGTCGGCATCGACGCCCAACCGCGCACCGGCTCAGACGGTGTCGCCGGCCGAGCGCGAGTTCACCCCCGGCCCCTGGAACCTCAGCTGATGCGGCAGCGAGCGAATCTCATGCGAGCGCTCGGCCTCGGCGCGCTCGCCGCCGCCGCTGCTCTCGGCTCCTCGCCCGCGCTCGCCACCGACGGCAGCCTCTACACGTACGGCATCGAGGCCCTGGCCGCCCAAGCGGTCCCCGACGGCCAGTGTTCAGTGGCGCAAACGGGGGCGAGCTTCGGAGTGACCTGCCCGCCCATGGGCACCTCCTTCACCGGCACAAAGTGGCAGATCGATCTGCGCACGCCCGTGCCGGGCTCGGTGATCGAGGCGCTCAGCTGGCGCGCGGTGCGGTTCCATCAGACGGCGACCTCGATCGCCCAGCAGGTGCTCGCCGACGGCGCCCTCGCCTGGCAGGTCGCCGAATCGGACATCACGCGCAGCCCCTCTCAGCCGAAGGCGTACCAAATAGGGATGCGCGCTCTCACCGCGTCGCTGCGCCTCTCCCAGACCGAGGCGCGCCAACAGCCCAACCGGGTCTGGACCTTCCTTGACCCGACGATCCTCGTCCGCGACATCGAGGCGCCCTCGGCGCGCTGGACGAACGTGCCGGGTGACTGGGTCACCGCCAATCAGGCCCAGGTCGAGTGGCAGGCCGCCGACAACTTCGGCTCCGACGGCATCGGCCAGCAGCGGATCGGTATCGGTGGGCGCGGCCTCTACGCCGCGGCGCCCGGACAGGGCTCGCAGTCGGCCCGCCTCAACCTGGCGGGGATACCCGACGGCCTGCAGACGCTCCGCCTCGAGGTCGACGGCGATGGCACCGGCTCAGCGGCCCTACAAGACGCGACCCTTCGCATCGATCGCACCCCGCCGTCGGCGAGCATCACCCTCATCGGCCTGCCGAACGACGGCGTGCGGGTGACGGTCTCGGTGGCCGACGCCACGAGCGGGGTGCACGATTGGACCCTGCGCGCCCGCGGACCGGACGGGCCGACGGTCGCATCCTCGACCACCGGTGGCGAGACGCGGGACCTCGACCTCTCGGCATACGCAGCGCCCGGCGAGACGATCCGCTTCGTTCTCAGCGCGAGCGACAACGCCGGGCTCTCGCGCGAGGTCACCTCCGCTCTGGTCACACGCCCGAGCGCGGCGATCGGCGGCGCCCAGGCGACCACGATCGTCGGCGGCGACGGCCCGCTTGGAGAACCGGGGCGGATCGAGGCGAGCGGGGTGCCGCTGCCCGACTTCTCGCGCATCGAGACTCGGGCCATCCACACCAACCAGACGCGGAGCTACAGCCGAAGCGGGCGCCTGCTCGTGCCGCTGATCGCCGCGACGTACTCACGGCCGGTGAGGATCTCGGGGCGCTTCCTCCATCCGAATGGACGGGGCCTGCGTGGCGCGACGGTCTACCTGCTCGACCCGGAGGGCTTCTCGCACGGAACCACGCTCACCGATCCTCGTGGTCGCTTCAGCTTCCAGGTGCGCCCGCGCCGGAGCGGGACCTGGCGCGCGATCGCGCTCGGGCGCCCCCTGGTGGTCGCGCCCGGGGTGATTCAGCTTCGGCCGCTGGTGACGACGCGGCTCAGCTCTCGCTTGGTCCGGCCGGGCGAGACGCTCCGCATCTCCGGCGCGATCTCGCCCCGGAGCGCCGGCCGCGGAAAGCTCGTGAAGCTGGAGTGGCGCCAGGGCGCCACCTGGCGACCCCTGGCACTCGCCACGGCCGATCGGCGGGGCCACTTCGTGCTGGCCTACCGGTTCAGCGCGGACGCAGGTGCCTTTACGATCCCGCTGCGCGTCGTAGTTCCCCGGGAGAGGGGTTGGCCGCTTCTTCCCGTTGTAGCCACCCGCGTCGATGTCCGGGTGGGCTGGACGGCGACGAGCGGCACCTCGTTCGGATCCGACACCTCAAGCGCGACCTCGGCGATGGAGGGCCGAGACCCACGGTAAGGTTGACCGATGGCTGGTCGTGAGCTCAAAGCGCTGTTTCGCGCCTACCGTGAGGGGGACCAGCTCGCGTTTCGGCGCGCGGCGCAAGAGATCATCGAAGAGGAAGAAGCGAAGCACCATACGGTGCTGGCGCGGGATCTCCGAGCGCTCCTGACCGTCGGCGGCGGATCTTCCACGGTCGCGCCGGAGGTCGTCTTGCCAGAACCTCCACGGGATCGCGAGGGCGAGTGGCCGCTGGCGGAGGTCCGGCACGCCGAGCGATCGCTGGATGACCTCGTGCTCACCGGTGATCTAGTCGATCGCCTGCGGTTGCTCTCCGAGGAATACAGAAGGTGGGACGAGATCGACCGGCGCGGAATCCCGCGACGACAGCGCG
Organism: Bauldia sp.; assembly: GCA_022841545.1. GTDB lineage: Bacteria > Pseudomonadota > Alphaproteobacteria > Rhizobiales > Kaistiaceae > Bauldia. Next base: position 6,981 of record JALHRF010000143.1, on the reverse strand, counting down.
TCCTGTTTCACGGGCCGCCAGGGTGCGGAAAGACAAGCGCGGCCGAAGCCTTGGCGACTGAGATGGGACTGCCGCTGGTTGTGGTCCGCATCGATGCCGTCGTCTCGAGCTACCTCGGGGAGACGGCGTCCAATCTGCATCGAATCTTCGACTTCGTAAGCCAGGGCTCGTGGGTACTGCTATTCGATGAGTTCGACGCGCTCGGAAAGGCGCGAGACGATCCAAGCGAGCATGGCGAGATTAAGCGCGTGATCACCGCGTTCTTGCAGATGATCGACGCGTTCCATGGACCGAGTCTGCTCATCGCCGCAACGAACCATGAACAGCTTCTCGACTCGGCCCTGTGGCGACGATTCGATGAAGTACTGTCCTTCCCGCTTGCGACGGTGCACCAGAGCCGGCGCCTGCTACGCCAGCGACTGCGTTCGATCAAGCACCGCGATCTTGACATCGACGGGAGTGCTTCGCGGCTGAAAGGAAAGCCTCACTCGGCCGTGGAGAAAGTCGCATGGGACGCGGTGCGTTTCTCGGTCTTGGAGCACCGAGACGCTGTCGAACAGGACGATCTCGACCGGGCTGTCCGAGACGCCCTCAGCCGACCCTGGTAGGGCATGAGTGATCACTTGGTGCTGCCTATGCCCGTGTACCTTGAGAGCAGGCGGGCAGGTGGAGGCGGCGGGGATCGACCTAGACCTTCTCCGGGCGCCCATGGCCGCAAGCTCTCTGGAGAGCTCGCCCGGGCTGTGGAGGCCCAGCGCGCCGCGAGGAGCATCGAGGGCGTAGATCCCGCGTACGTCTTCAAGATCCGCGCTCTCGGCCCGTTGAAGGAGAGCGCCCTCGTCACCAGCGGACTCCAGTTTCTTGGCGACACCACGGCATGGACGTACTTCGTGCTCGCCCCTGGCGATGAGCCCGCACTACTCGAGGCGAATCTCGCCGCCTATACCGCGGCCGGACGAGATAGGTCTAACGCGCCACAACGCTCGCTCTTCGAGTCGATAGACGAGTTCCTGCCGTATGACCGCACCGACCGTCGCGGTCCCGGCGTGCCCGAGGACGGTGACGAAGCGGGCGCACCATGGGTTGTCGATGTGATCGTGTGGCCGTCACCCGACGGTGCGACGGCGCGCGCGCGGATCGGAGACGTGCAGACGGTCATCTCGCTTCATGGCGCGACGATCCTCGGGGCCGATGAGCGGGCCAGATACTCGGTCGTTCGCGCACGCGTCGGCCGGCAGTGCTTGGACGACTTGCTCGACCTGACTGTCGTAGAGCGGATTCGCCGCCCTCCGACCCCACGTCTGGAGCCCTCAGACTGGCGAAACGCTGACGTTGAAACCCTGCCGACAGCCTCCCTCGAGCCGATGGCCCCAGTCGGACTCATCGACGACGGGGTGATGGATCACCCCCTACTCCCGAGCGAGGTGGTCGTCTCGCGGAGCGCGATCCCGGCTGGCCACTCGTGGCAACCGGCGAGCGACCACGGAACGCTCGTCGCGGGCATTCTCGCCTACGACGATGTCGAAGGGGCCCTCGCTGGTGAGGTCCCATGGGTCGCCCACGCGCCAATCCACAGCGTTCGAGTACTGGAGCCCGACCCGCGCGACGCGAGCCGAACGCGCTTCCCGACAGACCTCCCGGTCCACATGGTCGTCGAGCAGGCAATCCGGCAGCTACACGATGAACATCGGGTCCGGGTCTTCAACCTGTCCGTAGCCGACGACTCCCCCTACAGCGGCCCGCATGTCAGCACCTGGACCGAGAGCCTCGACGATCTCGCGCGGGAGCTCGACATAGTCATCGTCGTCGCGGCCGGCAATCACACTCCCCATGATCTGCCGCCGGGCACCGACCTGTGCAGCGCGTACCCGGGATTCCTTCTGGCGGACGAGGCACGGGTGGCCGAGCCCGGGGTCGCTGCCAACGTGCTCACGGTTGGCAGCATCGCCCACTCCGACGCCCCGCAGACGATCACGGGCACCTCGAGGCCGGGCGACCGAGCCGTCGCCGAGATCGGGCAAGCGTCGCCGTTCACTCGTACCGGCCCAGGCGTTGCCGGAGCAACCAAACCCGACGTCGTCGAGCGAGGGGGCAATTGGGTCCTCACTGACCTCGGTACTCTCAGGGACCGCGACTACGGAGTCAGCGTTCTCTCTCTCGCTAGGCGAGATGGACAACTGTTTGGCATCGCGAACGGAACGAGCTTTGCCGCTCCTCGTGTCGCCCGCATCGCTGCTCAGGTTCTTAAGCGCTATCCGGGGGCAAGCGCCAACCTCGTACGGGCCCTAATCGGCGCGGCGGCTCTCCCGATCACCCGATCAGCGGGTCTCGATGATGACGATTTGCGTCGGGTCGCCGGCTACGGGCGCCCAATCGCGTCGCGCGTGTTGGAGAGCGGAGCGCGGCGAGTAGCGATGACCTTCGAGGGTTCACTCGACGCGGACACCGCCGTCATCCACCCTGTTCCCATCCCGCCCGAGTTCGCGCGAGGGGCGACCGCTCGGACTATCACGGTGGCGCTCGCCTTCGACCCAGACGTCCGGCGGACTCGTCGGGAGTACCTCTCAAGCCACATGAGCTTCGATCTCGTTCGAGCGATGACTTTGGACGATATTCGCGAAACGTGGCAGCGCCAGCCCGCTGAGAGAGAGGCGCGCCGCGCTCTCCCGAGCGACCGGCGACGGCCCACGCTGGTGCCGGGTCAACAGGCGAGCAACGACAGCACCCTCCAAGTGCGATCGCTGAGGACCAGTCGGCTCGACGTCGACGATGGCGAGACCTATTACGTGGTCCTTCGTCACATCTCGTCGCCATGGCTCGTCCAGGCGGAGCGCTACGCGCTAGTCGTCACTCTGGAAGACGAGGCGCGCCAGGACATCGATCTGTACGCGAGCTTGCAACTCCTCCTCCCCACGAGGGTGCGTTTGCAGCCGTAGCGGCGGGGGCGCGAGACGCGGCAGGACCGCCTGTTGTGCAATCCAGTGCCTGGTGGCGTTTTCGGCTCTTCGGATTCGGCCAGCGAGCCCGCGAGCCCGGCGCCAGTGGGCGGTCGTGTCTGTGCTTGCCGCGGCGCGAGCCCCGGCCCCGATCCCGGGCGACGTCCCCACCCGAGGGCCCAGGCGCCGGCACCAACGCGACGGGACCGTCGCTGGACCTCGACCGGGGGCGGACTCGACCGAGCGCACCGGCGGTCCGCACCAGTCCCAGTTGCATCCGGCGGCAAATGGCGCTTTAGTTTGCTACGTATAGTCAACCGACTATGCTTTTCCCTTGTGGCCGGCACGGCTAAGGCGAACCATCGGAAGGAGCGACTCTTTGCCAGCGTTGAGACTAGGCCTCGCTCTACAGGTGTCCGCCACGCCCGACCCCTCCGGTCTTCCGGGACAAGCCAAGCTCCAGAAGCTGGTCGATGGGCTCTACTCCTGGTCACTGATCCTGATCCTCGCCGCTCTCGTCGTCGCAGCGATCGCCTGGGCCTGGGGGGCGCAGTCGAACCACCACGGCGCGACGTCGGGGGGCCGGCGCGGCGTCCTCATCGCGGCGGGCGCAGGCCTCCTCGTCGGCATGGCGCCACAGATCGTGAACTTCTTCTACGCCATCGGGCGGCAGTAACCGTGCCGCCCTCCTCCCTCCCCGCCCCGCGCGTCCTCGGGCCGGCTCGAGACCGCCGAGGGCGGCTCAGACTGCCTGCGATCCTCGGGAGCGCGCTGGTGATCTTCGCGTTCGGCGTCGCGGCTGGCCGCCTAAGCACCCCGGACGTGCGCGGGGGGTCTGCCGAGTCCGCGGCGGCTTCGTCGTCGGCGGCCGGCTCGCTGCCCTCTCCGCCCGCCGCGGCAACGCCCCGAGGCGGAGCGCGTACCCGCGAAGGCGCGGCCCGAGCGGCCGCTCGGGCGCTGTCCTCGCTCGCCGACCCTCGCCTGATCGCGAGCCGGCAGGCGCGCCGAGCCGCCGTCGCAGCGTTTGCGCCACCGGCCTACCGGGCGCAGCTCGATCCGCTCTTCGACCGGACCTACGGCTACCTGGGCCGGATCATGCGGACACCTGCTCGAGACGGAGAGGTCGTGCTCAAGATGACGCCCCTCGGTTACCGGGTGGAGGCGTATACGGGGCGCCGGGCCACGATCGCCGTCTGGCAGGTGACCTTGCTGGCGACGCCCCAGCGAGCCCCGATCGCGGCGTGGTCGACGAGCCGTGCGGAGATGGCGTGGTCGGGTGGGCGTTGGCGAGTGGAGCGCTTCGGCACCGATAACCCAGGCCCCGTGCCGACCGTCACCGCGCCGGATGCGGCGGCGGCCCCCCGCGATTTCGTCGAAGCCGCCCGAGGCTTCGCCTCCTTCGCTCCGTGATCTCGTCGCGCAGACACCCGGCTAGCCTGTGTCTGCTGGTCCTCGCTCTCGCCACGGCCCTCGGCCTCCTTGCCGTCTCGCCTCCGCGAGCCGAGGCGGTCGACCTCCCCGGGCCGTGTGATGTCCCGGGGATCGGGGTCGTCTGCAGCGCCGCCGGCGATGCAGCGAGCGCCGCGGCCGGCACGGCAAGCGACGCCGTCCTCGGCCAGCTCACGGGCTGGGTGGGCGACGGTGCATCCTGGCTCCTCCTGCAGGTGGCCGACGCGATCGACTCGACCACCTCGGTCGACCTCTCGGCACCCTGGTTCGAGAGCCACTTCGCATTCATGTTCCAGGCCGGCGCGATCCTGCTGTTGCCGCTTCTGCTCCTCACGGTGCTCCAGGCGCTCATCCGCCAAGACGGCGGGCTCCTCGTCCGGGTGGGGCTCCTGCACCTACCCGCGGCGATGCTCCTCGCGGGACTCGCGGTGAGCGTCACCCAGACGGCTCTCGCGGTCACGGATGCCCTGGCGGCCGAGCTCACCGCCGGAGTCGCCGAGGACACCGACGCCCTGGCAAGCACGCTCACCCAGGCGAGCGCGGTCGGTGGACCGATCCCGCTCTTCGCGTCCTTCCTCATGGCGCTCGTGATGGCGCTGGCTGCGATCTTCGTCTGGTTCGAGCTGATCCTGCGCGCCGGGGTCGTTTACGTGGCGGTGATGTTCCTGCCGCTCTTCCTCGCGACGATGATCTGGCCGGTGCTCTCGGGCTGGGTGCGGCGCCTGGTGCAGCTGATCACAGCAGCAGTCCTCTCGAAGTTGGTGATCGTGGCGACGCTCTCGCTCGGGCTCTCGGCGCTCACCTCAGGCGATGGGCCGTCGGCGGTCCTCGCAGGAGCGGGGATGTTCCTGCTGGCGGCCTTCTCGCCGTTCGTGCTGTTCTCGGTGATCCCGCTCGCAGCGGAGATCGCCCAGCCCCAACGCGAGGCCCGCCACGCGGTGACCACGACCACTGGGACGTCCCTGGCCTGGAACGTCGCCCGCACGCGGATGTCGTTCGGTGGGGTGGGAGCGGGGGCCGGCGCGCTCGCGCTCGGCGCCAGTGCGGCGGGTATGGCAGGTGTCGCGGCCGGAGGCGGCGGCTCTGGTCAGGCTGGCGGAGGTGGCGCCGCCCTGTCGGCGGGAGGCTCACCCAGCGGGGGCGCCGCGCCGACCGGGACACAGGCCCCGCTCTTCGCGGCCGCAGCTGCCCCGGCTCGGCCTCCTGCAGGCCCGACGCCCCGATTCGCCCCAGGGGTGCCGGATCAGCAACGGGCGGCGGGGCCGCCGCCCGGTCCGCAGCTGCCTCTTCGAGGCGTCGATGGCGCCTGAGCCCACTCGCTATCGCTTCGGCCCCATCGAGCCGGGCGGCGCGGTCGGAGGGCTGACCTGGAGCCAGGTCACGTGCGTCGCGCTCGGCCTGGTGGGCCTGGTGGTCTGCCTCAACGTGGCCCCGACGACTGCAGGCGCTCTCACGGGCCTGGCCGTTGCCGGCACCGGCCTCGCAAGCGCCTTCCTGCGCGTGGGCGGTCGTCCTCCGGTCGCCTGGGCCGCCATCGCAACCGGCTTCGCCAGCCGCCGCGCGACCGGCGGCCATCGTCACCTCTCACAAGCACCGACCCGCGGCCACGGACAGAGCGAAGCGGCGGATCTGGCCCTGCCGCAGAGCCTGTCCGGCCTTCGGATCCTCTCGGCCCAGGCCGCGCGCGGCGAGGTGGGAATCGCCCGCGAGGGCTCCACCTGGACCGCCGTCCTCGCGGTCGAAGGGGGCGCCTTCGCGCTGCTCGAGCTCGACGACAAGGAACGCCGTCTTGCCCGCTGGGGGTCGGTGCTGTCGGGCTTTGCCCGACCGGGCAGTCCGGTCAGCCGGCTCGCGTGGATCGATCGCACGGTGACGCAGCCCGTCGATGAGCTGGGGCGCTATCTGCGCGACGGACTGACCCTGCCCTCCTCCCACCCGGGCGTGCGCTCATACCTCGAGCTGCTCGATGAGGCGGGCCCTGCGGGACGCCAGCACGAGACCTTCCTGGCCCTCCAGATCGACGCGCGGCGTGCCTCGGGTGCGATCCGCCGCGCGGGTGGTGGCGAGGCGGGAGCAGCTGCGATCGTGATGCGCGAGCTGACGGCGCTCACCGAGCATCTGCTCCGGGCCGAGGTCGTGGTGCGCGGGGCGCTCAGCCCCCGGCTTCTCGCCCGCGCCATTCGCCTCGGCTTCTGCCCCGACGATCGACCGCAGCTTGATCGCCGCAGCGGCGGCGAGCCCGAGCGCGCCGGCACAGACCCGACGAACGCGGGGCCGATGGCGGCCGAGGAGTCGTGGCGCCACTACCGGACCGACGGCGCACTCCACTCCACCTATTGGATCGCCGAGTGGCCGCGGGTCGAGGTGGGCGCCGACTTCCTGTTGCCGTTCCTGCTCGGAGGCACGACGCGTCGCACCATGGCCGTGGTGATGGAGCCCCTCGATCCGGCCCGGGCACTGCGGTCCGCAGAGAACGCTCGCACCAATGAGATCTCCGACGATGAGCTGCGTGCCCGGATGGGCTTCCTTGCCACGGCCCGGCGCCGACGCCAGCAGCAGGCGCTCGTCGAGCGCGAGCAGGAGCTGGCCGAGGGTC